>CAZNWB010000037.1:17732-24925 GCA_964576535.1 uncultured bacterium | reverse complement strand
ACCGCGTTGACGGCTCCGTCCACGACTTTCTCATCGACCTGAACCGAGACCGCCCCCGTGCGCAACACCAATGTCGCAACCCCATTCACCGCGCCGTCGATCACCGTGTCGTCCAGCCGAGCCGCGGCGGTGCTGGACCCCCGGACAAGGGAGACCACCCCATTGACCGCGCCGTCGATCACCCGGGCATCCAGGGTCCACAAGAGGCGGCAGACCCGGCGGAACCCGTCCAGGAAGATGGCGTGGTAGATCTCGTCCAGGAAGTATCGCCGGAAGAGCAGGAGGTAGACTGACCGGAAACGGGCGGGCTGATCCCACCACTGGGTATAGGACAGATACGCCAGGCCGATCCCGAAGCATGCCACGCCGAGCGGCAGGAGGGCGAAGGGGACTGTTAGAAGGTCCCGCTCCCCTGGCGGTCCCGCCAGCGCGAGATCGGAACGCAGAAAGCCGTAGAAGGCGCCATGCTCCGGGGTCACGCCGACAAAGCCTGCGCCGATGGTCAAGACCGCCAGGATGACCAGGGGGATCCACATGTCCGCGGGCGCCTTCGGAAGGGACCCAAGCGCGTGGGCATGTCCCCGGTACCGGCCGCCGAAGGTCAGCAGGTACAGGCGGAACATGTAGAAGGCGGTGAGCATGGCCGCGACGAGACTCAAGGCCCAGACGAAGTAATGGCCGCCGTTGAAGGCGGCGGAGAGGATCTGGCTCTGGGACCAGAAGCCCGCCAGGGGGAAGATCCCGGCACTGGCCAGGGCCCCGATCAGGAAAGCATAGGCCGTCACCCGCATGTGGGGCGCCAGGCCGCCCATCCGTTGGATGTCGTGCTCCCCGTGCAAGGCCAGGATCACCGATCCCGTTCCCAGGAACAGGAGGGACTTGAAGAAGGCATGGGTGACGAGATGAAACATCGCGGTAGCATAGGCCCCGAGGCCCGCCGCCAGGAACATGAAGCCCAGTTGGGTAATGGTGGAGTAGGCGAGGACCTGCTTGATATTGGTCTGGACGCAGCCGATGCTGGCGGCAAAGACGGCCGTCAGGGCCCCGACGATCGCCACCAGGTTCGACGTGTCGGGAGCCAATTTGAATAGTGGACTGGATCGAACCACCATGTACACACCGGCCGCCACCATGGTAGCCGCATGGATCAGGGCCGAGGTCGGGGTCGGGCCCTCCATGGCATCGGGGAGCCAGACGCTCAGCGGAAGCTGCGCACTCTTTCCCAGAGCCCCAACGAAGAGGGCCAGGGTGATCACCGTGGCAAGGGTGGATCCTGGCGCCAGCACCCCCTCGGCCCGGGGGAAGATCTCGCTGAAGGCGAGACTGCCGAAGGTGGTCCAGATCAGGAAGAGCCCCAGCAGGAACCCGGCATCCCCCACCCGATTCACGATGAAAGCCTTGTTGGCGGCATCGCCGGCGCTCCTCCGCTCGTACCAGAAGCCGATGAGGAGGTAGGAGCACAGCCCCACCCCCTCCCAGCCCACGAAGAGCAGGAGGTAATTGTTCGCCAGGACGAGCACCAGCATGGCAAACAGGAACAGGTTGAGATACGTGAAGTACCGGGCGTACCCGGGGTCGCCGTGCATGTACCGGACGGAATACACGTGGACCAGGAAGGCGACCACGGTCACCGTCAGCATCATCACCGTGGAGAGCGGGTCCACCAGGAAGCCGACAGGGACCTGGAATCGTCCCGCCACGATCCAGGGGTACAGGGCCACTTCGCGAGAGCCGCCCGCAAAGACCAGAAGGGAGATCAGGAGGGCAACCAGGCAGGAGAGGCCGGCGGCCGGAACCGCCACCCAGTAGGCCCGGTCCCGGAGGTACCACTGGCCGAAGAGGCCATTGATGATGGCCCCCAGCAGGGGGAAGCCCGGGACCAGCCAGATCAGCTCCACGTTGTCCTATGCGCCCCCCGGCTTCCAGAATACACCTGCGGGCCGGGATCAAGGGTGACAGGTGTACCGGAGAAATGGGAGCCTAGTTGTGCAGTCTACACAAGTCCGGGGGGGAGGGAGAATAGCAAAAGGCCGGCATCCCGCCGAGGCGGGAATGCCGGCCACAGGATGTGCTACCGACCAACGGATGCTGCGACTAGGCCTTCGCCTCAACTTCCTTCGGGGCTGGCGCCTTTACGACGGCCGCCGACACCAACCCAACGGCACACGCAATGACCAGGTACCAGAAGACGGTATTCCAGGACCCGGCAGCAGCCCGGATCTTGGCAGCCACCAGGGTCAACACCAGGCCGGCCACACCATAGGCACTAAACAGGTAGCCGTAGTTGAGCCCGAGGCCCTTGGTCCCGAAGTAGTCTGCGGTGAAGGCCGGCATCAGGGCCAGGGTGCCACCGAACGCGAACCCCACCACGCAGAGCCCGACGACGTACGTGCCGAAGCTCGTCGCATTCGGGAGGATGAACAACAGGGAGATCAGGTGCATGGCGAAAATGGCCATCCAGGCATTCTTTCGCCCGATCGCGTCAGAGATCCACCCAAATCCCGGTCGTCCCAGGCCATTGAAGACGGCGAGGATTGTCAGCGCGCCCCCTGCCACGACGGGGGTCAGCTTCGCGACCTCCTGGCCGATCGGGGATGCCTGCGAGATGACGATCAGCCCGACCCCAGCCGAGATCAGATACCCGAGCCACAGCAGCCAGAAGGAGCCGGTTGCAACCATCTCTCCCGGTCCATAGTCGTACTTGACGACCTTTGCGCCGGGAGCGGGAGCGGGCGGCGACCAGCCTGCCGGCTTGTACCCGGCGGGCGGGTTCTTGAGCATAGAGCCGCAGCCCGCAACCAAGACCCCGAAGACGATTCCGAAGACCAAGAAGGTCTGCAGGACCCCCATCGCCGCCACCATGATGGGCCCGCCGATTCCGCCGATAATGGCCCCCGCGCCGAATCCCATGACGACCATCCCGGTCATGAGGCCCCGCTTGTCCGGCCACCACTTCACGGTAACGGCAATCGGCGTCACGTACGCAAACCCGATGCCGAGACCAACGATCACCCCAAACGTGATGTAGAGTCCCGGCAGCGTGTTGCCCAGGAAGCTTGACAGGATAAACCCTACGCCCAGGAGGATTCCCCCCGTAACCGCGACCGGCTTTGGCCCCGCCTTATCCTGCCAGCGGCCCGCCATGACCATCCCGACCGCGAACGCCCCGATTGAGATGGCGAACGGAATCGTCGCCTCCATGGCGCTCCAACCGTAGGCCTTCATCAAGGGGTTCCGGAACACGCTCCAGGCGTACAGATTCCCCATGCAGAGGTTCATGATAATCCCGAGTACAGGAAACATTATCCGATTCGGCAATCTCTCGTCGGCCATGTCCTCCCCTCCTCAACACCAATCATCGCTTGACCGATCCATTCCCCCGTGGCGGGGACGGTAGGATGCATCTATAACCTATCTGCAACCTATCTGCATCCTTGTTCGGCTCGCCACCACCTCCTTTGCTATTTTCAAAACTTCGTTATGATGTTTTTCGTCCGGGTGCCCCTCCGCACAGCAGGACCCGAACGCTTTCCATGGGGCAGGACCGGAGACGGATGAACACACTGCGTCGTGAAGAGCCATAGGCGCACAAGGCAGGCCAATTTGCCTGCGGAAAGTAAAACATCTTTTGATTCCTGTCAAGCGAAAAGTTCGCCGCGAACAGTGCCCCGATCTTCCATTGTTAACTATGCGACAAAACAGGATGGATTGGCCGCGCGTTTTCAAGGGGTTCAGGGATACCGAGGACCAGGACCCTGCACCGGGTCTGCGATCACCCGTCGTATTACCCCGAGAAAAAAGTTGTCGTAGGGCCAGGTGACGGAAGCCAGGGAACGCTCCGGTTGGTTATCCGCACGGGACCCTCTTCAGGGGGGATCGAAGCAGCACCTTTCCCGGCCCCGCCAAGCGTGATCCTTCCGGAAGAAGAGGCTTTCCGTTGATGATCGAAGGATGGAAGATGCCTCAGTGTGGCTGTTGCGGAAAGAAGAAAAGAAGAGAGGAAAGCGGGCGGTGGACATAAATGACTAATTCCCCCGATCCGTACAGCATATGGATCGGGCCTTAATAGTCTAAGGTTGTAGCCAGAGGCTCGCACCACCCGCCTTAGAGCGTGCTGCGAGCCCCTGGTTTGACGCCTCGGCGCTGCGGTCAGGCCGCTTTGCGAAGCTCTACCTTTTCAAGCCGCCGGGCGGGCACCCCCGCCGTCGCGAGCGGTTCTTCAAGCCAATCGATTCGCCTGCCCTTTGCCTCCTGATCGCCCACATAGCCGAACAAGAGGATGCCCGCCATCGCGGTTGCAAACAGGAGGAGCGACCCCGCCACGGCGATGGTGACGTTCATGAACTCTCCACTGTACACCATGGCTTCCACGATGCTCACCTCCTTCCATCATCCGGATCCGGGTCCGGTGGAGCGGCAAGCCATCCGCCCCATGGGGCTTGGCCGCTGAGTCTCGGGGCAGCCTTTTCCTGCCCCGGGAAACTCAGGATTCCGCCGGAAGCGAAACAGAGCAAATCGGTGCAATTCGTTGAAAAACCCGTTCCGGCCAAACCGCTTCTGCGTTGTCGCAGAAGAGCTTCAGAGCAACGATGGTGCCAGCGCGCAGAGTCGCCGGGAGAATCGGAACTGCTTGAAATCTCAGGGGAAAGGTCTCCGGCCCATTTGGTGGGGCCCACGGGAAAGGCCTCGCATCGGTGCCGAGACGCCCCAGAGGTGGACGCTCGTGTCCCATATTCGGATACGGAAGTGACTCCGCCCCACTCCACATGCCGACGAGGCGCTGCCGATCGTTCCACCCGCATGGGTAAGAGGTGCAGGGGGGCAGAGGTGGGAACTGGCGAACGACTATCGAGGGTCGCGCCGGGGGGTCATGCAGGCTTCTGGTGGGGGGAATAGCGGGTGAGGCCCCGCCCTCCAGTTCGAGGAGCACCATTGACGGCCTGCCGTCGGTACAAGGAGGGGGTCTGCCCCTCCCATCGGCGGAAGACCCGGTTGAAGTGACTAGGATCATGGTACCCCACAGTCGAGGCCACCTGCTGAATCGCCGTGCCCGGGTCCCGCAGCATCGCCTTGGCTGCCTGTAGGCGGCGGCGGGTCAGGAACCGATTCAAGGACAGGCCGGTGACCCGCTTGAAGATCCGGCAGAGGTGCGAGCGGCTCACGCCTGCGGCCCGGGCGACCTCTGAGAAACGGGTCCCGTCCTGGTAGCACCGCTCGATGAATTCAATGACCCACCGGACGATCTCGAGATGCTGAACGGGAACTTCGTACCGCGCCCGAGGCTCCGCCACGCCCGGTCCCGCCTTCGTCCAAGGCGGTGTCGACCGATCGAGGCAAGCAGCAATCCAACCCAACACGCGCTTCAGTTGGATCGGCTCGGGGAAATAGGCACTGGCCCTGGGCTCCAAGGACCCCCGGGAGGGCCCATCCGCTCCCAAGACCGCGACGGGCACGCCGGGGCGCAGCAGCCCGAGGAGGCGGAGGAAATCTGCCGAGGACATATCCGGCAGGTGCCCATCCGCGATCACGAGCTCCACGGCCCGTTCCGCGGCGATCGTAAGGCCTCCCATCCCGGTGGTTGCCCGCAGGACGTGGGCCTGCCGGCTGACGACCAACGCCACGGCTTCGCTCACCGCCATCCCGGGATCCACCACCAGAATGGACGGACGGGTGGGCCCTTCTCGGCCCTCGGTCTCAGGCCCGGGATGCATGTGCCGCCTCCCCCGGAGTGGTGAGCCCCTGCCCGAGTAAGACCACCTGGAGGGCCCCCACCGACATCGGGTCAATCCACCGCACCCCGAACATGGACGGTTCGTTCCAAAATCCGGAGGGCCGGGATCCCCAGACGACCTCGGCCAGCAGGCGGAGACCCGGCGTCCCCATGGGCAGGGAGATGAATACCCGCGTCCCGGGGGGCAGCTCCAATCGGACACGCACCCTCCCCCCACCACACCCGATATTGAGCAGAACGCCCGGCACGGCGGCAAACACACCGCCCTTGTTGGCCGGGAGGATTTCGACGCGGACCGGGATGACCACGGGGATCCGGGAAAACTCCCTGGGTGGGCCGTCGTTTCTCTGGATCGGTTCCTTCGGTGCGTGGGAATTGACCATTGCTCCTCCTCCTGACCCCTCGAATTTGAGCCTGGAGGGAGCAATGCCGATGCCAGCCGGGGACTGCCGCTGGACAGTGTCGCTAATCCCCTGAAATCTCAGCCGGTTCGAGGATGGAGATGGGTCCCGTGGGTTCTGAAATGACGACTGGCGGGTTACAGGGACAGATACGGGGAGGTATCTTTGCGGATACTACCGTCAGGCGACTCGACCCGGTTGCCGTTCGGCCTCGCAAGATAAGGATCCGCCCGAGGTCCAAGTCCCCACGGGATCGGCTCAATCGGGCGGATCTGGCGCGGGGATCAGGGCCTGCGATCCCGATCCCCGCCCCATTGGTCATTGGCCCCGCCAAGGCGGGGGAATTGGTCATTCCCCGAGATTATTCGCGACCCCAGTCGCGAACGATCGGGGCTATCCCCCCAGCGCGGCCAGCCCCTTCTGGAAGTTGGAAACCGTCAGGACCACTAACGCCGGTCCCGGGGCGGTGCCCATGGCTGAGTAGGCGCACTTGATGTTCACCTTGGCCCTGGCCAGCTTCTCCGCTGCCTGGGCCAGGGTCCCGGGCCGGTTCTCCAGGGAAACGGTGATGGCATCCTCGCGCCCGCAGCGGATCTTCGCGGCCTTCAGCGCTGCCTCCGCCCTGGGAACGTCGGAAACCAGCAGGCGGATTTTCCCCCGCCCGGCGGTTTCGACGCCGCACACCCCCTCGACGTTGACGCCGGCCCTGCCCAGTACTCCCGCGACATTCGCCAGGACCCCGGGCTTGCTCTGCAAATTGAGGACGAGTTGCGTGACCTTTGGCATTGGCGTACCCTCCTCCCTTGTTCTTGTGTTCTTGTGAGTGTCCCTGTGGTCTCCCCGACCTCTGGGGAGAATCACCCGTCATCCGAAACTAGTAACCGCCGGTACCAACGGCATTGCCCTTGGTGCGCCATGAACGCCAAGGCCAGACTCTGACTCTATCATTTGGGCAATGAACCGGAGACGCTGACATCCTCATGAACTCGGTTCCCTCCGTGTTCAGCCCCGTCACCCCGGGGGGCCGGGGTCCGCACACGTCCGACAGGATCATCGTCGGG
>CAZNWB010000037.1:8853-17632 GCA_964576535.1 uncultured bacterium | reverse complement strand
GTGCGATCCCCACGCACCCCCGACAGCTTCACCGTCGGGGCGTGCGATCCAATGACCGGTACTGGATGGCCTCCGCGATGTGTTCGGGCTGGCTGGCCTCGGTCCCCTCCAGGTCCGCGATCGTCCGCGCAACCTTCAGGATGCGGTCATACGCCCGCGCCGAGAGGCCCAGGCGCTCCATGGCCGTGTCCAGCAGGCTGCGCGCCTCCCCGTCCACCTGGCAGTGCTTGCGGATCTGGCGGGGGCTCATGTGGGCGTTGCAGTAGATCTTGCTCCGGCGGAAGCGGTCCTGCTGGACCTGGCGGGCGCGGCCCACCCGCTCGCGGATCTCGGCCGAGGGCTCGCCGGACGGGTCCCCGCTCAGCTCACGGTGCTTCAGCGGTGGCACGTCGATGTGAATGTCAATCCGGTCCAGCAGCGGGCCGGAGATCCGGGCGAGGTAGCGCTGGATCTGCAGCGGCGTGCAGGAGCATTCCTTGGTGGGATCCGTGGCGTATCCGCACGGGCAAGGGTTCATGGCCGCAGCGAGCATGAAGCGGGCCGGATAGGTCAGCGTGGACAGGGCCCGTGCAATGGTGACCTGGCCGTCCTCCAGGGGCTGCCGCAGGACCTCCAGGACGTGCCGCTTGAACTCCGGCAGTTCATCCAGGAATAGGACCCCGTGGTGGGCCAGGCTCACCTCTCCCGGCCGCGGGATATTCCCCCCGCCGATGAGGCCGGCGTCGGAGATCGTGTGGTGCGGCGCCCGGAAGGGCCGGGTGGCCAGGAGCGCCATCCGCGGCGGCAGCAGCCCACAGATCGAATGCACCTTCGTGGTGGAGATGGCCTCTTCGATGGACAGGTTGGGCAGGATCGTCGGCAGCCGCCGGGCCAGCATGGTCTTTCCCGACCCCGGCGGCCCGATGAGCAGGATGTTGTGGCCGCCGGCGGCGGCTACCTCCACGGCGCGCTTGGCGTGCTCCTGCCCCTTGACGTCGTTGAAGTCCACCGGGTACTCCGCCGACTGGGCAAAGGCAGCCTCCAGGTGGATCCGGGTGGGCGAAGCCGGCTGCTCCCCGTTCAGGATGGCGACCGTCTGGTGGAGGCTCTCCACCCCGTACACGGCGAGGCCGTCCACGACGGCGGCCTCGGACGCATTCTCCACCGGGACGATCAGCCCCTCCAGCTTCGCCTCCCGGGCGGCCACCGCCATGGACAGGACGCCGCGGACCGGCCGCACCCCGCCGTCCAGAGAAAGCTCCCCCAGGATGACCAATTGGCCCAGCCGATCGGGACGCACAACCTCCTGGGCCGCCAGGATGCCGACCGCGGTCGGCAGGTCAAAGGCGACGCCCTCCTTCTTGATGTCGGCGGGGGCCAGGTTGACGGTGATCCGCTTGGCGGGAAACTCGAACCCGGAGTTCTTGATCGCGGCCTTGACCCGGTCGCGGCTTTCCTTCACCGCCGCGTCCGGGAGGCCTACGGTGTTGAAGGTGGGGAGACCCAGGGCGATGTCCACCTCCACAGCCACCACATAGGCGTCCACGCCGAGGACTGCGCTGCTGAGGACCTTGGCGAGCATGGACCGCCTCCGACCATGGAGGAGGGGATTCGCACGTTGAGGATGGCCTCTGGTAGCATAGGGCCGCTGGCCGCGTCAATCGAAAAGCTGTCCCTTGTGAGGTAAATCTACAGGGTGAGGAAGCCTAGGGCCGGGGGTGGCGCCCTGCGCATCGAACCTCGCGCCTGCCCCTCATGGGGCGAAAGGTGCCCGGGTTTCCAGGGGTTGGGAAGGACGGAGGATGCCTCGGGTCACCCCCGACCGTGAAAAAAAGGCACGAAAGCCGCAAGGTCTCGTATACTTCCCGTATCTATGACGGGCAGTGCGTGGGACAAGCGAAGAAGACGAGGTATCCAGAGGGACTGCCAGCATGCCTGACCCTGCCGAGGATGTGCCCGCGGCCCCCCGGGGAGCCCGACCACTCCGGGAGCTCGCCTGGTTCTTCCTGAAACTGGGGACGATCGCCTTCGGCGGTCCGGCCGCGCACATCGCCATGATGGAGGTAGAGGTCGTCCGCAAGCGGCGCTGGGTGACGCGCGAGCAGTTCATGGACCTCCTGGGTGCGGTGAATCTGATTCCCGGGCCGAACTCGACAGAGATGGCGATCCACCTCGGCCTGGTCCGGGCGGGGTGGCGCGGGTTGATCGTGGCCGGGACCTGCTTCATCCTCCCGGCCATGCTGATCGTCCTGGCGCTGGCGGCGGCCTACGTGCGCTATGGGACGCTCCCGGAGGTCGGCTGGCTCCTCTACGGGGTGAAGCCCGTCATCATCGCCATCGTTCTCCAGGCGCTCTGGAGCCTCGGGAAGACCGCGGTGAAGGGACCGCTCACGGCCGCGGCCGGCCTGGCGGTGGTCGTGCTCTCGTTCCTGGGAGTGAACGAGGTTCTGCTGCTGTTTGCCGGCGGCGTCGTGGTCATGGCCGTGCAGAACGTGCGGGGGGCCTGGGGGCGGGGGGCGGGCGCGGCGGCGGTCACGGCGCCGATCCTGCTCGGCGGCTCCCCCGCGTCCGCGGCCGTGGCCGCCGGGGTAACCGTTCCCGTGAGCCTCTGGTCGCTGACAACCTTCTTCCTGAAGGTCGGCTCCATCCTGTTCGGGAGTGGCTACGTCCTGCTGGCGTTCCTCCGAGCGGATCTCGTCCAACGCTTCGGATGGCTGACCGACCAGCAGCTTCTGGACGCCATTGCCGTAGGGCAAGTCACCCCGGGGCCGGTCTTCACGACGGCCACCTTCGTCGGTTACGTCGTGGCCGGTGTGCCGGGCGCGCTCCTGGCCACGTTAGGCATCTTCTTCCCGTCCTTCGTGTTCGTGGCCGCCAGCAATCCCATCATCCCGCGACTGCGACAGTCCCGCTGGACCGCGGGGTTCCTGGACGGGGTGAATGTGGCGTCGCTCGGACTGATGGCGGCCGTCACCTGGCACCTGGCCCGGGCGGCGCTCGTGGATGGGGTCACGGTGGGCATCGCCCTCATCGCGGCGGTCTTGGTCCTGCGCCTGCGGCCGAACTCGGCGTGGCTCGTCTTAGGCGGGGCCCTTGTTGGGATAGCTACTCATCTCCTCCGGTAACGTCCTCCCTTCTCTTTAACCCGGACAAAAAATACCGGACACCTTTCTCGTGGAGCCGTCGGCGGCGCAGGGGGATCGGCCCCTGCGCCGCGCGCGGAGACACCCGGCCGGCCCCGTCCTCTACTGGGCGCCGACCACCTTGTTCCAGCCGTCCGCGATGTTCTTCACCGCCGCCGAGAAGGCCGCCAGGCTCGAGGGGAAATGCAGCTTGGCGTAGGCGCTCTCGGGGAGCATCTTGGCCGCGACATCCGGCGGGAGCGTCACTTTCCGCGCCGGGTGCGCGTAGCCGGCGGCCAGCATGACCTGCCCCTCGTCGGAGAAAAGGAAGTCGTTGGCCAGCTTGGCCGCGTTCGGGTGCGGGGCGACCGCGCTGATGAATTCCGCGAACAGCATGCCGATCGTCCCGTCCTTCGGGATGATCACCTTGAGCGGCAGGCCGGTCGCATCGCGCTTGGCGAATCCGTCGAAGTCGTACACGAGCGAGATCGGGCACTCCCCCTTCTGGACGGAGGCCACGTTGAGGACCACTCCCTTGCGGAGGTTGCCCGTGTCCCGCAGCCGCTTGAACCAGTCGATCCCGGGCTGCACGTTGCTCTCGCCGCCACCGTGGGCGTAGGCGGCCGCCAGCACCGCCCCCGTCGCGTACGTGGACACGCGCGGGTCTCGGCTGCAGACCATGTCCTTGTAGTCCGGCCGGAGGAGGTCGTCCCACGTCTCCGGGAGCTTCTTCACGAGGTCGGTGTTGACCAGGAAGCTGATGGCGCCCCAGTAGGCGACGGCCCAGCGGCCCTGGGGGTCCTTGAAGTTGTTGGGGATCTTGTCCCAGTGCGAGTTCCGGTACGGCATGGCCAGGTTGTTCTCGATGAGCTTGCCCAGGAAGTCGTAGCCGATGTCCGCGATGTCCATCACCGGAGCGTTCCGCTCGGCCAGGAGCCGCGTGATCTGCTCGGCGCTGGTCATGTCGGTATCGGTGTGCTTGACCCCGATCTTTTTCTCGATGGCGGCGAAGATTTTTTCGAGGTTGACCCAGTCGTCGGACATCCCGTAGCTGATGAGCTTGCCCTCGCGCTTGGCGCCTTCCATCAGGGCCTGCGTGGACTGGGCCCCGACCGGCGCCGCGGCCCACCCGATCGTCACCGCGATTGCCAGCGTGCTGAGTCGGCGAAGTGTGCGGTTCATGTCTCTTCCTCCCGCGAGTGAAACGACCCGCGGCGGCCCATGCGCTTGGACCCGCCGCCCCGTCCTGGACCAGAACTTTTCCGCTCGCCTCCTTTCCCCCGGCCGGCTGCCTCAGCGGGCGGCCAGGGTCTCCCGCGGCCGGTCCCCGCGCCCGACCAGCCAGATGATGAGGACCGACGCCAGCCACGCGATTACGAAGCTGATCACCGCCAGCGCGCTCGCCTGCCGGGCGTCGAAGCGGGTGAACTCCACCAGGTAGATGGGGAACGTCTTGAAGCGGGCGCCGATCAGGAGGTTCGCCAGCGTGAACTCGGCGAACACCGTCGAGAACACCAGCAGGCTCCCGTTGATGACGCCGGGCAGGATGTTCGGCAGGATGGCGCGGACGAGCGTCTGCCATCCTCCGGCCCCCAGACTCTGGGCGGCCTCGGTCAGGGTCCGGGCGTCCACCGCCTCCAGCGCGTTCACGAGCGGCCGGTACATGAACGGCAGCGTCAGCACCACGTAGGCCGCCACGAGGATGGCGGGCGTGTTGATCAGTGGAAGCGGCACGCCGGAGTAGAATCGGATGAGCCCGAGGGCCAGCACGACGCCCGGAAGCCCGAAGGGCACGATGGCCAGGAACTCGATCCAGGGCGTGGCCTTCGGCGCCCGCAGATGGGCCCAGTACGCCGTCGGCGTGACCAGGAGGGTGGAGACCGCCACCGTCGCCGCCGCCACCGCGAGGGAGTTCAGCAGCGTGTCCTGGAAGGCGGAGCGGGCGGTGACGGCCTGCCACCACCGCAGGGTGAACCCCTCCGGCCAGATGGTCCGGTCCCAGCGGATGGACACGGAGAAGAGGGCGGTCGCCAGGAGCGGCACCAGCATGAAGACCAGGAACAGGGCAAGCGTGAGGACCCGCCAGGCCGTCCGCCTTCTCACGGCGCCGCCCTCCACGGCCGCGTGGCCAGCCACCGGTAGCCGGCGACGCACACCGCCATCACCCCGAGCGAGACGAGCGCCAGGGCGTCGGCCAGCGCCGGGTCGAGCTGCACCTCGCCTCGCACGAGGGCGGCGATCTGGACGGTGACGAGGTTGACGTCGGGGCCGGTCAGCGTCCAGGCCGTCGCGTAGGCGCCGAAGGCGTTCGCGAAGAGCAGCAGGAAGCTGCCGAGCAGGGACGGGGCCAGGATGGGGAGGGCGACCCGCCCCCAGTACTGCGCGCGCGTGGCCCCGAGGTTCACCGCCGCTTCCCGCCACTCTTGCCTGAGCCCGAGGAGCGCCGGCACGACCAGCAGGATCATCAGCGGCAACTGGAAGTAGACGTAGGCGATCGTCAGGCCGGAGACCGAGTAGATCCGGAAGCTGGGGTAGAGGGACACGCCGACCGCCTTCAGAAGGAGGGTGATCACGCCGGTCGAGCCCAGCGTGATGATGAAGGCGAAGGCGAGCGGGGCGCCGCCGAAGTTCGCCGTCACGTCGGCCAGCGCCGTCAGCGACTCGCGCACGAAGCGGCTCCGGGCGGTGATGATGGCATAGCCGACGACCGTCCCCCCGACCACGCCCAGGAGCGCCGTTACAGCCGAGAGCTGCAGGCTGTTCCGGAACGAGGCGACCATCATCGGCGTGAGGGCGCGCCCGAAGTTGGCGAGGCTCCACTCTCCGCCCGCGGTGAAGCTCGAGCGGACGAGGGTCAGGACCGGCAGGATCTCGAAGGCCAGGCCGAACACGAAGAAGGGCGCGAGGACGAGCCAGGCCGCCCGTCGGAGGCGGCGCCGCGGGCTGCTCATCGCGGCCCTCCGGTGGACTCGTCCGCCTGCACGCGGCAGGCCGCCGCCGGGAAGACGAGCTGGACCGACACCCCCCGCTGAAAGCGACCCCGATCGCCCGTGGTGACGTCGGCCAGGACCTGCCGGCCCCCCGTCTCGAGGCTCAGGCGGGTCACCGGCCCCAGGAACGTGACGAGCTCGACGGTGGCCGGGAGGCGGTTCTCGCCCGCCGGTCCCTCGGCGCCGGCCGGGGCCACCGCGATGGCCTCGGGCCGCACCAGCACGAGCACCGCCTGCCCGTCGGCGAGCCCTGCGGTGGCGGCGGGCGGAACCGCGAGACGGTGCTCCCCCCACCGAAGCCGTCCCTCCCGCACCGACTCGACGACGGCGGAAAGCTGGTTCATCTTGCCGATGAAGCTGGCCACGAAGCGCGTCGCCGGCTCGGCGTACACGGCCTCCGGCGTCCCCACCTGCTCCACCCAGCCGTCCCGCATGACGACGACCCGGTCGGAGATCGCCAGCGCCTCCTCCTGGTCGTGGGTGACGTACAGCGTCGTGATGCCGAGCGCGCTCTGGATCCGGCGGATCTCCTCGCGAAGCGTCACACGGACCACGGCGTCGAGGGCACTCAGGGGCTCGTCCAGGAGGAGGACCCGCGGCTCGATGGCCAGCGCCCGCGCCAGGGCCACGCGCTGCTGCTGGCCGCCCGAGAGCTGGCGCGGGTACTGGCCGGCGACCTCGCGCAGGCCCACCAGGTCCAAGAGCTCGGGCACGCGCCGCCGGATCTCGCCGGCCGCGCGGCCCGCGATCCGGAGCCCGAAGGCCACGTTGCCCCACGCCGTGAGATGCGGGAAGAGCGCATAGCTCTGGAAGACCATGCCCATCCCGCGCCGGTGCGCCGGCAGATCCAGGACGTTCTGGTCCCCGAGCCAGACCTCGCCCGAGTCGGGCTCCTCGAACCCGGCGATCATCCGCAGGGTCGTGCTCTTGCCGCACCCGGACGGGCCGAGGAGCGAGACGAACTCGCCCTTCTCCATGCTCAGCCCGAAGTCCCGCACCGCGGGCTTGCCCGCAAAGCTCTTGTTCAGGCTCTTCAGCTCGACGTAGGCCACTCGTTCTCCATGAGAGGCGCAGCGGACCCCCGAAAGCGGCAGGAGCATGCCGCAGCCGATGGAATCGTGTCAAGACGAAACCGTTTCAGCGAGGTGACGCGGAAACAGATTGGCCAGGGGGCTGATACGGAACCAGACGGGCGGACCCGAAGGCACGGCACCGCTCGGTGCGGGGGCGCGCGGTGGCTATTCGGCGATGGAGTCAAGGAGACGGTGGGTTCGTCCGGGACTCAAGAGGAGCAAGGCAAGCCTAGGCGGAGGCCAAACCAGGGGGGGCGGCAGTCGGGACTGATCAGAGGTCTTTCGGGAGGAGCAGGCAGTCGCCGCGCTTGGGCAGGAGGAGCAATGACGCGGCAAGCATGCCCACTTATCAGCGGCCTCCGGGCGAGCCGGGTGCATGCCGATCGGGAAAGATGACACACCTGAGCACCGCGGCGAGGATCAGCCACACGGGGAAGATCGCCGTGGCGCCGAGCGCGCTCACCACCGGCCACCACGACCGATCCACGGTCCCGGCCATCTGAAAATACGTGCGGACCGACCAGCCGACACACAGAAGCAGGCCCACGACAATGACAGAGCCGTTGAACAAGCGCACACCACGGACAGTTGTGGACGGCGTGAAGCGAAAGAAAGCCCACAGGCTGAAGACCAGGACAGGTATCAGGACAAGCAGTGCCAGCACCATGGTTCACTACCAAGCCGGGACCTTAGTGAACCGCCTGAGGCATGTCAACGAGGAAGCCCGCGCCCTGCCAACTTCTCACCCCCATCCCCGCCTTCCCCCACACCTCACCCAAAGGGTACCCGGTACCCGGGGGAAGGAGCTCAATCCTGATTCGTCTCTCCCCACACCAAGAAGGCACCCGGATCGAAGAAAGCCCTTCCTCCCCCTGGATGGGGGAGGACAAAGGTGGGGGTGGTATCCGCGGACCTCTCACCCCCATCCTCACCTTCCCCCATCCAGGGGGAAGGAGGTTTTCTGGATTTGCCTGACGGCGAGGGGCGGAATACCGAGACGGATGGGAGATCGATTAGAATATCGGAGGGCAATCAGGGATTGATCAACCATCTGCGTAATCTGCGGAATCTGTGGTTAATCGGTCGGTGGGTTTCTGTAGCTTTCCCCTGGACCGGCAGCTATTGTTGGATTCCAAGTCGTCGCAGCGATTGGAGGTGGTCCCATGAGCCGGTTCCTGGCGGTCGTGGTCGAGGCGGTGGTCCCGGGGATCCTGACGGCGGCGCTCGGCATTGGCCAGCGACTGGGGTGGCTCAGCGTGTTGCCCGGCAATCCGGCCATCGAGAGAGAATACGGCCTGTACGGGCTGGTCCTCGGCGTGGCGGGGGCCATCGTCACCAGCGCGAGCTGTCTCAAGCAAGCACGCGAGTACGGATTCCTCGCCTTTCTCTCCACGGTGGTGGCAGGGCTGGCCCTGGCCAGCCCATTCATCGCCTGGCGCTATGGGATGCAGTTCGGGCTAACCCCCATGCAATTCGCGTTGCTGGGGACGTTTGCCTATCTCGGGCTGTACGTGGTTCTCGGGATCCTGATCGGCGGCTGCTGGAGCCTGATGGTGGGAATGTTCCGGGGCAAGGGGACCTTTCCTTTGTAGAGGAGGAATGCCGTAGGGAGGGC
>CAZNWB010000037.1:0-8753 GCA_964576535.1 uncultured bacterium | reverse complement strand
GGCTTGGCGGTTACGCTTCGTCGCTCAGTACGGCCGGGCGAGAGCGAAGAAGGTCACGATGCGGTCGGTCGTCTCGCGCAGTCGGAGGGAGAGGGTCCGGCAGCACGCCCAGAGGATCTTTGCGGCAATCGCCGAGTCGGCGTGCAGAAGGTTCAGGAAGGCCTGTTTCTCCAGGAACAACACCTGGCACTCCTGATGGGCCATGGCGGTGGCCGACCGGGGGAACTCGTCGAAGAGGGCCATCTCGCCAAAGCAGCTTCCCCGCTCCATGAAAGCCATGGCCTCTTCCTTGGCCCCGGGTACCACCTTGCCGATGCGGACCGAGCCGTCCAAGACGATGTACAGGGCTTCACCGGGATCTCCCTCCTTGAACAGCACCGCGTCCTTGGGGTAGGAGACCAGACGCCCGAGGGCGATGATCCGGTCCAGCTCGCCCGGGCTCAACTCCCGGAAAAAGGGCACGCTTCCCAGGATCTCCCGCAGGTTCACCGGCCCCGGGTCGGTACTCATTACCAGACCTCCTCCCCCTCCGCCGGGAAGGCATTCTTCACCCACTCAATGCGCGGAGGGCTTCCGTCCTTCCGCATGGTCACGGCCAGCACGTCAAACCGGCTGGCCGCATCCGGGGTTCGCTGTTCCGCTAGGTACCACTGAGCGGCCCGGACAATCTGCCGCTGCTTCCGGCGATGCACCGCGAGGTGCGGCGGTCCGAAAGCGTCGGTGGTGCGAGTCTTTACCTCGATGAAGACCAGGACGCCCTTCTCCCGTCCAATCAGATCAACCTCGCCTGCCGCGCAGGTGAAGTTCTCGACCAGGATCCGGATTCCCAGACGGGTGAGGTAGTCTCGAGCCACCGCCTCACCCTGACGCCCCAGCGCTTGACGCTGACCCGTCACCGCAACCGCGCCTGCGGCACCGCGTCTTCCACATGCTCCCGCACGCCGCCGAAGGTGACCCGATGGATGGGGGAAGGTCCGTGGCGCGCGATGGCCGCGCAATGGGCGGCCGTCCCGTATCCTTTGTGCTGGGCGAATCCGTAGGCAGGGAAGCGGAGCGCCCAGTCTTCCATGGTGCGGTCTCGGGCGACCTTTGCCAGGACGGACGCGGCCGAGATGACCGGCACATGCCGGTCCCCCCGCACCACCGCACGGGCCGGCATCGGCAGGCGCGGGGCGATGGCGCCATCCACCAGCACCAACCGGGGCACCGGCGAGAGCTTCCCCACGGCCTCAATCATGGCACGGAGGGTTGCCCGCAGGATGTCCGTGGCATCAATCTCCGCCGCCTCGACGGCCGCCACCGCCCAGGTCACGGCAACGGCCTGGATCGCCTCGGCGATGCGCGACCGGGCCGTTGCCGTCAGCAGCTTGCTGTCTGCCAGGCCTGGCAGAACCACCCCGGCCGGGAGGATGACCGCCGCCGCAACGACCGGACCGGCGAGGCTCCCCCGGCCGGCTTCATCCACGCCCGCGATGCAGGATGGGGAAAGGATCAGGGAGCGTACCTCGTTCCGCACTGACCCGTGACTCGGCCCGCCGCCGGGGTCCATTTGCCTGGCGCGAGCTGCCCATACCGCTGCCTGGGTCGGCGGGCTACTGGGTGCGGCGTTCCTTGATGCGGGCCGCCTTGCCCTTCAGCTTCCGGAGGTAGTAGAGCTTTGCCCGCCGCACGTGGCCCTGCCGCAAGATCTCTATCCGTTCGATGCTCGGCGAGTGCGAGGGAAATGTTCGCTCCACTCCCACGCCGTACGTGACCTTGCGGATCGTGAACGTGGCGCTGAGCCCGCCGCCCCGGCGCCGGATGCAGATTCCCTCGAAGGCCTGCAACCGTTCCTTGTCCCCTTCCACCACCTTCACCTGCACCTTGACGGTGTCCCCGGGCTTGAAGGGCGGCAGGTCCTTCCGCAGGTGCGGCTCCTCGACTGCCTGAATGAATGACATCGCTCGCCCCCTCGTCCGCCCTCTGGGGCGGACCAACTGACAATTGCAAACCGACAATGAAAAACCGACAATGAAAAACTAACAGCTCCAATCCGCTTTCGATTTTCAGTTGTCGGTTGTCGGTTTTACATTTTGCATTGCGGAGGCATCCTCCGCTTCGATCTCCGCCAGGAGTTCCCGGTCCAACTCCGAAAGGGCTACGCGCGCCAGGAGGTCCGGTCGCCGTTCGCGCGTGCGCCGGATCGCCTGCTTGCGTCGCCAGCGCGCGATGGCCTGATGATCGCCCGACAGCAACACGGCCGGAACGGCCATCCCGCGGTACACCGGTGGCCGCGTGTACTGCGGATGCTCCAGGAGCCCGCTGGAGAAGGAATCCGTCTGCGCCGAGGTGGCGTCCCCCAGGACCCCCGGAACCAGCCGGACCACCGCATCCAGGACCACCAGCGCGGGCAGCTCGCCCCCGGTCAGCACGTAGTCGCCCACGGACAGTTCCAGGGCCTGGAGCCCCTGGGGGATCCGGTCGTCGAACCCCTCGTATCGCCCGCAGAGCAGGATCAGATGCGACGCCCGGGCCAGCTCCCCGGCGATCCCTTGCGTGAAGGGGACTCCCTGGGGCGAGAGGACGATGACCCGGGTCTCCGTCCCCCGGCGCAGGGTATCCACGGCCTCGAAGGCCGGCGCGGGCTTCAGCACCATGCCCGCCCCGCCCCCGTAGGGCTCGTCATCCACCACGTGATGCCGATCCTGCGTCCAGGAGCGGAGGTCGTGAACCCGGATCTCCACGAGGCCCTTGTCCTGAGCACGGCGCAGGATACTCTCCTGCAGGGGTCCCTGGAAGATTCCGGGAAACAGCGTCAGGATGTCAAACCGCTTGTTCAGCGCTTTCGTCGCCTCCTGAATTCGGGGTCACCAGGTCCACCCAATGCTCCAGCTCGATCCGACCGGCCGCCAGGTCGATCCGGCGAATGTGCGCCCGCGTGGCGGGCAGCATCCACTCGCCGGTCGGCCCCTGGATGACGTACACGTCATGGGCCGGGGTTTCCAGGATCTCACGCACGCATCCGAGGTGCCGGTCTCCCTCCCACACCTGGAGTCCCAGGATGTCGGAATGGTAAAAGGTGCCTTCCGGCAGCGCCGGGGCCTCGGCACACGGAATGGCCACCTCGTAGTTCAGCAGACCGGCCGCGGCCTCGGGGGTATCCACGCCTCCCAGCTTGAGCACCACGGCGCGCCCCTGTCCCCGCTCCCGTTCCAGTCTGAACGGGTGCAGCGGACCCGCGGGTGGGCCGAGCCAGCACCGGCCGAGCGTCCGGAACGGCTCCCACGATTCGGCAACCAAGGCCACCTTGACCTCGCCCCGAAGCCCATGCGCCTTCACGACGCGGCCCAGGATCAGGTAGCCTGGTTGGGCCATGCGTCCTCTGCGATCAGGCGGAGGCTGCGGTCGCCTGCGGCTTGGCACGCAGTTCGGCGTACCGCCGCATGACGCCGATCTTGCTCAGCAACTGCCGGACCGTATCGGTCGGTTGGGCACCCTTCTGCAGCCAGCGCAGGGCCCGCTCCGCGTCAATGGCGATCCCGACGGGGTCCTTCAAAGGGTCGTAGGTGCCCAGGTTTTCGAGGAACCGCCCGCCCCGTGCCGCGCGCGAATCGGCCACCACTACCCGGTAGTGGGGCGTCTGCTTCGTGCCCATGCGTCGCAACCTGATCTTGACCGCCATGGAACCTCCTGGAGGATTGTCCCGCGTCCCGCCTCGGGGCGGGATGCGATCGGAGTTAGCCAAGGGAAAACGGCAGGTTCTTTGGCAGGCGCCCGCTCTTGCCAGCCTGCATGAGCTGCCGCATCATCTTTTGCATGTCCGCAAACTGCTTCAGCAGCCGGTTGACATCCGCCACGCTGGTGCCGGACCCGGCCGCGATCCGCTTGCGCCGGCTGCCGTTCAGCACCTCGGGCCGCTGCCGCTCGCCCGGTGTCATGGAGTCAATGATGGCCTCGACCCGCTTCAGCTCCTTCTCCTGGGCGGTGGCATCTGGCAGTCCCTTGACCCGCGAGAGCCCGGGAATCATCCCGACCAGCTGCTCCAGCGGGCCCATCCCGCGAAGCTGCCGGAGCTGAGCCCGGAAGTCCTCCAGGGTGAAGGCCTGCGCCTTGAGCTTCTTCTGGAGGGTCTCCGCCTGCTTGGCGTCGAAGGTCTTCTCGGCCCGCTCCACCAGGCTCAGGACATCGCCCATCCCCAGGATGCGGGATGCCATCCGGTCCGGGTGGAACACCTCCAGGGCGTCCAGCTTTTCTCCCACGCCGATGAATTTGATCGGCGTCCCGGTGACGGCGCGGATGGACAGGGCCGCGCCGCCCCGCGTATCCCCGTCCAGCTTGGTCAGGATGGTGCCGGTGAGCTGCAGCGCCTGATGGAACGCCGTGGCGGAGTTGACCGCATCCTGTCCCGTCATGGCGTCCAGCACCATCAGGGTCTCGGTCGGCGTCACCTCGGCCGTGATGGCACCCAGCTCCTGCATCAAGGGCTCGTCGATGTGCAGGCGGCCGGCCGTGTCCAGGATCACCGGATCCAGAAGTCGAGCCCGCGCCTGGCTCACCGCCTCGCCGCACACAGCGACGGCCGAGGTCCCGCCAGCGGCGCGATACACCTCGACCCCCAGCGTTCGCCCCAAGGTGGCAAGCTGCTCCTGCGCCGCAGGCCGCTGCAGGTCCGCCGCCACCAGCAGGGGGCGTCGGCCCTGCTCGCGGAGCAGGTGCGCCAGCTTCCCGGCCGTGGTCGTCTTGCCGGAGCCCTGCAACCCCACCAGCATGACCACCGTGGGCGGCTGGCCGGCCGACCGCAGGGGACTGGCCGCCCCGCCCATCAAGGCCGTCAGCTCTTCGTGCACGACCTTGACGACCTGCTGGCCGGGCGTCAGGCTGTCCAGGACCTCGCGGCCGATGGCGCGCTCGCGTACCCGCTCCAGGAAGGACCGGGCGACCTTGAAGTTGACATCCGCCTCCAGGAGGGCCAGGCGCACCTCGCGGAGGGCCTCGGCGATGTTCTCCTCGGTCAGCCGGCCGTAGCCGCGAAGCTTCTTGAAGATCCCGTTCAGCCTGTCGCTGAGCGCCTGAAACATCGACCCCTCGCAAAAGACAAAGGCTGAAACTAGCCGGGTGCTGCGTTTTTGTCAAGGTAAAATCCCCCCCGAAGTTTGGCAACTCCGCGTCGGAATTGAAGATTCGGACACTGGCTTCATCCCGATTCCTCCCCCCGGGGCTCCCAATCCATTGACCCGCGACAGCCACACGGATAGTCTTGACTCACCACTCGGCTGGGAGGCTCGAAGGCTAGGAGGCTAGGAGGCTCGCATCCCAGCGTTCCAGCGATGGCGTGATGAGCTTGGATTGATGAGGGACCACGGACTGAAGAACGAAGAAGCGTTTGCCAGGCTATTGGCGGGATTGGATCCACAGGGGCCGCCCCGATTGACGTTTGCGCGTCGCGCGCCCGCGGGAATCGGGGATCGCCCAGGTGCCCTGCTATGCCTTTCCGCCTCTTTCAATCCCCTGACGGTGGCGCACGTCTGGCTGATTCGAGAGGCGGGTCGGATGACGTCCCCGGATGAAGTCCTCCTGCTGCTGGCCAGGGCCAACGTGGACAAGGTGGTCTCCGGCCTTCCGCTGGAGCGGCGCCTCAGCCTCCTGGCACGCTTCGTCGAAGCCCGTCCCACATTTTCTGTCGCTGCCTGCAGCCAGGGCCGCTTCGTGGACAAGGGCGAGGCCATCCGCCCGCACTATCCGACGGGAACGCGGCTGACGTTCGTCGTCGGCTTTGACACCCTGGTCCGCCTGTTCGACCCGAAATACTACGCCGACCGCGACGCCTCGCTTTCCGCCCTGTTCAAGGCCAGCGACTTTATCGCCGCCAACCGCGCGCCCGATCCTCCCGAGGCCGTCACCGCTTTCCTGGCCGGCGCAGACGCAGCTCCGTACGCCCACAGGATCCGGGTGATCCAGCTCCCTGCGGACATCGCCGCGATCTCGGCCACTTCGATCCGCACGCGCCTCGCCCGCGGGGAGTCCGTCACTCGCCTGGTTCCCCCGGAGATCGAGCCTCTACTGATCGAACGTCCGGTGCGGGGAAGGGAATAAATTCTGCAACCACAAATAGACACAGATGAACGCCGATGCTCAGCCCGCAGCGAGTTTCGCCTGGAACCTTCCGCCCGACTGAATGGCGGCGATCATCTGATCAACCGATATCGCCGTTCCCTCCACGCTCACGCGCGCTTCGTTTTTCGTCCGATCCACGGATTGAATCTTGACACCGGCAAGCCTTTCCAAGGCTTGTTTGACTTCTCTCTCGCATCCCCCTCAGGTCATTCCCGTTACGGTTAGGCGTATCTGCCGTGCCTCTGCCATACTGCCCCCTTTCTCGATCGCTCCGCGTTTCTTCGCAGCCCCCGGTGCGTCCGGCGACCCCTTCTTCGGACGTTCACTGCTGGACCGGCACGTAGCCTTTCGCCTGCAGGAGGTCCAGGATGCCTTCCGGGCCAATCAGGTGCCCGCTGCCCACCACCACGAAGTACTCGCCGGTTGTCCTGAGGTAGCCCTCGATGGCGGTCGCCATCCTCCGGTTCCGATCCACGAAAAGCTTTTGAAACACGTCTGGGAAATCCTTGCGCATCGGGGTCAGCAGAAGCTCATCAATGACCTTGGCGTCCCCCGTCCGCCACTGCGATTGCGCCTTCGGCATCAGCTCTCCCAGTCCATCCAGCTGGGTCAGCGCTTCCTTGAGCATGTTTGCCTGGAGAGTTTCGGACATTCCCGAAAACAGGGCGACCTGCTCGTCAATGGTTTCGAGCCCCACGATGCGCTTCCGGTCCTTGGCCCTCTCGGCAAAGTAGGTGTCGATACCCAGGTGGGGGTGATACCCGAGCCGTTGCATCTCGGCCAGCACCAAGATGACGGCCACGAACCATGGCCGGTACGAGCGCACCGTTGTGAAGGGCGCGCCCGACTTCTTCAGTTGCTGCTGAAGGAGCCCCAGGGTGTCCCGATCCAGGTGCAGGTCGATCGAATCCCCCGGAGGGTAGATGCCCGCGGCCGCCAGCTTCTGCCCCGCCTGCACCTGCGCCGCAGGGTCCAGCGACGTCTCCAGCACGAGCGTCTGCGCTCTTTGGAAGGCGGACTCTATTCTGGGGTCCAGGGGATAGATGTCTTGGGAGGCCACGTGCACCGAACCGAGCAGGTGCACCGTGGCCGTCGGCGAGGCGATCTTCCACAGGAAGGTCTTGGTCTGTACTGGGGGGCTCTGTGCCGAAACCACGGACGCAAGACAGGCAAATAGTAGCCCTGAGGCGATGCGGACGAGGAGCTGCCGAAATGGCCCGGTGCGGTACGGATGCATGGAGGACCCTGTCAGCTTCTTCACGTTGGCCTGCTCGAATGAGCAATCCCGTTTTCGCGGGCCGGTTTCGTGAACCACCGAACCACCGGGACCCACGGCACCGCGGTGGATGGCCACCGCCATGGCGTGGGTGCCCCGAACCACCGAACGCTCTTGGGAAGAGCCCAGGGCGGGACTATCCTACCAGCACCAATCGGACGTCCATCACGTTGGTCTTAGTGGGGCCGGTGATGATCAAATCGCCGAGCTTTTCGAAGAAGGGATAGGCGTCGTTGGTGTCGAGGGCCACGCGGGGGTCGAGGCTCATTGTGAGCGCCCGCCCACAGGTCTCCCCGTCGGCGACGGCCCCCGCGGCATCCGTCGGCCCGTCCGTGCCGTCCGTCCCTGCGCTGAGAATCACCGTCCCCGGCAACCCCGCGATGTCCAGGGCGGCGGCCAGGACGAATTCCTGGTTGCGTCCGCCCTTGCCGGAGCCCCGAAGGGTCACCGTGGTCTCCCCACCGGAGATGAAGCAGGCAGGCGGCCGCACCGGATTGCCGCTCCTCTGGACCTCGCGGGCTAACGCCGCGTGCATCCGCGCGATCTCCCGCGTCTCCCCCTCGATGAACGATGACAGGATCATCGGGGTGAAGCCAAGTGCGCGCGCCTCCTCCTTCGCCGCCTCCAAGGCCTGAAAGTTGCTCCCCACCATCAGGGTGCGGACGCGGCCGAACAGGGGTTCGCCGGGCTTGGGCGTCTCTGGCGCTTTGCCGCGGGCACCCGCTTCCAGGTGGGACCGGACCGTCCCGGGGATCTGCCCGCGGATGCGGTACTTGTCGAGGATGGCGAGGGCATCGGCATACGTGGTGGGATCGGGGACGGTGGGGCCCGAGGCGATGGCATCCAGCGGGTCTCCCACGATGTCGGAGAGGATCAGCGTGACCACCCGGGCGGGCTGGGCCGCCCGCGCAAGCTGCCCGCCCTTGAAGCGCGAGACATGCTTGCGGAGCGTATTGATTTCCCGGATATCCGCCCCGCAGGCCAGGAGGGCCTTGGTCAGGGCCTGCTTCTCGGTGAGCGTGATCCCCTTCACGGGGGCGGGGGTGAGAGCCGAGCCGCCGCCGGAGATCAGAGCCAGGACCAGATCCTCCGAGGCGAGACCCAGGACGGAGTCCAGGACGGCCTGGGCCCCAGCCAAGCCGGCGTCATCGGGGACCGGGTGGCCGGCCTCGTGGATTCGGATCCTGCTCGTGGGTTGGACATGGCCGTACTTGGTGACGACGACCCCACGGTTGACCCGATCTCCCAGGATCTCCTCGACAGCCGCGGCCATCGGCGCCGCCGCCTTGCCGCATCCCACAACCACCACCTCGCCGACCTTGGCGAGATCAAAGACTTCCTGACCCACACGCAGGCGGCTCCCCTCCCGGGAAAGGGAACGCCG
>CAZNWB010000036.1:0-31624 GCA_964576535.1 uncultured bacterium | reverse complement strand
CGAGACGGGAGTAGATCTCGAGGGTGCGTGCCTGCACCCCGAGGGCCTTGGTCTGAATCGACGGGCCGGGGTTCCGATCGACGACCAGCGCGCGAACGCCGCGCCGACCGAGTTGATTTCCAAGCATCAACCCGGTGGGGCCGGCACCGACGATGAGTACAGCAACGTTCATTCGACGCGGCCTTCATTCAGACTCAGAGCCCTTCCACCTCGACCTTTCTCCGCGAGCAACCCCGCCATAGCCTCACGGCCTGCGTGAGCGGCGCGGGCTACCGCGTCGGCTCGACGCATTTGTTATGCCGCGATAGGATCACGCCATGGTCCCGGTCAACACTGCGAGCGAGCGCAGATCCGGAACCTGCGAGTCCGGCTCGGCCTCGGCGGGAGGCGTTGCGCCAAACCCCGCGAGACCCTGGCGCCGATTGACCCACACGGTCGAAAGCCCCATTGCCTTGGCAGGGACAATGTCGTGAAAAAGGCTTTGCGCGACGTGCAGGATTGCATGCTGTGGGGCTCCTGCGTGTCGGATCATGTATTCGAAGTTTCGGCGGGATGGTTTGTACGCGCCGATTTGCTGCGCTGTGAAAACGTGATCGAATTCGACACCCAGAATCTTCTGCGAAAACCGAAAGAGGTCGTCATCGATATTGGATAAGATGATGAGTCGGTATCGGGTCGCCAACGCGCGTAAGGCCTGGGAAGAATCCGGAAAGGCAGGCCAGTTCATCACGGACGTACAAAAACTCTCCAGCTCATTTCGGGAGGGCGCAAACCCAAGGACATCACCAAACTTGGCGAGAACGGCCTTCAAAACCTCGCGATAGGGGCGATAGGGTCCCGCTTCGATTTCCGTCTCCGCCTTTCCGTATAACTCCAGCAGGGCATCATGGTCGGCAGAGACTTCGTGCCTCTCCAGTATTGGCCGTAACGCGGACGAAATGCCCGTTTCCCAGTCTATTAAGGTCCCGTAGCAGTCAAAGCTGAGACATTCGAAGTGGTCAAAGTTCATGGGTGATTCCTCGTCTCTCGACGAAATAACGGGGCGGCGGGTGAGCGGCAGGCGCGCAGGCAAGCGAGCTTGCCGGGACACGAGGCCCCTCCAGCCGCGGGATGGGCCGTGACTCTCAGCTGGCCTCCGGGATTGAAGAGGGGGCAGGCCAATCCTTGCGAAGAAGTAGCTCCTCGATCCGGTACGCGTGGAAAAAGTCGTGGAACGCCAGGTGCCTGAACATCGTGAACACCGAATACGAATTGTACTCGTCATGCCGGGCCGTTCTCGTCCAATCCTTGGGCTTGAGCTGGCGAAGCCTCCCAACGAGGCGGTCCCGATCCGCCTTGAACCGACGCAAAGCGCTCTCCAGACTGACCTGCAGCAGCGCGTCCTCCGGATCGTCTCTTCCGGGCTCGTACGATTGGATCGGGGGGTTGTCTTCCGCCAGCATCAGATCGAGGCGCTCGAAGAACAGCGGGTGAACCTTGGCAAGATGGCAGGCATGCTCGTGGATAGACCACTTTCCCGACGGTGGGCGACGTTTCAGAATCGCCGGATTGGTCTGGCGGACCAGAGGTATTACGATGCCCGGAGCCCGCTCCAGCGCCGCAATGAGATCTCCCACTGAGGTCATGAGATATCCTCACCTAGCCGAATCGCGACCTGACGGGGTTGCTCCAGCCACCGGAGGCGGGCCCGCCGGGTACAATGGGTTACGCTGAACCGGTAGTCTGTGGACGATGGGGATTGTATCCGAACAGAGGGACCGGGGGAAGGGTCTTGGGGAAGGATCGCCGGACAGGGGGATCTGGGAAGAGCGGGGGTGAGCAGCAACCCGCCTCGTCTGCCGCGGCATGCACCTGGCTCCTCTCCTCAGGGGCACCTATCGAATAGTTGCGTTTGAACCAACGTCCCCCTTTATGTATGAACCAACGTCCCCCATTAGTTGCTTTTGAACCAACGTCCCCCATTAAACGTCCCCCATTACGGGGCAAAGACCACCGTCGTGCCACACGATGGGCACTTAGCATCCCGCTTCAGCGGCGGATCGACCGGGAATGCGGCGTTGATTGACTCGATGGACGCGAAGATCGCACGAAAGGTCTTATCCAGAATCGCCCGCTCGAGCGTGGCACGCAAGATTTCTTCGACCCTGCGATAGACTGCCAAGTCTTCCTCGCCAAGACCACCGCGCTTCGATCCGTGGCTGATCGCGCTTCTAATCCCCCACATGCGACTCGCGTCGTCCTTAGAGAACGGTGCCGGGCTCACCATCTGGGCCATTGCCGGCAACCGACGCGTGAAGTGCCTCGTTGACTGGCTAGTATCGGTGCAAAGAAGGCTTTCCACTGCCGTCGCGACGAACAACCAGCGGATGTGAAGCCGTTCAGTCTGAGCCGTGTATTCGAAGAACCAGAAAGCCTGCCAGAGGCGAGATGGTTGGGGTAAGGGGTCGTCGAAGAACTTCGAGGCGACCTCTCGAAGTCGTGTGAGGTCCGAAGGAGAGAGCCAGTCGCGCTCCGGTTCAGAGATCCAAGCATGAGCGCCAAACCCGCGTACTGGTCCTGGGATTAGCTCGAACTCGCCGGAGTGGAGGTCTCCCACTAGCCGCGCTGCATATTCGAAACCGAGCGACGTTGGCCGCACAACCCTGCTTAGAGCAATACACAGCTGCAGCTTCTCATCTGAATCCCACTCGGAGTGAGGTGACCGCGGCGCATTGGTCCTAGCGAATAAGTAGAGGGGTGCCCTCAGATCCGCATCCCTTCCCCTGTTGGCACCCGGTGGATCACATGCCGACGTAATCGCGTGAAAGACCTCCCAGCTACAAGGAATCACCTCGACATCCGCCGTTATGGCGAACGGCTCTCGGATGCACTCGGCGTTAGGAACTCCCTTCGGGGGCTCCAGATGCATCGCGATGTCCACGAATGGCGTCGTATCTTTGATGAGCCAGATTCTGCGACGCCGGGCCCGCGCAGCAGCAAGTGTTTCGACGGCAGACTCGGCCTCCGATTGACCAGCACTCGCTGGCGTTTCCGCACACACCACGGGCTGACCGGCGATGAACACGCAGCCGCGATAACTGCCTGCTGGCTCCTGCCAAAGCTTGCAGGTCAGGCCGTGAGCCTGCCACGTTCTGAGAATCTCAGTCACTTTAGCGACCAGTACTCGTTTATTTCGGGGAAAGCAGTTCTCGTCTGCCTAACGAGGCAGCGTCACAACGCCGCCGAGTTAGGCAGGCTCCTGATCTGTGGTGATGATTCGGTCAGTCAAGTCGAAATGACACTCGCTTGCCCCCCTTGGACGTGCGCCCACGCCGACGACGGCGCTCCGAGAGGGGCTCTATATCCCTTGTGTGAGGACATGCCGGATATCCGCTGCACCCAATAAACTGGCCGAACTTCCCCCTTCGGATAACCATCACCTTCCCACATAGCGGGCAAGGGGAGTTTAGGATGTCCTTGATCTCTTGGATCCGTTTGGTGATGCGCTCCTGGGTGAGCTGGTGCTCGACAAGCGCGTCTGGCAGCGAGCCGCTATCTGGGAAATGCTGTCGCAAGAGAGCGATGAGCGCTGCGGCGTCGATGAGTTCAATGTTCTTGCCCGCAGCCCACTCTACAGCTCCGGTGGTGAAGCCAGTGGTCGTAATAAGGATTCCACCAGCCGCCTTCTCTGATTGAATTACACCGAAAAGGTCCCTAACCGGACCTACGCCGACATTCCCGCGGGACAACCGCTTGCATTGGAGTACTTTCCGTACCTGGCCCCTTTGAATGATGGCGTCAATCCCCCCATCTCCGGTTCTTTGGGTGACTTGTGCGGTCCACCCAATGCGCTCGTAAAGGGAACCGCACAACATCTCGAAACTGTAGGGATCGAGCTTTTGGAGGGCGGCGGCTTCGCGGAGCCGTTGGAATTCCTGTTCCTTGGCCTGGGCAAGCCGCTCTTGCTCCTGAAGGACTTGCCGACGGTGTTCCTCTTCGATACTGCGTTGGGCTTTCTCAGCCTCAACTGCGCGAAGTCTCTCCTCCTCCCGACACCTCGGGCACAGGGTGCCGGCGCGTACACCGTGCGGGCACTTGGGCTTTGGTCTGAATAGGGCCCACAGGATCGAACCCAATACTATTATCCCGATCAGGACTTCCAACGGGAATGGCCCCCTGCTTCTGCCTAACAAACTTTTTTCCGGCAGGCGCCGCGCAGAACAGGCCCGCGATTGCGGGATTCGGCCCCAGGCATAACAGATTAGGCCTATTCACTTCACTCAACCAACCCCAATATCATGTGGCGAGTCGAGTCGCCGCACCACAACATCTGGCGCCTAGTTGAGTCAAGTGAATAGGCCTATAACAGATTGAACTGAACCGCCGGCCTGAAACCTACAGGGATTGTATCTGAAATTAGGGACCGGGGGATTTGAACCAACGTCTCTTCTTATACACCGTCTGACATGCCTTTGTTGAGCCGCTCGAGGCCGCTGGATTCCATGGAGCCTCACCCAGACGGACGATTCGGGACGCATCTGTACAGGGCCGTAAAGGTACCAGGGCCAAAGAGCTCATAGGTCTTCGTACTGACGAGCGTTGCGTGGGGAGGCGAGAAGGGGCCTGGTTTCTCCAAAAGGGTCCAACCAACTATCGTACCTGTGGCCGTTTCCTCGATGAACCACACGACGCCCGAAGCTTCTGAAACCTTCCGAAGCGGCGTGACCCCTTGCCCCGTGAGATGAGGGACAGGAGCGTTGAGATCGGACAACTTCACGATCGCCGGACGTTGGAGGGAGGTCGAAGCTTCCGCCGAGCACTTCCACGCCTTTGAATCCCACCCGATGCTCGTCTCGGCCAACGCACGGCAGTCATAGCTGTCTTCGAATGCCATTGACCACGACGCCGTGCCAAGCAGGAGTGCTACAACGACGGCGCCACCCAACCGAATCATCGTATTGTCCACCCCCTTAGACGGCGGAGTCCCAGTTCCTCCGCACCGGATCCTACTAATGGGGCGGCGCCTGAGCCGTCCCGATGCGCCGACCGCCGAAGATACGGAGCCACCCGGGGTCACCCAAGTCTACCGCTGCGAGGGCCGCTCACGTTGGCGCATCGACCTGCAGATCACTCGCAGCCGCTCAAAGTTGCACCGGCAGTGATCAGGTGCGGCCGCGTGTTGGGCCGCTCGCTCGGAACCAGAGCGGCCTCAATTGCGAGTATCCGTCCACACCTTCAAGGCCGGATTGTATTCGGCGTCTTGGCTTTGATGTTCCCGACATGAATAGCCCATACTAGGGAGTTCGCTCGGAGCGGCTATCGTAGAGGAATCGGTCTTTTCAAGACGGTTTCCACACAGACGACACTTGAAGGGGCAAAGGGGAACACCTGCACGCTCGGCTTCGACCCACGCTCGTAATCGATCACTCATACGCTCGGAGGCAAACCTGGGCGCCGCCAGTGTGATTGGCTCGACAGTGAGCAAGAACGCGGAATCTCGAGTCAACTCCTCGGCTAACAGAAAGGTCTCTTCACCCATGCTTCGCTGAAGTAATCGAGGAGTCTCGTCTCGGGCCATGGCTGGCAGCTCCTGCCAGAGGCGTGACGTGATCGGCTCTTGGGGATTTAGCTGTCGCGTTTCGTCTGAATCGAGGCGCCGCAGTTCGACATAGAGCGGCGAGATAATAAGATACCCACTTATCCGATTGCCCGCCGAGTCGAGCCGGCAAACCGCGTACGGCACGTTTTGCATTTACACGTCTCCGTGACCCTCGTCGGCCCAACGGGGAGGCGTCCTTACGCCGCTGCCCCGATGCGCCGACTGCCTCGCGCCGGCGTATGCTGAGGGACGAGCTGAGGGACGTTGGTTCTGAAGCAACTTCTCAAGTGATGGGCGGCGTGCGGCCAGCGCTCGCCGGTGTGATGACCCGTGGGAACGAAGCAGTTCGGGCGGTCGAGGTCGTAGGGGACAGGGGAGGCTTTGCAGGTGTGCCGGGAGGCCACACCACGGGCTGCCTTGGGGTTCTCTGCCAAGCTCGCCATCTCGCTCTCCAGACGGGCGAGGCCTTTGTATGCGAATGCCGGGCTTCGAGTCAAGGGAAAACGTTGGGACTGAGAGCGCAGAGCCGAGAGCCGAGCAGGGAAGGACAAGCACTGAAGTCGGGGAAGGCAACCGTACTGCCCGGAGCATGGCCACCCGGAGGACGGGGGCGTGTAGTTCCTCTACCAGGGAGGAGAGCTTCATCCGGTCTCCACCGCACATATCGCTGCCGATGAAGTGAAAAGCCACCCCAGGGAGATCCAACAGTTAGCGTCCAAAAGGTGTCCGGTACCTTTTTTACTACTTCATGACAATATCTTGATCATTACTGCTACGTAAACGAACAAACCGAGCACGAGACCGAACCACGCAAGCAGCCTCTGCTGGCGAACCCAGACCGCTCGGTCAGCCAGTCGGCCGCGCATCAGAAGTCGGCGGAACGGTGCGGACATCCTCGCATCGTATGTCTTGTCTGCCATGTGCCCACGAATCGTGGCTACACAAAACCAGACCAAGAACCCCGTGCAGAAGTGAATCAAAATGAGTTGACCGGTGGTGCTCATAACGCGTGATGGCGCCTAACGAATTAGCTATTATCCGGCGGGCCGTCCGGAGAACAGGCTCGCGACCCCCGGGGTGGGCCCGCCGGGCAAAACGCGTTTAACTGGATCGCCGGCCTCGGGGCGATGGGGATTGTATCCGAAATGAGGGACCGGGGGAAGGGGTTTGGGAGACGACCGCCGGACGGGGAGGCGTCTCAGGGGAGCGGGGGTGGGCAGCATGCCGCCTCCCCTGCCGCGGCAGCACCTCAACTCACCCTCCGTGGTTTGTCTGCACAAAGGTTGCTTTTGAACCTGGTCCCCCATTCCGCCTGCCCTGTCCCACGGTCCCGCCTCCCTCTTGGAGATGGAGCGCGTCCACATCGCCCGGGTGCAGTCGGACACCGGGGGGAAGAAGATGCGGGCGGCCCGCCTGCTCGGGATCGACATCAAGACGGTGAACAAGAAGATCAAGGACTACTGCATCCCGCTCCCCCGATAGCGGTCGCCCATATCCCCCAACCCCCACCCCCTGATCCGACAACCGGGTAGTGCGGATGGCGTCAGTGGTCGTTTGCATCAAGCGGTCTCCCCATCGCCCACATCTCGCTTGACGTCGATTCCGGCCGGTGGTAGCGTCCCCGGCGCCGTCACTTTTCCTCTGGGGTTCTTTCACTGGCTCGGCCGTCCCAGCGGTTACCCGCCAGCGCCTGGTGGCCGCTCTCGGCCGCAGCCAGTTTCCAACTTCGGGTTGTGACACTGTGGATCCTGAAACGTCAGAGAAACGGAGGTTGCCATGAAGCTGTTGCGTGTGATCGCTGGTATGGTAGCGGCAGGGGCACTCCTGGTGTCTGGGGCAAGCGCGTGGGCGGAAGAGGAGTCGCGACTCGATGTGGTCATGAAGCGCGATAAGCTGATCGTGGCAACGTACAGCACAGCACCGCCGCTGTCTTTCAAGGACGAAAAGGGAGACCTCGTCGGCTTCGAGATCGACCTCGTCCGCATCATCGCCGCCGGCCTGCTCGGCGATTCCAACAAGGTTGAGTTCCTTATCATCGACTCCGCCGGGCGGTTTCCGGCCGTGCTGTCGGGCAAGGCAGATTTCGGCATAGCCGCGACCACCATCTACCCGGATCGAGCCAACCGTGTGGCCTTCACCAGCCCCTACATGGATAGCGGCGTTTCTCTCTTCGTGCGCAAAGACCTCAAGGTCAATTCGGTCGACCAATTGAATAACGAGAAGTTCACCATCGGTGGAAAGAACAACCCACAGAACGCGGAACGGGCGACACAATACGTGCCCAAGATGAAAACGAAGTGGTTTGACACGGATAGCGCCTTGTTACTGGCCGTGAAGAGCGGCATCGTCACCGCGGCACAGACCGACACGCCGATCGCGGAATGGTTCGCTGCCAGCAATCCGGACCTCAAGGTCCTCCCCTTCACTTTTGGCAGCATGTCGAATAACGCGATCTTCATGAAGCCGGGCGACTTTAAGTGGTGGCTGTTCCTCGACACTGTAGTCAAGGAGCTGCGCACCGGGTCACGGTACGATCAATACAAGGAAACATACAAGAAGTGGTTCGGCACGAATCCTCCCCCGCAGCGTTTCTACACCGGCGGCAGAAAGTAGCTGAGAGGCCAACTCGTGGCGGCCCGGACAACGCTCCGGGCCGCCGACGCCTGCCCCATCGAGTCGCCCGTGTTCCTCGATCTCAACTTTGTCCTGCGAAGCTTGCCCCTGTTCCTCGAGGGGACGATCGTCACCGTCGAACTTTCGGCCCTCACGATCGTGATTGCGGTGATCTGGGGTTTGGTGGTGGCCTTTGGTCGAATCTCACGGCATCGAGCGTTGAATCTCGTCGCCAGCGGATACATCGAGGTGGTGCGGAACACGCCGGTCCTGGTGCAGATGTACTTCATCTACTTTGGCTTCGCCATGGCCGGCTTCGGGCTGTCCGGCTTCGCTTCGGGCCTACTCGCGCTTTCACTGCAAAACGGCGGCTATGTGGCCGAGATCTTTCGAGCCGGGATCGTGTCGATCAGCACACACCAGGTCGAAGGCGCCAAGGCGCTCGGCATGACGCGGTGGCTGGTGCTACGGCTGGTGGTGCTCCCCCAGGCGTTTGTGCGTGTGATCCCGCCCCTCGGCAATCAATTCATTCTCATCATTAAAGATACGTCTCTGGTCTCTGCCATCGCGGTGGGCGATCTGATGCAAGCGGGGAAACTGCTGTCGGAGCGCACCGCAGCTACGTATGAAATATACCTGATCCTGGCCCTCTTCTACCTGACGATGACCTCGATCGTAGCCGTGATGCTGCGCCTTTTCGAGGCCCGCTTCGCCATAGCTCATTGAGTGCGGATCGGAGATGCTCAGCCAACTCCTCGACAATTTTCCTTATCTGTTGAGCGGGGCGGGCAAGACGGTGGAGATGTCCGCCGCAAGCATCGTTCTCAGTTCCGTCATCGGCCTCTTCGTGGCACTGCTTCAGGTATTCGGAAACGTCCCCGTTCGGACGCTCATCCTGGTATACCTCTATGTAAATCGGGGCGTGCCGTTGCTGGTGCTCCTGTTTGCCATGTACTATGTCTTACCCTTCGCCGGCATCAACGTGCAGCCGTTCCTAGGTGGGATTCTGGTTATCTCCATCTACTTCGGTGCCTTCATGGGGGAGGTCTTCCGGGCGGCGATCAATTCGCTGCCCAAGGGGCAGTGGGATGCCGCCCGGAGTCTCGGCATGCGCCGACCGCTGATGCTCTGCCTCGTCATATTCCCGCAGGCCCTCCGCCTGGCGGCGCCGCCTTTCTTCAACACCTGCATGGTTCTCATTAAGAGCACGTCACTGGTGTCCATCATCGGCGTGTGGGAACTTACCATGGCCGGTCGCGAAGTGGTGGAGCGGACGACCGCCGCATTCCAGATCTTCGCAGGCGTGGGCTTCATCTATTTCTGCATTTGCTACTCCCTGTCCAGGTGTGGGCGGTACCTGGAGGAACGGTTGCGCTATGGCCACTGAAGGGTCCGTCCGGATGAGACGTTCGATGATCGAGATCCGGAATGTGAGCAAGCGTTTCGGTCACCTACAGGTCCTAAGGAATGTGTCACTGTCAGTTGACCACGGAGAAATGGTGGTGATCATCGGCCCCAGCGGCTCAGGGAAGACCACGCTCTTGCGCAGCATCAATTTCCTGGAAGAATACGATGAAGGGGAGATCGAAGTGGACGGCGAGGTCATCGGCTACCGCCTTGAGCTAGGGGGGAGGCGTGTCCGGCGGTCTGAGCGCGAACTCGCCTCGGCGCGCTCGAACATCGGCATGGTCTTCCAGAGCTTCAACTTGTTCCCTCACATGACCGTGCTCAACAACGTCATGACGGCCCCCGTGCGGGTGAAGCGGGTTGCGAGGAGAGAGGCAGAAGCGCGTGCGCGCGACCTTCTCGCTCGCTTCGGTCTCTCGGAAAAGGTGAACGAGTATCCAATCACGCTCTCCGGCGGCCAGCAGCAGCGCGTCGCCATCGTCCGCGCCTTGGCGATGCAGCCGAAGGTCATGCTCTTCGACGAGGTCACCTCCGCCCTCGACCCCCAGCTTGTGGAAGAGGTGCTTGCGGCGATGAAGCAGCTTGCCCAAGAGGGGATGACCATGGTTGTGGTCACCCACGAGATGCAATTCGCCCGAGACGTGGCCCATCGCGTCGTGTTCATGGATGGAGGAGCGGTCGTTGAACAGGGAGACTCAAGAAGAATCTTCTCCTGTCCCACGAGTGAGAGACTGAGGGTGTTTCTCAAGCGATAGCGGCATGCTGCATTGCAGATGAACCAGCAGGATTCCGGGGCGTTGCATTACAAGTAATATTCTGTTCCCCCCCGCGGCGGCGCATTACCTACCGACGTGCCCTCTTGGTGATGTGTTTCGCGGCTCATTCCACATAGATCATCTTCTTCGTCATCCCCCCATCCACCACGAAGTTCTGGCCGGTGATGAACCCGGCCCCCTCAGAAATCAGGAAGGCTACCAGGGCGGCAATGTCCTGTGGCGTGCCCACCCGCCCGGCCGGATGCTGGGCGTGATCCTCTTCCCTTAGATCGGCGGCCTTTCGCTGACTCCGTTTCTTCCACTGGGAAACATCGATCCATCCGGGGCTGATGCAGTTGACCCGGATCTCGTGGCCGAGGCTTATGGCGAGGGCGTGGGTCACGGCAACGAGGCCACCCTTGGTTGCCGAATATGCCTCGGTATGAGGCTCGGATTGGATGGCCCGGGTGGACGCGATGTTGACGATGGCCCCGCGCGCCTGACGCAAGTGCGGAACACAATGCTTGGTCATCAGGAAACAGCCGGTCAGGTTGGTCGCGAGGAATCTGTTCCAGACCTCCAGGCTTAGAGTTTCAACGGGCTCCCGAGGGGGTCGGGCGAGGCCGGCGTTGTTGATGAGTGCGCCGATTCTCTTGTGCGCCTCCACAACGCGCTGCACGCAACGCTGAACCGAGGCTTCGTTCGAGACGTCGGTTTCGATGAAGGCTATTTCTCCAAGGCCCCGATACTCCTCCCGCGTCTCCTGGCCGGCTTCGGCATCCACGTCCGCGATGACTATTTGGTGACCTCGCTCCAGCAGGTAGCGCACAATGCCCTTTCCTATCCCCTGGGCGCCCCCGGTGACGATGACGACGCTTGGAGAACCCGATTGCATGATGACCTCCGGTGAGGAGAGTGGTGCGGAGGAACGAATCCAATCTTGAATATCGAACACCGAATGTCGAATGTCGAACCGCCGAGGGTGGACGAGTCAGGCGAATAGAGCGAAGACGTGGGGGGCAAAGCGCTGGGAGTCATCGGCGAGGCTCCACCGATTCTGAGGCGGGTCCGGGCGGTCAGTCGGTTTTTGGCTTGATGGGACGGCCCTGCCGGGCGCGTCCCAGCAACCCCCTCAGTTCCTCCATGGTCTGCTCCAGCCATCTCAGCCGCTCGGCTGGGGTCAGTTTGAGGCCGAGCCTTGCCTGACGGCGGCTATGGCCCTCGAAGCCGCGGTCGAATTCACCCAAACCCGACTGGCTGTCTGACTGCTTCCCTTCAGCCATCGGCACTCACCTCATTCACTCTGTCCCTCCGCCTCCCGTAGGGATTCCAGGGCGGTGACATCCTCCAGGTCCCTCGGGCGGCCCACCTGCCGCTTGAGTGTGATCAGATCCTCGAGGGCGATGACAGTCGCCTGGGTCTTCTGCAGGGGGACCCGGAGAGCGCGGGAATACACTGTGTCAAAGTCGAACGGCTCGGAGACCAGAACGTCAATCTCCAGCGTTGGATGCGCCGGGCTCCAGAGAGCAAAGACTGCGAGACCCTTTTCCCGAATCCATTGCTCGCGGACATCTGGGTCCGCCAACCCCTCAGCCGGGACGGGGGCGCGAGGCCGGTACTCCAGTTCGCTCAGCGCGCGCATGGCCCTGAGGACGTTCTCGCGTTGGAGCTGAATGACCAAGTCCAGATCGGCAGTGGTCCGAAGGTGTCCATGCAACACAACGGCAACGCCGCCCACCACAAGATACCGGACGCCGGCACGGTTCAGGGCGTCGAGAATCTCTTCGATTTGTCCAACCATCGGATGCTTCTGGCGCCCCTTGGGCAGCAAATACCGGGCCGCTGATCCGGGCGAATCGTATCATGCCCTTGGGCGGCGTCAACCGCAAAGAGGGACAGGGGGAAGTAGGCCAGGCGCAATCAGAAAAGCAGCGCGGAGGCGAAGGCGTGGGGGTCGAAGGGCTGGAGGTCCTCGGGTGATTCGCCCACGCCAACGTAGCGCACGGGAATCTTCAGGCTCTGAGCGATGGCGACCACCGCGCCACCCTTGGCCGTCCCGTCTAGCTTGGCAATGACCAGGCCGGTCACGCCGACGGCCTGATGGAACTCCCGGGCCTGGGCGATGGCATTGAGCCCGGTCGTGGCATCCAGGACCAGGAGAGTCTCGTGGGGCGCGCCGGGCACCTCCCGGGCGATGACGCGGTGGATCTTCTTCAGCTCCTCCATCAGGTTCCGGCGGGTGTGCAGGCGACCGGCGGTATCTATCAGCAGACGGTCAACTCCCCGCGCCGTGGCTGCCTTGCAGGCATCGAAGACGACAGCGGCGGGGTCCGCGCCGGCCTTGTGAGCGATCACGTCCGCCCCGATTCGCCCACCCCAGATCTGGAGCTGCTCGATGGCGGCGGCGCGGAAGGTATCGCCTGCCGCCAAAAGGACGCTCTCACCTGCAGTGCGATGGCGCGCGGCCAGCTTGGCGATGGTCGTCGTCTTGCCCGAGCCGTTCACCCCCAGGAACAGCGTGACGTGGGGCGGGACGGACGGCGCCGGAGAGGGCGGGGCGGCGACGGTCACCAATTCTGCAACCCGCTGGGCCAGGAACTCGCGCATCCCCTCGGCCGTGGTGATGCCTTGCCGGCGGAACTCCCCACGCGCCGGCTCCAGGATCGCCGCCGTCGTGGCGGGGCCCAGATCCGAGGCCAGCAAGGCCTCTTCCAACGCGTCGAACGTCGCCTCGTCCAGCGGCGCGTCGCCGAACAGCCCGCCCAGCTTCTCCCGAAGACCGTCGCGGGTCTTCCGGAGGCCGTCGCGCAGGCGGGAGAGATATCCTGGCGGACCCGGCGGGGCTTCTGCGGACATCAGAGGGCTTGGTCCAGGGCAGTAGCGGCGCGGCGTGCCTCGAAGAGGCCGCGTCCCAGCATCGCCTCGGGGGAAAGCAAGAAACAGAGATAGCAGGAGTTCTTGAGAGGGATCATGGCGAGCGTGGCGCGCTCGGCCTCCAGCAGGACCTCGAAAACGCCTCCCTGCCCGTGCCGCGCGGCCGCGGCCAGGGCATCCTGCAAGAGTGGACGGGAGAGAGCCCCGACGGCCTCCAGGTCAAAGGCCGGTCCCTGGGGCGCCTGGGCGATGGGGACGCCGTCCTTGTCCAGCAGGATGGCGCCGCGGGACCCGCCCACGCGGCTCACGAGGTCGCTGAGGATCGCTTGCATATCAGTGGACATCTCAAGACTCAAAAGCGTTCGGTCGTTCGGGAGTTCGGTGGTTCGGTCGTACTGGAACCACGGAACACCCGAACGACCGAACAGTCGAACGCTCTTTTTGTCAGCCAGCCATGCGGACGGAGATCACCTTGGACACGCCCTCCTCCTCCATGGTGATCCCGTAGAGAAGGTCGGCCGCCTCCATGGTGCGCTTGTTGTGGGTGACCACGAGGAACTGAGAGCTCTGGGCCATCTCCCTGAGCACGGTGTTGAACCGGTCCACGTTGGTGTCGTCCAGCGGCGCATCCACCTCGTCCAGCAGGCAGAAGGGGCTCGGCCGCGTCGTGAAGAGCCCCAGCAGGAGGGCCAGGGCCGCCAGGGCGCGTTCGCCCCCGGAGAGCAGGGACAGGACGGTGGCCCGCTTGCCCGGGATGCGGAGCAGCATCTCCACCCCCGGCTCCTCGTCGGGCTCGCCCTCCGGCGGTTCCACCAGCCGCAGCTCTGCGCTGCCGCCGCCGATCAGGCGGCGCCAGAAGTGATCGAAGTGCCGGTTCACCGTCGCCAGCGTGGAATCGAACAGCGTCCTGATCGTCTTGTTGACCTCGGCAATGGCCTGGCGCAGGGAGGCCACGGAGTTCACGAGGTCGGCGGCCTGGGTGGTGAGGAATTCGTGCCGCTGGCACAGCGCCTCGTACTCCTCCAGGGCACCCAGGTTGGCGGGGCCCAGCTCTGCCAGCTTGGTTCTCAGCTCGTCCAGCTCCGACCGCGCGGCCTCCATGTCCCAGCTTACCTCGACGAAGCGCTCGCGGAGCTCGGGCAGGCTGACGTTATGATCCTGCCACAGACTTTCCTCGAGATGGGTCATGGCCGTCTTGAGCTCGCCGCGCCGCGCGCCCAGGGCGGCAATCTCCTCGGCGACCTCCGTCTCCTCGTGCCGCTTCCCCCGCAGCTCCTCCTCGAGGAGTCGGATGGTCTCCTGGGTGGCGGCCCGGGTCTCTTGCAGCTCCACCAGCGCCGCCTGGCGCAGTCCCTCGTCCTGGTGGAGGCCGGTCAGGCCCTCGGCCAGGCCGCGCCGCGTCCGCTCCAGGGCGGCCTGCTGGGTGGCGAGGTCCGCCGATTCCTGCTGAAGGCTCGCGGTCTCGATCTCGGCCGCCTGCAGGTCGTGGCGCATCCGCGCCAGGTCCCGCAGGGTTTCGTCCCGTTGCGCGACCCGCGAGGCTAACGTCACCCGTTGCTCCGCGAGATGCGCAGCCAGGGCCTCGCGCCGCTCGCGGAGCCCGGCAATCTCCGCGTCCCGCCCGGCGATGGCTTGGCTCAGCCGGGCCGCCTCGGCCTCGTCCTGGGCGACGACCCCCCGCAGGGTGTCCACCTCGCCCGCGATCCGCGTGAGGTCAGCCTCCACCGCCTGCAGCTCGATCCCGAAGAGTTCCAGCTGCTGGCTGAGGCGCGCCTCCTCGGCCCGCCGGGCCGCCAGGTCCTTCTCGACCGCCAGCAAGTCCAGTTCTGCCTGGCGCTCAGCCGCCCCAGCGGCTTCGACGGCCCGCTCGGCGGCCGCGACCTCCTCCGAGACGACCGAGAGCGCCTCGTGAAGGCCCGCCAGGCCCACCTCACTGGTGCCCAGGGCCTCTTCCAGCTCCCGCACCTCTCGGCGCTGGCCCAGGAGACCCTGCGGCGCTGGCGTGCCGCCGACGTGTACACCCCGGTGGGTCACCACCTCGCCCGCCAGGGTGGCGATGGTGAAGGGTCCGGGGAGCTCGCGGGCAATGGCCTGAGCCGCGTCCAGGTCGCTCGCGACGAGGGCATCCGCCAAAAGGTTCGTGATCCAGGGGTGGCTGCCCTCGGGGACCCGCACGAGGTCGAGGACCATGCCCTCGACCTGTCCCCGAAGCTCCTTGGGCAGGTCCCCGAGCTCTGCGGCCACCTCTGCCCGGATCGTCTCGCCCCAGGTCCCTTCGCCCGTCGGCATCGGGCTCAAGAGGGTCGCGCGACCCTGCGCCGAGCGGAACAGATGCGCGAGGGCCTCGTGCGCCTCCGCCCAGGTCTGGACCCGCACCCCTTGCAGGTGGGGGCCCAGCAGGGCTTCCAGCGCCTTCTCATGGCGGGGGAGCACCTCCAGAATCTCGGCGAGCGGTCCCAGGATCCCCGTGAGGCGCCGGTCGCGTCCGGCCTGGAGGAGCAGGCGGTTGCCCTCCTCGAAATCGGCGAACTGCGTGCGGACTTCGTGGAGGGACCCCAAGCGGCCGCGCTGGCGCTCCACGTCCGCCGCGAGACCGGCGATCTCGGCCTCCAGGCGGCGCCGGGCCTCGCGCACCCGCTCGGCCTCGGCCTGGGTCGCCTCCCGCTCCGCCTGGGCGATCCGCCTCTCTTCGAGCACCGATTGCCGACGGGCCTCGTCCGCCGAGGACGAGGCCTCGGCCCCCTGCTTCTCCGACGTGGCCTGGGCGTGGTGCTGGCGCAGCCGTTGCGCCTGGACGCTCATCTGCCGGCTGCGCTCCACCAACGTGGCCAGCTCGTTCCGCTTGAGCGCCAGTTGGCTCCCCTGGTGGGCGGCCCGGCCGCGGGCCTGCTCCAGCTCGGCCACGGCGGCGGCGACGGCCGCCTCGGCCTCCCGCAAGCAGTCGCCCTCGTCTGCCAGGGCCGCCTCCAGCGCCCCCACCTCGTCCTCCTGGGCGGCCGCGCGGGATGAACCGGCATCCAGCTCGGTCAGGAGCATGCGCGCCCGCTCCCCCAGGGCCGCCAGGGTGGCTTCGTTGTGGGTGCGGCGCCGGCCGGCCGTCTCGATCTGCTGGGCGAGGTTGCGCAGCTCCGCTTCATCCCGGTCGATGCGCCCCCGGAGGGCGTAGACCGCCTCCTGCGCCGCGGCCACCGCCTGTTCCTGTTGCAGGGCGTCCAGGCGCCGCGCCTCCAGCGTCGCCTCGCTGGCCGCGATCCCGGCTCGGAGGCCACCCAGCCTCTCCTGCAGCGGCGTCAAGCGCGCGAGCAGGGCCTGGAGCTCCTCCCAGAGGGCCGTGTGCTCGCGGAACTTCAGGAAGAGTTTCAGTTCCGTGGCCCGCCGGTCGAGCTCACGATATCGTTCGGCCTTGTTGGCCTGCCGCTTCAGCGAGTTCCGCTGACGCTCGACCTCGGCGATCACGTCGCGGAGGCGCAGCAGGTTCTGCTCCGTGGCCTCGAGCTTGTTGAGGGCGGCCCGCCGTTTGGTCTTGTACTTCATGATGCCGGCCGCCTCTTCGATCAGGACGCGGCGGTCGGCCGGCCGGGCGTTGACCACGTTGCCGATACTTCCTTGCTCGATCAAGGCGTACGGCTCGCCGGCCAGGCCGGTGTCGATGAACATGTCGGTGATATCGCGCAAGCGGCAGGGGACCCGGTTCAGCAGGTATTCGCTCTCGCCGGAGCGGTAGAGGCGACGGGAGACCTCGATCTCCCCGTACTCCGTGGGCAGGTGCCCCTCATTCCTGGTGAGGCTCAGGGTGACCTCGGCGAGGCCGATGGGCTTCCGCCGCGCGTTGCCGGCAAAGATGCAATCCTCCATGCGGTCGCCGCGGAGCAGCTTGGCGCTCTGCTCACCCAGCGCCCAGCGGACCGCGTCGGCGATATTGCTTTTGCCGCAGCCGTTGGGGCCGACGATGGCGGTGATCCCGGGCTCGAAGGAAAGTTCGACCTTGTCCGCGAAGGATTTGAATCCGAAGAGAGAGATTTTGGTCAGGTGCATTTGCGGGTACGCCCCTCCCTGGAGGGGTTCGGACGGTCTACCCCGTCACATATCGGGGCACGCTAACATGGGGGGAGAGCGGCTGTCAAGCCGAAATACCAGGCATGGGGCCAGGGGGGCCGTCGCGCCACGAGATCTTGTGTCTATGGGGAAAGCTCGGCGTTGAGTCGCTGCAGGGCCAGCCGGGCTGCCTCTTGCTCTGCCGCCTGACGGGTGGTTCCCTCCGCCTCCGCCGCAACCTCGGTGCCCTCGCCATTCACCCTCACAATGACACGGAAGATCGGATGATGCGGGGGTCCCCGGCGTTCGAGAAGGCGATACGTCGGCAGCGTACCGTAGCGGGCCTGGGCCAGCATCTGCAGGGCGGACTTCGGGTCCACGGGCGGCGCCGCCGTGGCGAGGCCGTGCTGGGTGATCAGGCGGTGGGCAAGGACGCGGACGGCTTCCAGGCCTCCGTCCTTCACCATGGCGCCGAGGACAGCCTCCAACAGTTCCGCCAGCACTCGGTCGCTTGGCTCAAGGAGACCGGGCCCCTCCGGCACCGGGAGCCCGATCTGGCGGGCGATCTGCGCGAGTCCTGGCGTGCTGCACCAGCTGGACCGGAACCGGGTGAGGTCGCCGGCCGTCGCCTGGGGCCAGGTCTGGAAGACCGCCTCGGCCACGGCCAGGCCCCACACCGCGTCCCCCAGGAACTCGAGTCGCTGCCGGGCGGCGGCCGCCTCGGGGGTCAGCGGAGGCCGGAGCACGCTGAGGGCAAGATCGAGGAGCGACGGGTCCTGAAATGTGTACGCGAGGGATTCCTGGAAGGAAGCCAGGACGCCGGTGAGGGAGTCCAAATGCTGCTCTGAACCTTCCACGTGACTGGCCTTTTGCGATCTGGGCGGCGGAACCCGGGCGCCGGTGCCGGGAAGTTGTGGCCCGGGCATTCTGCGCTGGTATGGCAAGGTGTGTCAAGGCGGCGGTGGGCTTGCGGAGTAGGGTCTACGGAGAAAACGCGGTGGTTGTCGTCCTTCGGCCACCACTGGTCGCGGGTGTGTCTTGATATCCGGACCGGCGAGCGGCTGGGTCGCGCCGCGAGAGGTGAGACGCCTGCGCTGAGTGATTCCGCCTACCGGGCAGAGCGTGGGAGGGTGAATGAGGTCTAGGCGGGGTTGAGCGCGAGCGCCACCGTTTGCAGAAGTTCCTCCATGGGGACTGGCTTGGGGAGGAGCCCCGCAGCACCCACGTGTTCAGCGCGATCGACGACCCGGAGGTCCTGCGTTGCCGAGATGAGGTACACGGGGATCGCCGCAAGCGCCGGGTCGGCCTTGATGACCGCGCAGGCGTCGTAGCCGTCAAGGTCCGGCATCATGATGTCCATGAGAATGCAATCCGGACGATCGGCCCTCGCCCGGGTAATGGCACCGTGGCCGTTCTCTGCCAGGACCACGGTGTACCCCGCCTCTTCCAAGGCATCCTTGAGGACGCTTCGGAGCAAGGCCTCATCATCCACGACGAGGATCTTCGCCATCAACTGGCCCCCCAAGGCTTCCAAACGAGTGAGAGCCTACATCCACCCCAGAGCCGAGTCAAGGAAATCCCCTGGAAAGAGGCCTGACTAGGTTAGGAGCTGCAGTCGCCTCAGGCCGGTGGGATCGGGGTGAGGTCGCCGTGCATCGCTCTGCTATTCTTTGCCAAGCTCAATCCCTTCTATTTCCGCCACTTTCGCCGTCAAAGGCGATAATGTGCTTGACAGGTTGCGACGTGATTCCGTACACTGCTCTGCGGTTGGTGGTCGTGGCACTCCAAGGAGATCGCATGGCGGGGAAGATCCTGAAATTGACCGATGCCGATTTCGAAGAGAAGGTGAAGTCGGAGCCGCTCATCCTCGTGGATTTCTGGGCAGAATGGTGCGGCCCGTGCCGGATGATCGCGCCGGTTTTGGAAGAGCTGGCGGGGGAGTACACTGGTCGTCTCAGCATCGGCAAGGTCAACGTGGACGAAAACCGCCAGATCGCAGCGCGATTCGGGATCCGGAGCATCCCCACGCTGGTATTCTTCCGGGATGGCGCACGCGTGGACCAAGTCATTGGCGCGCACCCCAAGGGCACCTTGAAGGGCAAGATCGACCAATTGTTGACCGCGCACTGATGTGCGCGGTGGTACTCAACGTGCACTGAGGTGCAGGGATCGAGAGCGTATGATCCGCACAGCTGACACCTGCCCGGGGTTGATCCCTTCTCATCGCTGGTGACCGCCAGCCGACACTCCCAGTCTGCACCGTCGTTTCCTTGACCCCCTGCGTGTCCCCGTGTTACGTTCATCTTTCCCCTGTGGGGACACCCGTCCCGTGTGAGGCGGCGCCGTGTACACACCGAATCTGGAGACCTTTCGCGAGCTGGCGCGCCAGGGCAACCTGATCCCGGTTGCCCGGCAGATCCTGGCCGACATGGAAACCCCGGTCTCCGCCTTTCGGAAGATCGACAGCGGGAACTACGCCTTCCTCCTGGAGAGCGTGGAGGGCGGGGAGAAATGGGGGCGCTACAGCTTCCTCGGGAGCAATCCCAGCCTGGTCTTTCGCGCCAAAGGCGAGCAACTGGAGATCCTGCGCGGAGAAGGACGCCAGGTGCTCACCGATGTCAAGGACCCCCTGACCGCCCTGATGCGGATCCTGGAGCGCTACCGGGCGGTCAGCGTGCCCGGCCTGCCGCGCTTCACCGGGGGGATGGTGGGGTATCTGAGCTACGACGTGGTCCGCCACATCGAGCGGCTGCCCACGCTGGCCAAGGACGACCTGGAACTGCCCGACGCCCTCTTCCTGCTGACGGACACCCTGCTGATTTTTGACAACGTCACCCACCGGATCACCGTGGTGTCCAACGCCATGGTTGCCGAGGAGACCCCGTCGGGCGTGGAGCGGGCCTACCGGGAGGCGCAACAGAAGATCGATGCCATTATCGCGGCCCTGCGCCGGCCGATGGGGGCGCCGGCGGGCCGGGCGGCGCGCGCCGGGCACCCGCACCTCGAATCCAACTTCACCCGGGAGGGCTTCTGCGAGGCCGTAGCCCGCGCCAAGGACTACGTCGAGGCCGGGGATGTGATCCAGGCCGTCCTCTCCCAGCGCCTCAGCGTTCGGACCGACGTCGATCCCTTCGACGTCTATCGTGCCTTGCGGATCGTGAACCCGTCGCCGTACATGTATTACTTGCGCCTGGGCGACCTGAAGATGGTCGGGAGTTCCCCGGAGATCCTGGTGCGCCTGGAGGGGGACCGGATCGATCTCCGGCCCATCGCCGGGACCCGGCCGCGCGGCCAGACGGAGGAGGAGGACCAGCAGTTGGAAGAGGAGCTGCGGGCGGATCCCAAGGAGCGGGCCGAGCACATCATGCTGGTGGACCTGGGGCGCAACGACGTGGGCAAGGTTGCGCGGGTGGGGAGCGTCGAGGTCGCCGATCTGATGACCGTGGAGCGGTACTCCCACGTCATGCACCTGGTGTCGCACGTCCGGGGGACCCTGGAATCGGGCCGCACCGCCTTCGACGTCCTGCGGGCGAGCTTTCCCGCGGGGACCGTCACGGGTGCGCCCAAGGTCCGGGCCATGGAGATCATCGAGGAGCTGGAACCGATGCGCCGCGGGCCGTACGCCGGGGCGGTGGGGTACGTGAGTTTTTCCGGCAACCTGGACACCTGCATCACCATCCGGACCGTCCTCTTCGCCCGCGGGGTGGCCACCATCCAGGTGGGCGCCGGCATCGTGGCGGATTCGGTGCCGGAGCGGGAATACCAGGAAACCATGAACAAGGCCCGGGGCATGCTCCGGGCGATCGAATTGGCAGAGGCAGGACTGGACTGACACGGAAAGCGTTCGGTGGGTCGGTAGTTCGGGTGTTCGGTGGTTCTTCCGGACCCAGAACTACCGAACGACCGAACACTCGAACCACCGAACGGCTTTGAGTCCGGACCCGGAGCAACCGAACACCCGAACCACCGAACTACCGAACGGGTGCGTAGCATGTTGTTGATGATCGACAACTACGACTCCTTCACCTACAACTTGGTCCAGTACCTCCGCGAGCTGGGCGCCATGGTGGAGGTGCACCGGAACGACCGGATCACGCTGGAGGAGATCCGGGCCATGCAGCCGGAGCGGATCGTCCTCTCCCCGGGACCCTGCACCCCGGCCGAGGCAGGGATCTGCTGTGACCTGATCCGCGCCTTCGGCCCGGGCACGCCCCTGCTGGGTGTCTGCCTGGGGCACCAGTGCATCGGCGCCGCCTACGGCGGGCGCATCGTGCGCGCCGGGCGCCTGATGCATGGCAAGACCTCGCCCATCCAGCACGATGGACGCACGCTATTCGCGGGCCTCCCCAACCCGTTCGAGGCGACCCGGTACCACTCGCTGCTCATCGAGCGCGAAAGCCTCCCCACCTGTCTGGGCATCTCGGCCGAGACGGCCGAGGGAGAGATCATGGGGGTCCGGCATCGCACCCATCCGGTGGAGGGGGTCCAGTTCCACCCGGAATCCATCCTGACGCAGGCCGGGAAGGCGCTGCTGCGAAACTTCCTGGCCCGGCCGGTTCCCGCAGCGGGAGCAGGGGGGACGCGGGCATGATCGTCGAGGCGATTCGCAAAGTCGTGGAGGGCAAGGACCTCACCCGGGACGAGGCCTTCGCCGTCATGGATTCCATCATGTCCGGGCAGGCGACCGACGCGCAGATCGCTGCCCTTCTCACCGGGTTGCGCATGAAGGGCGAGACGGTGGAGGAGCTGGTCGGCTTCGCCCGGGTGATGCGCGAAAAAGTCTCCCTGGTCAAGACGCGCCACCGGGTCCAGGCGTCGCTCTCCGGAACGGACCGGGAGATGCTGGTGGATACCTGCGGCACCGGCGGGGACGCCACGGGAACCTTCAACGTTTCTACCGCCACCGCCTTCGTGGCGGCGGGGGCCGGCGTTCCGGTGGCCAAGCACGGCAACCGCTCCGTCAGCAGCCTGTGCGGCAGCGCCGACGTGGTCGAGGCGCTGGGGGTGCGGCTGGATCTTCCTCCCGAGCGGGTGGGCAAGTGCGTGGACGAGGTGGGGATCGGATTCTGCTACGCGCCCCTGCTGCACAAGGCCATGAAGTACGTCATGCTGGCGCGGAAGGAGATTCGCATCCGCACCGTGTTCAATATCCTGGGCCCGCTGACCAACCCGGCCCGGGCCTCGGCCCAGGTTATCGGCGTCTATGACGGCCGGCTGACGGAACGGATGGCCCAGGTGTTGAAAGAGCTGGGGACCGTGCGGGCCTTCGTGGTCCACGGTGAGGATGGCCTGGACGAGATCTCCACCACGGGCGAGAGCCGCATCTCCGAGGTGCGGAGCAACGAGGTTCGCAGCTACAGGGTGCGCCCCGAGGACTTCGGCTTCACCCGGGCCCGCATGGCCGACCTCCAGGGAGGCAGCGTCGCCGACAATGCGGAGATCATCCGCCGCATCCTCAAGGGCGAGCGCGGGCCCAAGCGGGACATCGTGGTCCTGAACGCGGGGGCTGCCATCGCGGCCGGGGGAATGGCCGAGGACATCGCCGCGGGCACCGGCATGGCGCAGCATTCCATCGATAGCGGAGCGGCCCTGGACAAGCTCACCCGGCTGGTCGAATTCTGTCAACACACCTAAGCGAAAAGCGTTCGGTGGTTCGGTAGTTCGGGGGTTCGGTGGTTCTTCCGGACCCGGAACAACCGAACTACCGACCCCTCGAACAACCGAACGGTTTTGAGTGATGAGTATCCTGGATGACATCCTGCACCGGACGCGGACGGACGTCCTGCGGCGCCGGGCCGAGGCGCCGCTGGCAGAGCTGAAGGCGCGCTGTCGCGACTGCGCCGCAACGCGAGACGTCCTCGGGGCGCTCCGCCGCGAGGCGGAGACCACCGGGCGGCGAAGCGGGCCCATCCGGGTCATCGCCGAGGTGAAGAAAGCCTCCCCCTCCAAAGGGGTGATCCGGGCCGACTTTGTGCCTGCGGTCCTGGCCCGGGCCTACCGGGATGCCGGCGCCCATGCCATCTCGGTCCTGACGGATGGGCCGTTCTTCCAGGGAAGCCTCGACCATCTTGTTGCCGTCCGCGAGGCCGTGGATCTTCCGGTCCTGCGCAAGGACTTCCACGTGGACCCCTACCAGGTCTGGGAGGCCCGAGCGGCCGGGGCGGACGCCGTGCTCCTCATCGCCGCAGTGCTCTCGCCGCCTGACCTCGCGGATCTCCTGGATCTCTGCCGGGAACTCACCCTGACCGCGCTGGTGGAGGTGCATACGCGACAGGAACTGGAGACGGCGCTGGTGAGCGGGGCGGAGCTTGTCGGCATCAATAACCGGGACCTGAAGAGCTTCGAGGTCTCCCTGGACACGACGTTCGCCCTGGTTCCCTTCGCTCCGGCCGGGGTAGTCCTGGTGAGCGAGAGCGGGATCAGCCAGGCGGAGGAGGTGGCCCGTCTCACCTCGGCGGGGGTGGACGCCGTCCTGGTCGGGGAGGGGTTGCTGCGGCACGCCGATGTGGGGGAGGCCCTCCGCCGGCTCGTGGGGGTGGCGTGACGCGGGTGAAGGTCTGCGGGATCACCTCCCGGGAGGACGCTGTCGCAGCGGTCGAGGCGGGCGCGGATGCTCTGGGATTCGTCTTCGTGCCTGGAACGCCGCGCTGCGTCCGGCCGGAGGTGGCGGAGCGGATCGTGGGCGTTCTTCCCCCCTTCGTCACACCGGTGGGCGTGTTCATGAATCAGCCGCTGGAAGAGGTCCTGCGCATCGCCGCCCGCTGTGGCCTGCAGGCGGTCCAGCTGCACGGGGATGAACCCGAGGAGTACAGCCGCCGCATTCCCCTCCGGGTGATCAAGGCGGTCCGGGTGCGGGACGCGGAGAGCCTGCGGATCCTCCCCACCTATCCGGCCCATGCCTTCTTGCTGGACGCTTTCGTCGAGGGTCAGGCCGGGGGGACCGGGACCCCCGTTTCCTGGGAGCTGGCGGTGCAGGCCAAGGGGCACGCGCCCATCATTCTTTCCGGCGGCCTGCGACCGGATACGGTGGGGCCGGCCGTTCGCCAGGTCCGGCCCTACGGGGTGGATGTGAGCAGTGGCGTGGAGGTGAGTCCCGGACGGAAGGACCACCAGAAAGTGAGGGAGTTCATTGCCGCCGTCCGCCAAGCCGATCTCGGTTGATCGTCCGCAGAGCCAGCTCCCCGATGCGCAAGGTCACTTCGGCCCCTATGGGGGGCGGTACGTCCCCGAGACCCTGATGGCCGCCCTGGAGGTCTTGACGGAAGCCTACGAGGCGGCCAAACGGGACGCGACCTTTCAAGAAGAGCTGGCCTACACCCTGCGCCAGTACGTGGGGCGCCCGACGCCGCTGTATTTCGCCCGGCGGCTCAGCGAGCGGCTCTGCGGCCCCCGCATCTACCTCAAGCGGGAGGACCTGTGCCACACCGGCGCCCACAAGATCAACAACACGGTGGGGCAGATCCTGCTCGCCCGCCGCATGGGAAAGCGGCGGGTGATTGCCGAGACGGGGGCGGGACAGCACGGGGTGGCGACGGCGACGGTGGCGGCCCTCTTGGGTCTTGCCTGCCAGGTATACATGGGGACGGAGGATATGCGGCGGCAGGCGCTGAACGTGGTCCGCATGCGCCTGCTGGGGGCCACCGTGACCGGCGTGGATTCGGGGAGCCGCACGCTGAAGGACGCGATCAACGAGGCCATGCGCGACTGGGTGACCAACGTGGACACGACCTATTACGTCCTGGGGTCGGTCCTGGGCGCCCACCCCTATCCAATGATGGTGCGGGATTTCCAGGTCATCATCGGGCAGGAGGCGCGACGGCAGATCCTGGAGGTCGAAGGACGGTTGCCGGACTCCCTCGTCGCCTGCGTGGGCGGCGGCAGCAATGCCATCGGGCTGTTCCACGCGTTCCTGGATGACCGACAGATCCGGATGATCGGCGTGGAGGCGGGCGGGCTGGGCATCGCCTCGGGAGAGCACGCGGCCCGGTTCGCGGAGCGGACGGTGGGGATCCTGCACGGCACGCGGAGCTATGTCCTCCAGGATGCCGACGGGCAGATCCGCGTCACCCACTCGGTCTCGGCCGGCCTGGATTACTCCGGGGTGGGACCGGAACACAGCTACTACCACGACCTGGGGCGGATCGAGTACCCCTCGGTCACGGATGCCGAGGCGCTGGAGGGATTTCGGCTGCTGTGCGAAACCGAGGGGATCATTCCCGCGCTGGAGTCGGCCCACGCCGTGGCGCACCTCGCCCGGATCGCGCCGACCCTCGGGCGGGAGGGCAGCGTGATCCTCAACCTCTCGGGCCGGGGCGACAAGGACGTGGAGGTTGCGGCGGCCGCCCTGGGCATGCGGCCGGGAGGCGCCGCATGAGCCAGAACCGGATTGACCGGGTCTTTGCCCGCCTCAGGCGGGAGGGCCGCAAGGGGCTGATTCCCTTTCTGGCGGCGGGCGACCCCTCCCTGGAGGCCACCGAGGCCCTGGTCCAGGAGTTCGAGGTGCGCGGGGCGGACCTGGTGGAACTGGGTGTGCCATTCTCCGATCCGCTCGCCGACGGCGTGGTGAACCAGCGGGCCTACCAGCGGGCGCTCGCCGCCGGGGCCAGCCTGGGTCGGATCCTGGATCTTACGGCCCGCGTCCGGCGGCATTCCGAGATCCCGATTGTTCTCATGAGCTATGTCAATCCCATCCATCGCTTCGGCCTGGATCGGTTTCCCGCCGCTGCGCGGGACGCTGGGGTGGACGGCCTGATCCTCTCCGACTGCCCGCCCGAGGAGATGGACGGGGTCACGGAAGCCCTTGGAGATGCAGGCGTCCATCCGGTCTTGCTCGTCGCCCCGACCAGTCCGGACCGGAGAATCTCCTTGATCAGTGCGCGAAGTCGCGGCTATATATACTACGTTTCCCTGCGGGGAGTCACAGGTCCGCGGGATCGCCTGCCTGCGGACCTCACCGACGGGATCCAGCGGATTCGAGCGCTGACGGACCGGCCGCTGGCCGTCGGTTTCGGGATCTCGACCCCCGCCCAGGCGGGAGAGGTGGCCTCGCTGGCCGATGCGGTGATCGTCGGCTCGGCAATCGTGGCAAAAATCGAGGCCTCGCTCGGCCAGCCGTCTTTCATTTCGCAGGCGGGGGAGTTTCTCGCAGGCCTCCGGTCGGCAGTGGGGTAAGGCGCCGCCCGGAATGACGCCTAACCCAGCATGGAATGGAGGTTGCACGTGTTCCCAAGGTTACTGATTCTCGGCCAGCCCCGCCACTTCGGCCTTTGCTGATCCTGGAAGCAGATAGGCCGTTCCCGGGGCGACGGGTGACGCAGAGTGGGGCGGCAAGGACATGAAATACCACGTCCTGGGATGTTCAGGAGGTGAAGCGCCGGGCTTTCGCCTGTCGAGCTTCTTGCTGGAGGACCGCCTGCTCATTGACACGGGATCCGTGTCGATGGCGCTGGAGGTCAGCGAGCAGGCAAAAATTGACCATATTCTCCTCACACACTCGCACTTGGATCACACGGGGGGCTTACCCCTTGTGGCCGACAACGTTTTCGGGATGCGGGACAGCCCGGTCCAGGTCCACGGCATCGCGCCGACCTTGGACGGCGTGCGGCGCAATCTCCTGAACGACGTTCTCTGGCCGGACTTCGCCCGGATCCCCTCCAGCGCCTTTCCGACCCTCCTGTACCGGGAAGTGCCCGAGGATGGACCGTTCGAGCTGGCGGGATTCAGTATCACGGCGATCCGGGTGAATCACACCGTAGAGTGTGTCGCCTATTTCATTCAGGCCCGCGGCGGGGGGACGCTGCTTCACATCGGGGACACCGGGCCGACGGAGGCGATCTGGCGACACGCGCGGGAGGTTCCGCGCCTCCTGGCGGTGTGTGTTGAGACGACGTTCCCCAACCGGCTGCAGGAGATCGCCGACGTCAGCGGGCATCTGACGCCGCAGACCCTGGAAAAGGAGCTGGAAAAGCTGGACCGGGATGTTCCGGTGTACGTGTACCACGTCAAGCCGAGCTTCCGGTCGGAAATTCTGGCGGAGCTGAAACGGTTGCGGCGGCCGGCGCTCCACGCCCTGGAGGATGGGACCCTGTACCGGTTCTGACGCGCCCACGCCGGCGGGCACGGGGACCGGACACGGGGTCACGGACGGGAGCCCGCCGGCCGAAGCGCCAGGCCCAGCGTGACTCATGGCCCGTGCGAGCTGGACTCCGCTGCAATCCGATGACTGGATTCCCGCGCCGCAGGCATCCCCGGTGGCTTTTAAAAGGGGGGCGTGGCGTCACCTTCATCGAGCTGATCATCCTGACCGTGGCGATGGTGATCCTGGCCTCGCTTGCCGTCCCCCGGATGGGTCCAGTGGTGCAGGGATTTCGCCTGCGGGGGGCGGCCTGGCAATTGGGCGGAGACCTCCGGTTGGCGCGGCAGCGGGCGCTGACGTCCCAGCAGCGGTTCCGGGTCTGCGTCTCGAGCTGCATCCTTCCCATGCAGGAGGGGCAGTACAGCCTGGAGCGGGATATCGGGTTGCCGAACAAGGCCAAGTGGATCAGCGAGACCGGCACCGCCATAAAGCTTCCCCCCGATGTCACGATCGGCGCCAGCGCAACGGCAACCTTCTCACCCGACGGGATGGCGAGCGGCAGCACCTACACACTGACAAACTTGGTGGGAAAGTACGAGGTGAAGGTGGCCTCCACCGGCCAGGTCAGGGTGTGTCAGGGGTCTTGTCCTCCCTGAGAGCGAGAGGGCACCTCGGCCGGCCGGGTCTTACCCTGATCGAGGTGCTGTTTGCCATCTCGGTGATGGCCATCGGGCTGCTAGGCGTGGCGAGTATGTTCCCCGCAGGGCTGCGCTCCGTTATCACCGGCGGGCACACAAGCAAGGCCACGATGCTGGTGCGGGAGATGGTCGAGATGATCCAGGCCGACACCTTCGACCGCCTGGATACCTATTATAATGGATTCACCACGATGCCTCTGACGACGGAACTGATGAATAATCCCCCGACCTTCACCTGCCCGGTGAATCCTGCTCTTCCGGACTACAATAAAAAAAAGTGGGCGTGCGACATGCTGAGCGCGGGGACGGGGGCTTCGGGGCAGGGACTGCCGGAGGGGTACGGCACCGTCCGCGTGGACTGTGTGAATCCCAACGGCACAATCAACACCAGTGTGCCATGTCCCACGGAGCTTCGCCTGGTGACGGTCACGGTCACCTGGACCAGCCAGGGATCGCGGTCCGTAAGTCTGGTCACGTATGTCGCCAAGACGGAATGAACGAACCGCCGCCGGGTCTGCGCGTGGGATGACGCTGGTAGAGATCCTCATCAGCACTGCCTTGATCTCCATCGTCTTCGGAAGTGTGTACATGGTCTACATCACGATGCTGAATACCTTCAGCAAGGGCGAGCTGAAGGCCGACCTGCAGCAGAACGCGCGTGTGGGACTGGCCAAGATGACCCAGGAGATGCGCATGGCGGGATATGATCCCACCGGGGCCATCCCCCTCGTGACTCCCCCGCCGAAGGCCGCCATCCGGGCGGCGACGGCTGGGTGTTTCAGCTTCCTGGCAGACGTGGAAGGGAAAAACGACACGAGCCAGATCACCTACGATCTCGAAAGCAGCAAAAACACCCTGCGTCGGCAGCAGAATTCCTGGGCCGCCTCGACGAAGGAATTCTCTCTAGGCGGTGGCGCCCAGCCCTTCACCGGCTCCGTGACCGTGCTGGCCTTTACCTATTACGATGGTGACACCCGGATCCTGGTGCCGCAAAAGCGGCAGACCACCCAGGCGTGCCCGCCGGATCCAAAGGCCGTGCTGACCGAGAGGGAGATCCTGACGTTTGAGGAGATGCGCCGGATCCGCCGGGTGGCGATCACCCTGAAGACCCAGGGCTCGCGCCCCGGTGTCACCGCAGAGTCCTTCACCCTGACGAGCGATGTGCAGCTACGGAATCTCTAGGCAACCAAAGGGGGCGGCGCTGGTCGTCGTCATGCTCGTTATGGCCGTGCTGCTGTTGGCCGGCACGACCTTCCTGACGATCTCCTCGACCGAGACCCAGATCGCGCTGAACGAGCGGGCGGCGGCCCAGGCCCACCTCCTGGCCGAGGCGGCGATCCAAAAGGGCCTTGTCCAGCTCAACGCGAACTCCGCCTACGGCGGAGAGACCAACACGGTAGTGGAGGAACGTACCCCCGCCCCGGGCCTGTTGGGGGGCGGGACCTTCACGGTCAATGTCACGACGATCCCCGGGTGTACCGCCGTCAGCGCCCGGCTCCTCGTGGGGACGGCCTCGGTGCCAGTGACGGGCGGGACCGCCAAGGCGGAGATCCGGGCCACGGTGGACACGGTGTCCTATCCCTTCCGCTGGGCGGCCTTCGCCACCGTCCCCAACGGAATCCTCCACGACGATAGTTACGTGGGGGTCGATCGGACCGACAAGGAGCTTTGGCTTGGCGACACCGGTGTGGTGGACAGCTTCGACTCGGGCGGGGGGGCCTACGATTCGGCCGGGAACTCGGGCGTCAGGGGAAACACCGGCGCCAACGGCGACGTGGCCATAGATCACAGCACCGAGATCAAGGGGGATATCAAGGCCGGGGATGACATCTTTGAAGGGGCCGGGGTCACCGTGACGGGGAGCAAGACGGCGCAGGCCACCCCCGAGTCGTTCCCTCAGGTCGCGCCGGGCACGCCGGGCTCGCCAGGCTTGAAAATACCAAAGGGCAAGACGGAGAACATTTCGGCCGCGACCTACTACTACCAATATCTGGACTTCGCGGACGGCGCATCCCTGACGGTCAGCGGCCCGGTCACGATCTACGTGACCGGGCCACCGATCCCGGGGGACGCGTTGGGTCGGGTGGTCCGGCTGGGGTCCAACGTCACGCTGGGGTCCGAGCCAGGAAGCCAGCTCCGGCTCATCACCAAGAGCGACGGAGCCCCCGCGGACTTCGTTCGCTTCTCGGCCGAGAGCGGCTTCCGCTTCTACGGCAGCCTGTACGGGACGAACACCGACGTCTATATCGGGGCCTCGTCGCAGATCTTTGGATCGCTCATCGGGCGGACGGTCATGCTGGGCGCCAACACGAAGGTCCACTTCGATCAGGCCATGTCCACCCAAGAGGTCTGCCACAACGATCCCAAGAAGTTCTCCATCCGCCGCGGGACATGGCGAGAAATCATCCCGAACTAGTGGCGGCCGCTCCACCCTCGCGTCGCGCTTCCATACCTTCGATCGGGGGATGGCTTCGCGCCCACCGTGCCGAGGGGCGGGATCGTTCCCCCTCGGGTGCCCGACGGGCCACCCAACACCCATGACCTTCCGAAAGATCCCGGTCTCTGTCGTCCTGGTGCTGGTCCTCGCCGGGTGCGGCCCCGAAAGCAGCAAGACCGTTCCGGCGGATCTCATCGGGATCTGGAAGACCTCGGCCCCGAAATACGCGGACACCTTCATCGAGCTCACCCGAACCACCATCACCTTCGGCGCCGGGGAGAAGGGGACGCACCTCCGCTCCGTGGGGAAGGTCACGAAGGAGCGCGATGAGGCAGGGACCCTCTACACGGTGTTCTACACGGACCCGGGCGGGCAGGAATACAAGTTCGCCTTCTACTACGACCCGGCCAACGGCGTGTTGCGCTGGAAGAACCAGCGAACCATCGCATGGGTGAAGGCCACGCAGTGACTTGCGATCCGACACGGCCCAGGGTACAGTGGAGCGATGACGGACTCACCAGTTCGCGCCCCGGGATGGCCGCGGGATACCTTCCCTCGGCCTGGCGAGGGAGAGCGGAGGACGGTCGGGCCATCACCATCGTTGAGCTGCTCATCTTCGGGGCGATTGTGGTGACCCTCACCGGCATCGGGCTCCCCATGTACCAGAGGTACCGCAACAACACCTACATGGCCAAGGCCATCGTGGACATCCGGACGCTGGAACATGACATTTACACTTTCGAGGGGTTCAACGGAAGGCTCCCCGACCTGCTGGAGGAGGTCAGACCTGCCGAGTTCCTGGACCCCTGGAAGAATCCATATCAGTTCCTGAATACCACCACGAAGAAGGGAAAGTCGAAGGCGCGCTGGGATAAGCTGTTCAGGCCGCTGAACACGGATTTCGACCTGTACAGCATGGGCCCGGACGGGGATACCGAGGAAAATCTCGACAGACCGACCAGCCTGGACGACATCGTGCGGGCGCTAAACGGGCAGTTTGTCGGCCTGGCTTCGGAATACTGAAACGGCAGATGCCAATGCGGATGAAGATCGACATGAGCTTCCTTCGCAGCCGCGTGGCGCGGCGGATCTTCACCCTGTTCGTCGTCTGCGCCCTCCTCCCCATCGTCGCCCTGGCGATCCTCTCCTTCA
>CAZNWB010000035.1:16635-33050 GCA_964576535.1 uncultured bacterium | reverse complement strand
CTCAGCGGACGTAGACGGGGATGGCGTTCGGCGAAGGCTCTGGGATGACCCGGCCGTCCAGGTAGTGCAGCCAGGATCGGCGCTCGCCGTCCACGACCTCGAACCGCCGGAAACCCGGCGTGTCCAGCGTGATGACCGCCTCCTGGCTGACCGGCGAGAACTGGAAGGCCAAGGCCGGAACGCTGAGGAACGCGACCCCGCGATAGCGCCAGCGCCGCACCTGGTGCACGTGGCCGTAGCCCACAACCCGGACCTGGGGATGCCGCGCCAGGACGGCCAGAAACTCCTCCTGGTTCAGGAGGCCCAAGACATCCAACCAGCGAACGTAGATCGGCAACGGCTGGTGATGCAGGAAGATCCAGGTCGGCCGTTCGGGGCCGGCCGCCAGTTCCCGCTCCAGCCAGGTCAGCTGGCCGGTGGACAGCTCCCCTTCCACCTTGCCGGGCAGCACGGAGTCCAGCAGGAGGAATCGCACCCCGCCCACCTCGAAGGCCTCGCAGACCGGCTCGGCGGTCGGCGGCTCGTCCGGGCGGAACACCCGGCGGAAGGCCGCCCGATCGTCATGGTTTCCCATCATGAAGTGAATCGGCGCCTTTACCGGCTGCAGGAGCCTCTGCAGGCGCCCATAGGATTCCTCGGATTCGTCGCTGATCAGGTCCCCGCTGGCGACGATGAATTCCGGCCGGAGGGCATTCATCAGGGGAACCGCCTGCCGCAGGATGGCCCCCGTGTCCGCGCCGTGTTGCCGGCGGATCTCATCCTCCAGGATGTGGAGGTCCGAGATGTGCAGGAACGAGAAACGGGGTCCGGCCATCGGATCGTCTCGCCCAGGTCACGCAGGGATGAAGGTCAGGGTGGGCACGGCCGGCAGCTCGCCGGCGTCCACCAGCATCTGGAGGAACGTGCGGAGCCCTTCCCGGTGTCGCGGGCTCAGATCGAAGGAGAGCCGTTCCTGCAGGTAGCGCCGGCACGCCTCCGGCGTCAGTCCGGTCCGCTCGCAGGCCAGGGCGACCATCGCCTCCGGGTGGTCCCGGGTGTAGGCCTTGGCCGTGAGAAGCGCTCGGTGGATCGTCCGGACCTCATCCGGGGCCGCGGCCCACACCGCGCGTCGCGCCGCCCACACCGCGAAGACGAAGGGAAGGCCCGTGAGCGCGTGCCATGCCTTGCCCAGGTCCAGCAGGTGTGCAGAGCGGGGGCCCAGGCGCAGCGCCTCGTCGCCGATCAGCAGATGCCCCACCGCGCCGGCGGCGCCAGCGTCCGCGAGGTAGCGGGGCCGGACGCCATAGGCTTTCTCCAGGAGAAGCCTGACCAGGTACACCGACGTGAGGGAGTGGGGGCTGAGGGCGACGGGCAGCCCGTCCAGCGCTTCCACCGGACGCTCGCTGGCCAAAAGCACGCTCTCCACGGCCCCGTCGCAGGCGATGGCCAGGTCGGGCAACAGGCGGTAGGCCTCGGGGCGGAGCACCGCCTCCATCACCGAGATGACCGAGACGTCCAGGTCGCCGACGCGCAACCGCTCGTTGAGCTCGGCCGGTGTCCCGTCGTGGATCTCGCAGTCGGCCGGGACGATCCCGTGCTCCAGCGCGTAGTACACGGGCTCGCAGTTGATGTAGCGTACGCGACCCACCCTCAGGCGCATACCACCCCCTCGAGCCGGCGGTGGCGGACCTCGCCCTCCACCAGGCTGACCAGGACGTCCGCGCCCCGCGTCCCGGCGATCAGTGACCCTGCCGGGTCGGATGGCGCGATTCTCCGGGCGGAGACGGCGATCAGATCGGCCCGCTTGCCGACCTCGAGGCTCCCCACCCGATCCGCCAGGCCGAGGGCCCGCCCGCCGCCAAGGGTCGCCATCGCCAGGACGTCCGCCGGCGTCACGCGTCCCCGATGCGCCGCCAGGCACGCCCGCATCTCGTCCCAGAGGTCCAGGGTCGGGACGCTGGCGAGCGAGTCCGTCCCCAGGCCGACCGCGATCCCCTGGCGCAGGAACTCCGGCACCGGTGCCACGCCCCCGGAGAGTCGCGCATTACTGCGCGGGCAATGCGCGATCCGGACACCGCGTCCCGCCATCCGGCGGCAGTCGGTCCCGTCCACGTGCACGCCGTGGATCACGAGCGGCCGCCACCCCAGGGCGCCCAGGGCCTCGAGATATTCGATGGGACTCCTCGCCCGCTGCCGGGGCGGTGGGGCGGTGCATCCCACGGCGGGATACAGCAGGCGCGGGATGCCTCCCCCGCCGGTGGCCAGGAATTCTTCCTCCTCGCGAGATTCGGCCGCATGGATGCAGCAGGGGACCCCGGATTCGGGGAGGAGCGCCGCACACCCGGCAAAGAGCGCTTCCGACAGGCTGTAGGGACTGTGGGGCGAAAGGCCGATGGAGAGCAGGCTCCCCCGGGCCGTCCGCCGCATGCGCTCAAGGTCGGCCCTGGCCGCATCGCATCGCGCCGCGGCTTCTTGGGGGGGAAGACCCAGGATTTCCCTGTACACGACGCCCCGGAGGCCGGCGCGGAGGAGCGGGGGGAGGCTCTGGCCGCCCGTGCTCACATCGCCCACGCAGGTCGTGCCAGAATCGAGGAGCGCCCGCACCCCCGCCTCGATGCAGCTCACCTGGGCCTCAAGTGAGAGTTGCCGTCGCCCCTCGATCACCCCCACCAGCCACTCCACGAACGCGCCATCGGTAGCGGGGGGAGACAGGGCAGGCAGTTCCAGGTGGGTGTGACAGTTCACCAGGCCGGGGAGCAGCGCGGCCTCCTCCAGGTCCCAGCGGTCGCCGGTCGGGTAGTCTGCGACGAGTTGGGCCCGAGTGCCTACGCCGACGATCTCCCCCGCCCGGATCGCTACCGCGCCGTCGGCGATGGGAGGGGAGGTCACCGGGAAGACCCAGCGGGCGGTCAGCAGACGCATGGCGGTCCTACCCCTCGGCTTGAAGCCGGGGAACTACACAGGACGAGTCTTCGAAAAAATATCGAACGTCGAACAAGGAATGATGAATGTCGAACCCCTGCGTGTCCCGGAGCCGCGCGGGGTACCCGTTGCGTCTTTCGTGTGCCACGGGTCGCACCGTTCGTTATTCGACATTCGTGATTCGATATTCGACATTCCAAGGGATTAGCCACCTTCCTGTGTCAGGCGGACGGCCGCCTCCAGCTCTTCCCGCGTGTTGACGTTGATGAAGCAGCAGAGGGACGGATCCAGCCGACGCAGCTCCGCCTCCTCCACCGCCCGGACCCGGACCAGCGGGAACAGCCGATCAATCTTCAGGCGATTCGCGCGAATCATCTCCTCCATGTGCGGGAGGCAGGTCTTGCCGTACACGGCGTGGAGCGGCTGGTACCCCTCGGCCGTCCGCGGCACCACCACGTCATACCCCGGGGCCAGGCCCCGCAGATGGGCGATCACGGCGGGGCTGGCCAGGGGCATGTCGCAGGCGATGCAGAACGCCTGCGGGAACGCACTGTGATATACGGCGGTGTAGATGCCGCCCAGCGATCCCTTCTCAAGGATGCGGTCGGGAATGACGGGGACGCCGAGGTCCGCGTACACCGCCTGCTCGTTGGCGATGATCAGGATCTCGGGAAACAGGGGACGGATCTTCGAGAGCAGCCCCTCGATGATCCGCACCCCGCCGAACTCCAGGAGGGCCTTGTTCGTCCCCATCCGCGTGGAGCGCCCCCCGGCCAGTATGGCGCCGGTCATGGCGGACTCCCGTGGATCCGGAGCTCGATGGGCGGTCCGCTGCCCAGATCCCGCGGATCCCCCACCAGGGTTCGGACCACGCGGGCCAGGATCTCCTGGGCCTCCTTCTCCAGGGAGACCCAGCGTCCGTCCACCAGCACGTCCACGCGGGACCGGGCGGCGCCCGCCAGGAACTCGCGCTCGATGAAGTCCGCCAGGGGACCGACATCCCCCAGGCCGAAGCGCGGCACAGAAACCGGGTGGTCCCGATCCGAGACCACCGCCACCAACTGGTCCTCCGGCCCGCAGAGCAGCGGCAGATTCTGCGCCGCCCGGTTCACCTCGATCTTCGGCATGGGACCGGCTTTGAACCCCTCGGTGAGGATGAGGTCCACGTCGAAGAGGGCCTGATGGGCGATCTGCTGGAGGGGCCACTCGCCCAGGGTCTCCCCGACGATGAACAGGGTGTCCCGGGATGCGAGCGCCACCACCCGCGCCCCCGCCTGCCGGTGTCGCCAGGAATCCTTTCCGGGGACGTCCACCTCCACGGGGCTGTGAAAGTGGTGCTTGATCGTCCCGATCCGCCGGCCGCGCGTCGTGAGCTGGCGGATGAGCTTTTCGAGGAGCGTGGTCTTCCCGCTGTTGGATCGGCCGACGATGGAGACGATGGGAACCACAAGTCACTCCGCGGGGAACGGTTCGACGGTGATGTGGGGGTCGGGGTCCGATCCGGCCGGGCACGGCGCCAGCATCCCCAGGGCCGGCCAGCCCTGGCCCCGCCGGTGGAATTCGAGGCCCGCCGCCGTCTCCCGCACCACGCCGGCGACCAGCAACGTCTCCTCACCGGCGGGCGGAAGGGGCTCGGCCAGGCGCGCCCTGAAGGCGGGAAGCGGCGACGTCCACCCATGGAGCGCCCGCAGGAGCGGAGGCGATGCCACCAGCACCACGTCATCCGTGCGCCGGGCAGCCTCGACCGGGATGACGGCCTCCGTCCCAGGCGGCAGCGGTGCCCCGGTGGTGATGGCCATGCAGTATCCGGGCAACAGGGGGGGAGGTGCGGTCAGTCCGGCGGTGACCGTTCCGGCCAGCCGGAGGCCCTCTCCCCGGCCTCCCCCGATGTCGCCCACACGCACCGCGTAGCCGTCCACGGTCGCGTGGTCCTCGGGGGGCAGGGAGACGCGGGCCACGACGGTGCCTTGCACGATCCGGCCCGACGCCTCGGGAAGGGGCACCTCCTCAGGGGGAAGAGATTGTACGGCGGACAGCAGCACGCGCCGCGCGTCCGCCAGGCTCAGGCGCACGGTGAGAGGCCTACTCCTCTGCCTCCTCGCGCTCCGCCACGTCCATCTCGCCCAGCTCGTCCAGGCTTTCCTCTTCGAACGCGTTGATGACCAGGTCCTCGGCCGGGGCGCCGGCCGCCGGGGCCTCCACCGGTGCCTCCTCCTCCTCCGCGGGCTCCTCGCCCTCGAGGACGACTTCCTCGGGGATGACCTCCTCGGCGCTCAGGCTTCGGAACCAGGTGGGCTTGCCCCCGGCCTCCGCCAGCTCGCGGCCCACCTCACCGGCGGTCGCCTCCACCTCGAAGGCCAGCTTCCCGCTGGAGATCTCCTCCAGGGCCTGGTAGGTGGGCTTCACGCTGCGCGGCTGCACCAGCGGGGCGGCCCCGCGGTTCAACTGCTTGGCCCGCTTGGCGGCCACGATGACCAGCCGGTACTTGCTGTCCACGTGTTCCATCAGGTCCTCGATCGGCACATTCGACATCCGTGTTGCTCCTCTCTGCCCGTCCCCGCCTTTGGCGGGGGGAGATCAGGCGTGCAAGAATCCAAGGTCCACCCGGAGGCTCCGCCGGCGCTCGGCCAGGATGATGGCCTTCAACACCTCGGCGGCCCGGGCGAAATCGTCGTTCACTATCACGTACTGGTACTCGGGGTACCGCTTGACTTCCTCCCTGGCCCGCTGCAGCCGGCGCTGGATCTCGGCCTCGGCGTCGCTCCGCCGGCGGCGCAGCCGCTCTTCCAGGACGGCCCAGGACGGCGGGACGACGAACACGAAGACCCCGTCCGGGTGGCTCCGCCGCAGGATGTCCGCCCCCTGGGTATCGATGTCCAGGATCACGTCCAGCCCGGCGGCGAAGTGCCGCTGGAGCAGGGCCTGGGAGGTGCCGTACAGGTGACCGTGCACCACCGCCCACTCCGCGAACTCGCCCCGGTCCACCATGGCCCGGAAGGTGGCCTCGTCCACGAAGTGGTAGTCGCGTCCGTCCGCCTCGTCGGGCCGGGCCGGCCGCGTGGTGAAGGAGACCGAGTGGGCGAACCCGGGCACCGCGGTGACCACCCACTCGCACAGGGACGTCTTGCCCGCCCCGGACGGTGCCGAGACTACCACCAGCAATCGGTGAACGCTCACCCGCTGCGCCTCGGTCCGCTCCTGGACTCCGCTGATGTCTCGCCCCCGGGCCTCAGTACGTGATTTCATAAATCCGTATCAGGGTTCACCCGATACGGATCGCCCTTTGCCAAGGGCGTATCGTGTAGGAGTGGCGGTGGCACACCCTACACGAACATATGAAATCAAGCACTCAGACTTGCTCCTGAATCTCGTCCCCGCCGCTCAAGCGCTGGGCCAGCGTACTGGATTGAATGGCCGAGAGGATCACGTGGCCGCTGTCGGTCACGATCAGCGTCTGGGTACGCCGACCGCACGTCGCGTCCACCAGTCGCCCCCCCTCTCGCGCGTCGTCCCGCAAACGCTTCATGGGCTCCGAGAAGACCGCCTTGGAGTCCTTGGACGACCGGGCGCTCAGGATCGCCACGATGCGGGGCTTGAGGACCACGTTGCCGAAGCCGATGCTCAGGACCTCACTTCCGCCCGCAGCCATGGCCTGCCTCTCCAGGAGTTCCGGTGTGCTCGCCGCCCCGCCCCTGCCCCCGCCGGCCACGCCCCGCCTCGGGACCGGAGAGCTATTCCAGATTCTGCACCTGCTCCCGCAGCCGCTCGATGGACGTCTTGAGGCCGACCACCTCGTGGGCGAGGGCGGCGTCGGCCGACTTCGCCCCGATGGTGTTGACCTCGCGGTGCATTTCCTGAAGCAAAAAGTCCAGCCGGCGCCCCTGCGGTCCCGGCTGCTTCAGGCTGGCCCGGAACTGGGCTAAGTGGCTCTGCAGCCGGTCGCACTCCTCGGCCACGTCGCTGCGCTCGGCCAGCAAGGCCACCTCCTGCTCCAGCCGGCCGGGATCCAGTTGCCGGCCGTCCAGCAGGTCCGCCACGCGCTCCCGCAGCCGGTCCCGCTGGGCCCGCGTGAGGTCCGGCGCCCGCTGCACGATGCCCGCGAGAGTCGCCTCGACTTCCTCCAGATGCTTCTTCAGGACCGCCTCCAGGGCCACCCCCTCGTGGCGACGCATCTCTGCCAGGGCCTCCAGGGCGCCCGTCAGGGCGGGCAGGAGTTCCCCCCAGCTCTCGTCGAGGGATTCGGGGGATTCCTCCACCGCGATGAGGTCGCGCTGCGCCGTCAGCATCTCCAGCGTCATTTCCCCGGGGAGTCCGAGCGTCTGCTGGAGCGTGCGCAGGGCGTCCACGTACTGCACGGCCAGCGGCACATCTACTTTCAGGGTCCGGCTCCGGCCGTCCAGGTCCTTGTCCAGGACCATGACCTCGAAATGCCCCCGGGCGAACCGTTGCTGGATCGCTTGCTGGATGCGTGGCTCCAACCCGGCCAGACGCTTGGGCACGCGGCAGCGGACCTCCAGGAACCGGTGGTTGACCGACTGGACCTCCACCGTGAAGGCGCGGCTGCTTCCGACCGCCTCGCCCCGGCCGAACCCAGTCATGCTCTGCCGCCCGCCCGGGCCCTCGGTACTCGTGGAAACCTCCAAGTGCTTGGAAAAGTTGAGTTGCTTAGGTTACCTGCTTGCTCACTGAAAGTCAAATGCCTTGACAATCCCTGCCTGGTCTCCTATCGTTCGACCCGGTCGTGTTTCCAGGCAAGGAGGACGATACGCGTGCCGATATACGAGTATGAGTGCGATAGGTGCCACCACCGATTCGAAATCATGCAAAGGTTGAGCGACCGCCCCCTGAAGAAGTGTGACAAGTGCGGCGGTCCCGTCCACAAGGTCCTATCCGCCCCGGCCCTGGTGTTCAAGGGAGCCGGGTGGTATGCCACAGACTACGCGAATCCCGAGCGCAAGAAGGCCATGAAGGCCGAGAAGGACAGTGGCGCCAGCAACGGCGACAAGAAGACCGACCCCTCCGATTCCAAGACCGGTGCCGGCACACCCGGCGCCACGGCCAGCAAGAAGGACGACTGACTCCCTTCGCTCTCCGTCAATCCCCTCAGACGCCCCCGGATAGATGGCTCCCGGGGGCGTGGTTGTTTCCCCGTTTCACCGGTTCTCCCCCTCACCGTTTCACGATCGCCCACCGTCCCACGAGACTCAAAGCAGCACCCAGACTGTCCCACCCCACGTCCACGATGTTTCCGGTCCGGCTCGCGACGAACGTCTGATGGATTTCATCCAGCGTGGCGAAACCAGCGGCCAGGAGGAATGCCGCCAGGGCCGCCCTGGTCTGCCACCCCGATCCGTCCCAGCTGAGGGCGCGATACCACAGGAGGGCGAGGATCCCGAACTCGAAGGCGTGCATCCCCTTCCGGATCGCGGCGTGAAGGAGTTCGAGCGTCGCGGGAGAGGCACCCGGGAGCAGCCAGCGCAGGAGTGGGATCAGGAAATCGCCGGTGTGCTCGGCCGAGAAGGCATCGGTCGAGAAGGCGCTGACGACCACCGTCCAGACGAGGGGTGGCGCCCACCGCCAGAGGAATGACCAGGATCGCCGAGGCAGCGAGAACATCGGCCTCACGCGGGGCGGGCGAGAAGGCTCCGGATGCGGGCCACGACCTCACCCGGATGGACCGCGACCTCTTCCCCGGTGCGCCGCCGCCGGATCTCCACTACGCCCTCCTTCACCGCCTTGGTTCCCACCGTGACGCGCACGGGAAGCCCCAGCAGATCGGCGTCCTTGAACTTGACGCCGGGCCGCTCGTCCCGGTCGTCGTAGAGCACCTCCACCTCCGCCCCGGTCAGATCCGCATACACCTGCTCCGCCAGGCCTGCCATCTTCGGCTCCTTGGCGTTGACCACCAGCAGGTGAACCTGGAAGGGCGCGATCGTCTCGGGCCAGATGATGCCGTTCGTGTCATGGTTCTGCTCGATGGCCGCGGCGGCGATGCGGGCGGGGCCGATGCCGTAACTGCCCATCACGATCGGCCGTTCCTGACCCTGCTCGTCCAGATAGACCGCCCGGAGACCTACCGAGTACTTGGTCCCCAGCTTGAAGATGTTCCCGACCTCGATGACCCGCTCCACGCCGAGGGCGGCGCCGCACTTGCCGCAGCCGTCACCGGCCGCCGCCTCTTGCAGGTCGATGAACTCCGCCTGGAAGTCCCGGCCCGGCACCACCCCGCGCAGGTGCATGTCCGGCTTGTTGGCCCCGGTCACGTAGCAGCCGGTCCGGAGCGATTCGTCGGCGATGATCCGGAGGCCCAGGCCCACCGGGCCGACGAACCCCGGTTCCACCCCGGCCGCCTCCACGACCTCGTCCCGATGCGCCGGACGGAAGGCGCCGATGGCGCGCTGGAGTTTTCGCTCGCGGAGCTGCCGGTCCCCCCGGACCAGGGCCAGCACCGGACCGCCCGGCCCCACGACCACCAGGGACTTGATGGTCAGGGCCGGATCGATCTTGAGGAGCGCGGAGACCTCGGCGATGGTGCGCGCATTCGGGGTGGGGACCTCCTCGAGGGCCCAGGCGGGGAAGGCCGGGACGGGCGGCCGGGAGACGGCCAGCTCCAGGTTGGCCGCGTAGCCGCACGATCCGCAGATGGCCACCTGATCCTCGCCCGCCTCGCTCGGCGCCATGAACTCGTGGGAGCCGGCCCCGCCCATCATCCCCGGATCGCTCTCCACCACGAAGTAGCGCAGGCCTGAGCGGTCGAAGATCTTGCAGTAGGCCTGCCGGTGCGCCTCGTACTGGACGTCCAGCCCGGCCGCGTCCCGGTCCAGGCTGTAGGAGTCCTTCATCACGAATTCCCGGGTCCGGAGCACGCCGCTCTTGGGCCGGGCCTCGTCCCGCTCCTTCGTCTGGATCTGGTACCAGATCTGGGGCAGGTCGCGGTAGGAATGCACCTCTCGCGCCGCCAGCCAGGCGATGACCTCCTCGTGGGTCATCCCCAGGCACATGTCCCGCTGGTTCCGGTCTTTCAGCCGGAACATCTCGTCCCCGATGGCGTCCCACCGGCCGGTGGCATGCCAGAGCTCCGCCGGCTGGATCACCGGCATGGTGATCTCCTGGCCCCCGATGGCGTTGATCTCCTCCCGGATGATGGCGTTGACCTTGTCCATCACGCGCTGCCCCAGCGGCAGGTACACGTAGACCCCGGCCGCCAGTTGGCGCACCAGCCCGGCCCGGATCATCAACTTGTGGCTGACGGCCTCGGCATCCGCCGGATCTTCCTTTAGCGTCGGAATGAGGGACCTCGACCAGCGCATGGGAGACTCCTCTGAGAAAACCTAATCGGGCCTAGCCGGAACCCCGCCTGGGCGGGGACACGGGTTCAGGAAATATCGAATGGCGAACACCGAAGCATGAATATCGAACGTCTCCATTCGGGGAACGACTTCCCCGCGGCGTTCGTCATTCGATATTCCGTGTTCGATATTCGACATTTCACCCGCAAGGGACTAGAACGGCAGCTTCACCAGCAGCAGGAATCCGTTGGCCGCCAGGAGCGCTGCGGCCGCGCCGAAGATCAGGCAAAACACCAGCACCCTCCGGGACTCGGACAGGATCGTAATGGATCCCAGGACGATGGCGATCTGGAACAGGACCCCCGCGTAGTCGAAGTTCTGGTCCCGCGCCGCGGCCACGTCCCGGAGAGCCTCCAACCGTTTTGCCTCGGGTTCGATCTCTTTCTTTTCTTTCGCGTACCGGGCCGCCTCGGCTTCGAACTTGGCCTGCATCTCATCCAGAGCCTTGCGGGCCTCGGGCGCCAGGGTCTTCCCCTGCGCCACCAGGGCGACCTTGGCCTGCTCGGCCTGGGTCCGGTACAGGTGCTCCCGGATCACCTTGGCCTGGTAGAAGGCCCACTGGTCCGAGGCCTGTTGCTGTGCCAGGAGCATCTCCTTGGTGCTGTTACTCCCGCCCAGGGAGGAGAAGGCCATGGCCACGGCGATGATGGCCGTGGCCAGGGCCACCCGTCGCTCGAACCTCCGGTCGGCGGATCCCGCCGCCCCTTGCGAGCCGATGCTCTCCATCATCCCGCGCTGCCTCCCATGCAAATGCGAAGGAGGAGGACGCCCCGGGCGTCCCCCTCCTTGAGAATCGGTGGCATGCTCCGATTGCCTATGCCTCTTCCCCCTGGGCCGCCAGGGCCTTGACCTCTTCCACCAGGACGTCGGCCAGCTCCGATTCCTTCACCTTGCGGACGATCTTCCCCCGCTTGATCAGGATCCCCACGCCCTTGCCGCCGGCGATCCCGATGTCCGCCCCCCGCGCCTCGCCCGGGCCGTTCACGGCGCAGCCCATCACCGCCACCGTCAGGGACCGGTTGATGTTGAGGGCGGCCAGCCGCCGCTCCACCTCCTTGGTCACGCCCATGAGGTCGATCTCCACGCGACCGCAGGAGGGGCAGGCGATGACGTTCAGGCCCCGCTTCCGGAGGCCCAGCGCCTTCAGGATCTCGAAGCCGGCGCGGACCTCTTCCGTGGGATCCTCGGTGAGGCTCACCCGGATGGTGTCGCCGATCCCCTCGGCCAGGAGCGTCCCGATCCCCACGGCCGACTTGATGGCGCCGGAGAAGACCGTCCCGGCCTCGGTCACGCCCAGGTGGAAGGGGTACGGCACCTGATCCGCCAGCAGGCGGTAGGCCTCGATCATCATCCGGGGGTCGGAGGACTTGAGGGAGACCTTCATCTCGGGATAGTTCAGCTCCTCCAGGATCCGGATGTGGAACAGGGCGCTCTCCACCATGGCCTCGGGCGTGGGTTCCCCGTACCGCTGCAGGAGGTGCTTCTCCAGGGAGCCGGCGTTGACCCCGATCCGGATGGGAACCTTCCGCTCCGCCGCCGCCTTGGTCACCTCGCGCACGCGCCAGGTCGGGCCGATGTTCCCCGGATTGATCCGGAGACAGTCCACCCCGCCCTCCAGGCACTGGAGGGCCAGCCGGTAGTCGAAGTGGATGTCCACGATCAGGGGGATCCGGATCTGCGACCGGATCTCCCGCACCGCGGCGGCCGCGTCGGCGTCCGGCACGGCGACCCGGACGATCTCGCAGCCGGCTGCCTCCAGGGCCCAGATCTGGTCCACCGTCGCCTGGACGTCCCGCGTGTCGGTCTTGGTCATGGACTGCACCGGGATCGGCGCCCCGCCGCCCAGGGCAACCTTACCCAGCCGGATCTGGCGCGTCAGCCGGCGCGCGTAAGCGCGTCCCGACGCGATCCGCAGCGGAACGGTCTCGGTGAACGGGCCGAAGTCCACGGCCTCCCGGCCGGCAGCCTCGAATGTCGTCACGCGGGTCACTGTCGCCCCAGGAACCGGAAGATGTCGTTGTAAAAGGCGAAGACCATCAGCCCGATGATGAGGACCATCCCCACCTGCTGCGCGATTTCCCGCTTGCGGAGGCTGACCGGTTTGCCGCGCAACCACTCGATTAGCGAGAAGAGGAGGTGCCCGCCGTCCAGGACGGGGATCGGCAAGAGGTTCAGGATCGCGAGGTTGATGGAGATCAGGGCGGTGAAGGTGAGAAGTTGCACCGGCCCCTGCTGCACCACCTCGCCGGCCATCTGGATGATGAGGATCGGGCCGCCGATGGTCGTGGGCGAGATCTTGGCCTGGATCAGCTTCCCGAAGCCTTGCATGATGAGGGCCGAGAGTTCCACGGTCTTCTGCACCCCGGCGACCAGGGCCTTCGCCGGATTCAGGCGTTCGAACTGGGATTCTGGCGCTGGGCCGATGCCGATCTGGCCGACCTCTTCCTCGCCCGCCGCGGTCCGCTGCTTCATCGGTCGGGGCGTGACCTCGAGGTCGAAGCGCTGCCCTTCCCGCTCCACCGTGGCGCGCAGCGGCTTGCCGGGGCTGCCGCGGATGCCCTTGCGCATCTGCTCCCAGTCGCTGACGGGGACCCCATTCAGGGCCACGATGCGATCGCCGCTCCTGAGGCCGGCCTGTTGCGCGACGTGTCCCGGCTCGAGCTGGCCGATCCGGGTGGAGATCAGGGGCTCCTGCAACCCCACGTCCCACACCTCGATCTCCTGGCCGAACACGTCGCGGGTCTTCAGCGGCCGCGGCTCGAGGCGGACCTCGAACGTCCGACCGTCCCGGGCGACTGCCAAGGCCAGCGTGCGTCCGGATGAGCCCCGGATGGCGGCCAGGACCTGGTCCCACCGCTCGATCTTCTGCCCGTCCACCGCCACCACGTGATCTCTGGACTGGAGCCCTGCCTCCGCGGCCGGCGAGCCCGCCTCGGGGGTGCCGATCACCGGCAGGAGGTACGGCTGCCCGACGACGGCGAAGACTCCCCAGAAGATGACCACCGGCAACAGCAGGTTGGCGACCGGCCCGGCCAGGATGATCCGGGCCCGGGTGCCCACGCTCTTCTTCGAGAAGGACCGCCGGGGGTCCGCGGCCTCCGCCGACTGGTCGCCGGGGTCCTCGCCGATCATCTTGACGTAGCCGCCCAGGGGGAGGGCCGAGATCAGATATTCCGTCTCCCCCCGCTTCACGCCGAAGAGCTTCGGCCCGAACCCGAGGGAAAACTTCAAGACCCCCACTCCCGAGCGCTTGGCCACCAGGAAGTGGCCCAGCTCGTGGACGAAGATCAATACTCCGAGGACGACGAGCGCAGCCAAAATCGTCATGCGGACTCCAATCAACATTAGAGCCTAGAGCCGAGAACGTCCCTGCCGTCTCGGCGCCCGGCGCTTGGCGCTTAGTGGTCGTCCAGCCGGCGGCGGACCTCCCGGTCCACCTCCAGCACGTCCTCCACGCTCCCGACGGCCCGCCGCGGGTGCGCGTCCAAAGCCTTCCGAATGAGTGTCGGGATCTCGTCAAAGCCGATCCGCCGGTTCAGGAACCGCTGGACCGCCACCTCGTTGGCGGCGTTCAGGACCGCGGCCGAGGAGCCGCCGGCCGCCGCCGCCTCATAGGCCAGATCCAGGCAGGGAAACTTCTCCCGGTCCACGGCCTCGAACGTGAGGCCGGTGAGCTGCTCCAGGCTGAGCCGCGGGACCATGTTCGGCTGGCGCTCGGGATACGTCAAGGCGTATTGGATGGGGACGCGCATGTCTGGAACCCCGAGCTGGGCCAGGACGGACCCGTCCACGTACTCCACCAGCGAGTGGATGATGCTCTGCGGATGGATGATCACATCCACGCGGTCCACGGGCAGGCCGAACAGCCAGTGGGCCTCGATGACCTCCAGCCCCTTGTTCATCAGGGTCGCCGAATCGATCGTGATCTTCTGCCCCATGGACCAGTTGGGGTGCTTCAAGGCCTCCTCGGGTGTGATGCTGGCCATGGCCGACCGCGACCGCGTGCGGAAGGGTCCGCCGGAGGCCGTGAGGACGATGCGGCGGACGCCGCCCATCCCGTTGCCCGCCAAGCACTGGAAGATGGCGGAATGCTCGCTGTCCACCGGCAGGACCCGGGTGCCGCGGACGCGCGCCTCGGCGGTGAGGAGATGGCCGGCCATCACCAGGGACTCCTTGTTGGCCAGGGCCACATCCTTGCCCGCCGCCACCGCCCGCATGGTGGGCAGCAGGCCATCCGCGCCCACGATGGCCGAGACGACCAGATCGGCATCGGCATCCGCGGCCGCCTGCAGCAACCCGGCCGTCCCCCAGACCACCTCGGTCGGGACCCGGCCCAGCCGCCGCCGGAGCTCCCGGGCACCCGCCTCGCTTCCCACCGAGACCAGCCGCGGGGTAAACCGGCGGACCTGCGCCTCCAGCCGGTCGAGGTTGGCCCCGGCCGCTAGGGCCACGATCTGGAACCGGTCGGGGTATCCCTCGACCACATCCAGCGTGCTGGTGCCGATCGAGCCGGTGGATCCCAGGATAGCCAGGCGCTTCATCCGGGAACCTCCCGCGTGGCCACCCCGTCGCGGGTCTTCTCCTTGACCCGATACATGGCCTGGTCCGCGACGCGGATCATCTCCTCCTGCGAGGAGCCGTCCTGGGGGAAGGTGGCGACCCCGAAGCTGGCCGTGAGCGTCACCGCCAGGCCCTCGGCGCCCAGGAACCGGTGCGCGCGCACCGCGCGCCGCAAGCGGTGGGCAACGCGCAGCGCGCCCGCCGCCCCGGTCTCGGGAAGCGTCACCACGAACTCGTCCCCGCCGTAGCGGAAGATCCGGTCGCTCTTGCGGAGCTTGCCCTGGATTAAGGTGGCCACCTCGCGCAGCACCCGGCTCCCCGCCAGGTGCCCGTACCGGTCGTTCACGTCCTTCAGGCGGTCCAGGTCGAAGAAGAGGATCGAGAAGGTGCGCCCGTACCGGCGGTCGCGCTCCAGTTCCTCTTCCAGGTAGTTGTCCAGGTGCCGCCGGTTGAAGGCCGTGGTCAGATCGTCCAGGATCGTCTGCTGCTGGAGCTGGACGTTCTGCTGCAGGAGCCGGGACCGCTCCTGGCAACTCCGCAAGACGGCCTCCAGCGTCCGGTCCTCCACGGGCTTCATCAGGCTGTGCACTGCCCCCCGCTTGAGGGCCTGAGTCGCCGCGTCACTGCCCTCGACCGCCGCAACGGCCACCACGGACGCGTCGGGACGGAGCCGGAGGATCTGGGAGAGCAGTGCCTGCGCGTCGATCCGGCCGAAGTCGAGGTCCAAGAACACGGCGTCGTACCAGATCCCCTCGATCCGCCGGAGCGCCGTTTCGGCCGAGCCGGTGACGTCCACCTCGATCCCCCGCGCGGCGAGGAGCTCGGCCAGCCGGCGGCGGCCCGTCCGGTTGTCTTCAACGGTGAGGAGCCGTCCCGACCCCGGCGGCGGTGCTGGGCTCGGGGACGGTTGCGGTGCGGTCTCGGTGCGATTCCGCCGTCGTTCCGTTCTCCTCGGACGGGCCACCGAGCGACCTCTCTGCCGGGGTATCACAGGCACGACACAAGCCTCCGGCTCGACGTGACCAGCCCAAGCGCACCGGCCACTCGCCAACGAAGGTCACAGATGTAGGACGGATCGGGCCCCCACGGAGCCCAATGGCCCCACAAGGCTACGAAGTATAGTGAAAAGACGGCGGCTCCGCAAGGAGTTTCCGTGATTCGCATGTGGCTGCAACCGCTTGTGCTGTGTGGAGTTACCGGGCGTCGGCGGGAGGCTGGGGAGGCGCCGCGGCCCGGAACTCGTAGACGGTCTCTCCCGGCTTGACCAGCCCCAGCTCTTCCCGGGCGATCGCCTCGACCCGGCCGGGATCGGTGCGAAGCGCCCGGACCTCTTCCGCCAGGGCCGCGTTGGCGGCACTGACTTGCTCGATTTCCCGGGTGAGGGCCGCCCGGATCCGATGCAACTGGTACAGGCGAATAAGGCCGCGGTCCCCCACCAACGAGGCGGCCACCAAGAGAAGAAGCAGAATGGCCACCAGCGCGAGGCGTGGACGATACCACAGTCGATCCGGCACAGGCAGCCAAGCCATCATCCGGACTCACTCACCGCCAAGGTGCCACGGGAGGCAATCAGGCGACTTGGCAATCCGGGGTTCCGAGTTACCC
>CAZNWB010000035.1:0-16613 GCA_964576535.1 uncultured bacterium | reverse complement strand
TGCCAGATTGCCGAGTTGCCCAATTGCCGTTTCACGACCGTCGGAAGCGGGACAGGGTCTCCCGCCCCAGGAACACGGCGGCGTCGCCCAGGTCTTCCTCGATCCGGAGCAGCTGGTTGTACTTCGCGATCCGATCCGTCCGGGAGGCCGATCCGGTCTTGATCTGGCCGGCATTGGTCGCCACGGCGAGATCTGCGATCGTGGTGTCCTCGGTCTCGCCGGACCGGTGCGACACGACGGCCGCATACCCGGCATGGTGGGCCGTCCGGATGGCGTCCAGGGTCTCGGTGAGTGTCCCGATCTGGTTGACCTTGATCAGGATGGCGTTGGCGATCCCCTTGGCGATGCCCTCCCGCAGGATCTTGACGTTCGTCACGAAGAGATCGTCGCCCACCAGCTGAAGCTGTCCGCCCAGCCGGGCCGTCAGCGCCGCCCAGCCCTCCCAGTCGTTCTCGGCCATGCCGTCCTCGATGGACACGATGGGATACTGCGCCACCCAGCGGGCGTAGAACTCGACCATCTCCTCGGAGGTCAGGCGCTTGCCGCCCTCGCCCTCCAGGACGTAGCGCCCATCCTGGTAGAACTCGCTGGCCGCGGGGTCCAGGGCGAGGAAGACATCCACCCCCGGCGTGTACCCGGCCTTCTCGATGGCCCTGAGGATGAGTTGGACCGCCTCCTCGTTGGACTTGAGATCGGGGGCAAAGCCGCCCTCGTCCCCCACGGCCGTGTTGTACCCCTGCTTCTTGAGCACGGCCCGCAGATGGTGGAACACCTCCACCCCCATGCGCAGGGCCTCGCTGAACCGCTGGGCGTGAAGCGGCATGATCATGAACTCCTGAAGGTCCACGGTGTTGTCCGCGTGCTTGCCGCCGTTCAGGATGTTCATCATCGGGGCCGGCAGGACCTTGGCGCCCACCCCACCGAGGTACCGGTACAGGGGCAGGCCGGCGTCGTCGGCCGCCGCCTTGGCCACCGCCAGCGACACGCCCAGCACGGCGTTGGCGCCGAGCTTCCGCTTGTCCTCGGTCCCGTCCAACTCGCACAGCAGGTGGTCCAGCTCCGCCTGGTTGGTCGCCTCGAGGCCCACGACCTCCGGCGCGATGGTCTGGTTCACGTGCTCCACCGCCCGGCTCACGCCCTTGCCCAGGTAGCGGGTCTTGTCGCCGTCGCGAAGCTCCAGGGCCTCCCGCTCGCCCGTGGAAGCGCCGGAGGGCACCGCCGCCCGGCCGAGAGCGCCACTCTCCAGCAGCACCTCCACCTCCACCGTGGGGTTCCCCCGGGAATCCAGGATCTGGCGCGCGCGCACTTCGGTAATCTCGCTCATGATCAGGCTCCGTTCATGACTGCACAACAATAGCCAATGAAAAACGGACAACCGACAACTGAAAACCGGCCAACGCAATGATCGGTTGTCGGTTGTCAGTTTTACATTTTACGTTGCCGGAAGGCCGATCAGGCGTTGGCCCTCGGCGATGAGGGCCTCGAGCTGCCGCACCGTCGAGGCCTCGGCGTACAGGCGCACCACCGGCTCCGTCCCGGACGGACGGAGGAGCAGCCAGCTTCCATCTTCCAGGATCAGCTTCACCCCGTCCAGGCGGTTGACCTGGATGATCGCCTGGTCCGTCAATAGTCGCGGCGGATCCTCCAGGCGCGCCCGCAGTCCCGCCACGGTGGCGGGGTCCAGGTGGTAGTTCAGCCGCCGCGTCAGAACCGTTCCCACCTCATCGTACAACGCATGCAGAAGATCGCCGAGGCATACCCCCTTGTGGGTGGCCACCATCTCCGCCGCCAGCAGACAGGCCAGGATCCCGTCCTTCTCCGGCACATGCCCCTTCACCGAAAGTCCCGCACTCTCCTCCCCGCCCAGCACCACCTTGTCCTGCGTGATCAACTCGCCGATGTACTTGAAGCCGACCGGCGTCTCGTACACCGGGATGTTCAGGTGCTGGGCTACGCGGTCCAGCAGGTGGCTGGTCGCCACGGACCGGGCCACGCCCCCCGTCCAGCCGCGGGCCCGCACCAAGTGGGACAGGAGCAGGCCCAGGAAGTAGTTGGGCTCGAGGAACGTTCCATCGGCATCCACGAGGCCGAAGCGATCCGCGTCCCCGTCGGTGGACAGGCCCAGGTGCGCCCCGGTCTCTACGACCCGCGAGGCAAGCGCCCGCAGCCTCTCCTCCGACGGCTCCGGCGAGCCCCCGCCGAAGGTGGGGTCCCGCCAGTCGTGCAGGACCGTCACCTGGCACCCGGCTTCCCGGAGGAGGTCGTCCAGGTAGCCCCGGCCGGAGCCGTAGAGGGGGTCCACCACGACTTTCAGGCCTGCCCGGCGTAGCGTGGGGAGGTCCACCAGCGCCCGCAGCCGATCCAGGAAGGCCGGCCGCGGATCGATCCGCTCGACGAGACCGCGGGATTCCGCTTCCGCGAGCGACAGCGTCGGACCGTCGCCGGTGGCGAGGATCGCATTGGCCCGTTCCTGGATCTGCCTCGTGGCCGCGGGGAGGGCAGGGCCGCCCCAGGACGCGGAGAACTTGATCCCGTTGTACTCGGGCGGGTTGTGGCTGGCCGTGACGATGATCCCGCCGGCCGTTCGCCGCCGAAGGATCTCGTAGGCGACGACCGGGGTGGGCGTGTCGCGGTCGGTGAGGAACGCGCGAATTCCTTGAGCGGCCAGCACGGTCGCCGCCTGGTGGGCGAAGGCGTCCGACAGGAACCGCGTGTCGTAGCCCACCACCACGCCCTGCCTCGCCGCTCCCGCGCCTTCGGCCAGGACATACTCCCCGATGGCCCGCGTGACCGCTCGCACCGCTGCGAAGGTGACGTCCTCGGCGATGATCCCGCGCCAGCCCGACGTGCCGAACGTGATGGTGCTCATTTCGCAAGTCCACTCATTCACCAGTTGACCACCCGACGCTGGTGTCATTGGTCAACGTGTCAAATGGTCAATTCGCCCCGGAAGGACCGACCCGGCACTTCCCCTGTGACCCATCGACTTCTCGACAAATCGACCCTCTCCCTCATTGCCAGATGGCCCGATTGCCAGATTGCCCACCGCGGCTACGCCGCGGCCCCGCGGGCCAGCCACTCCTTCACCTTGTCCCGGTACGATCCAACGATCTGCTCCGCCCCCGCCCGGGTATCCGCCTCAGCCAATATGTGGAAGAACGGCTTGTCCTGGTCCGGGTAGATGGCCGCCCAGTCTTTCCCGAGGTGAATCTTGACCCCGTCCAACAGCTCCACCTGCTCGTGCTTGGTCTCCTCGATCAGGGTGCGCATCAGGGTCCCCTTCATCTCCCAGGGACACGGGATCTGCTCCCGGCTGGTGACGCGCTTGGGCACGTGCCGGATCGCCTCGTGCAGGGTCAGATCGCTCAGGGCGAGCAGCTCCAGGATCTTCAGGGTGGCCAGCATGGCGTCGAAGGCGGGCTGGAACCGGGGGAAGATGAACCCGCCGAAGGCATCCCCCACGAACACCATCCCCTCCTGGGCGGCCGCCTCCATGACGGCGCGGGGTGCATTCTTGGTCCGCCGCACCTTGAAGCCGTGGGGGGCCACCAGCTCTTCCAGCACGGAGCTGGCGGTGATGGGGGCGGCCAGCGTGCCGGGCGGCTGCGTCCGGGCCACCAGCAGGGCGACGACGGCCAGCGCCAGCTCGTCGGAGATCAGGTCCCCCTTGTCATCCACCAGGAACAGCTTTTCCGCCCCGGTGTCCAGCATGATGCCTAGGTCGGCCCCCAGGATCCGCACGATCTCGCAGAGCTGCTTCAGGGACCGCTGGAACTCCTCGGCCGTCTTGGTGATCTTCGTCTCGTCCATGTATGCGTTCAGCGCGATGACCTCGCAGCCCAGCTTGCCCAGGATGGCGGGGAAGATGGTGGCGGCGCTCCCGTAGGAGTAATCCATGACCACCTTGGGGGCCCGGGCCCGGATGGCGTCCCGGTTGATGAAGTTCAGGATGCTCTCCTGGTAGGACTCCACGTCGTACTCGGGGAAGCTCAGGACGCCCGTCCCCTCCATCTTGGCGCGGCGGAAATCCTCCCGGAAGAACAGGCGCTCGATCCCCTTCTCCCGGCTGGCGGAGATGTCCATGCCCCGCTCGTCGAAGAACTTGATGTCGAGCAGCTCCGGATCGTAGGGGGACTTCCGCACGTGCACCCCGGCCACCGCCCCCTTCGCCCCCATCTGGTAGCGGATGACCGGGATGGGCGTCACCCGCAGATCGTGCACGTCCACCCCCGCCGACAGGAGGCCGCAGATGATGGCCCGGTTGGTGATGCGGGAGCTGCGGTGGGGATCGCGGCTCGTCCGCACCACGGCGTGCTCCCGCAGCGTGGCGCCGAAGGCGGCCCCCAGCTTGGCGGCGAACTCCGGCGAGATCTCGATGTTGCCCAGGCCCGTGACCCCGTAGGTGCCGAAGAGGGAACGGGCCCAGCGCTCGCCCCACACCAGGCTGGTGGACAGGGTGGCGCCGTCCTCCACCACCTTCTGGGGCCAGACCTTGACGTCCGCCTTGACGATCGAGCCCTCGCCGATCCGGCACTCGTCGCTGATCAGGGCCCCTTCGAAGAGACGCGCGCGGGACTTGATCTCGCTCCCCCGGCCGACCACGTTCTCCTTCAGGATGGCGCCGCGGCCGACGTACACGTTGTTCCAGAGGATCGAGTCGGCAATGATGGCGCCGTCCTCGACGATGCAGTTGTCCCCGATCACGCTGTTGGTGATCCGGGCGTTGGCCTCGACCCGGGTGTTCTTCCCGATCAAGACGCTGCCGCGAAGCCCCGCAGTGAAGTCCACGCGGGTCCCCGACCCCAGCCAGATCTCCTTGTCCAGGCCCTCGACCCTGCGGCCGGGGATCTTCACCTTCACCGTCCCGGCCAGGATGTCCTGATGGGCCAGCCGGTACTCCAGGAGGTCCCCCACGTCCCGCCAGTAGCCGCGGGCGATGTAGCCGAAGAGCTTCTTCCCCTCACGCATCATCAGGGGGAAGAGGTCCTTGCTGAAGTCGAACTCGCGCCCCTTTGGGATCAGGTCCAGCACCGACGGCTCCAAGAGGTAGATCCCCGTGTTCACGGTGTCACTGAACACTTCGCTCCAGGTCGGCTTCTCCAGGAAGCGGCTGATCCGGCCGTCGGCCTCGGTGATCACCACGCCGTACTGGAGCGGGTTTTCCACCCGCGTGAGGCAGATGGTGAGATCCGCCCCCCGCTCGCGGTGAAACTGCCAGGCGGCCCCGAGGTCGAAGTCGGTGAGCAGGTCGCCGCTGATGACCAGGAACGGACCGGTGAGGTGCGCCTCGGCGTTCTTCACCGCCCCGGCGGTCCCGTAGTCCTCGGCGGCCGAGACGTAGAGCATGCGCACCCCGAACTCCGAGCCGTCCCCGAAGTAGCCCTCGATGAGTTCCGGCTGGAAGTGGAGCAGCGTCAGGTGCTCCGTGATCCCGTGCTGGCGCAACAGGTCCACGATGTGCTCCATCATGGGCTTGTTCGCCATGGGGATCATCGGCTTGGGCAGGTTGTGGGTGAGGGGTCGCAGGCGGGTCCCGAAGCCCCCGGCCATGATCACGGCGTTCATGCGGTCAGCTCCCCTGCGCTGCGCGGATGAGTTGAAACGAGGAAAATGAATGCTTTTCGCACTATAGGCGTGTGCCGCGAACCTTGTCAAGGCCGTTCCCCACCTTCCCGCTCGCAGGCTGGGACGCGGGAACGCCAGGAGGCTTCTCCGTCCCTCCGTTTCTGCTCTTGCACTTGCCTGCGTCTCAGGTCCCCCGTAGAGCGACACGGCACCGGCCTTCCCATTGACAGGCCTGCCCGCCAGGCCTAGCTTCTGACCGGGACCGACCAGCAGATCCAACCGGTGTCTTGAGGAAATCGCCACCCGCGATGCGGAAGAGATTTTGCTGCCTGCTCCTTCTCTCAGGACTCTGTCTTGGCGCAGCGAGCTGTTCGCTCGTCTCGGCGCCGTTCAAGGTCGCCAGGGGGGCGGTGACCGGGGGCGTCTGGGTGGTGAAGACCACCTACGAGGTCACCGCCGGGACGACCAAGGTCGTCTACCGGATCGGGGAATTCACGTACGAAGTGGTCAAGGCCCCGATCGAGTGGGCACTGACCCACGAGGAGATCGAGAGCATCGACGGGCTCCCGGCGCGGGAGGCGATCCGTCAGGGCCGGGTCAAGACCGCCCCGTACGTGGTCAAGGGGAAAAGATACGTCCCCATGTCGCTGGAAGAGGCCCAGCGGTACCGGGAGGACGGGGTGGCTTCCTGGTACGGGTACGAGAGCGGTCGCATGACCGCCACCGGCGAGGCCTTCAATCCGAACGGGTTGACGGCCGCGCACAAGTACCTGCCCCTTCCCACCTTCGTGCAGGTCACGAACCTCGAGAATGGCCGGTCACTCATCGTCCGTGTCAATGACCGGGGCCCCTTCCCGAGCGACCAGAACCCGCGGTCGGGCGACCGGGTCATTGACCTGAGCATGGGGGCCGCCACTCGCCTCGGGTTTTACGCCAAGGGCACGGCGAGGGTGAGAGTCGAGGCCATCCTGGTGAAGGAGGAGTGAGAGGCGAGAGACGAGGGAGTCGAGTGGTCAATCGGTCGAGTGGTCAATTCGTGAAGACTGGGAGAGGCGAGAGCCAAAAGAAGAGATGTGGATCGGTCAGTTTGCGGGAGCGGGAGACTGGGATCGAGGCAGGTACACGCGCGGCACGCGTGGGCTGATGCGGGAGAGGATCTCGTAGCTGATGGTCCCCTGGACTTCTGCGACCTCGTCCGCGCTGATTTCCTCCGCGCCCTGCCGGCCGATCAAGACCGCCTCGTCGCCCAGGCGGACGTCGGAGAGATCCGTGACATCCGCCATGATCATGTCCATGCACACCCGCCCGATGATAGCAACCCGCCGTCCCCGGATCAGGACCTGCCCCCGGTTGGACAAAAGGCGCCCCACCCCGTCGGCGTAGCCCACGGGCAGCGTGGCCACGCGAAGGTCCCGGGGCGCCACGAAGGTTCGGCCGTAACTCACGGACTCGCCCCGGGCCACGGCCTGAATCTGGCTGATCGCGGTCCGCAGCCGGAGGGCGGGCCGGAGCCCCGGGTCGGCCATGCGCTGCCGCCCCCGGGGATGGTACCCGTACAGCATGATGCCCGGCCGGACCAGATCCAGCCGCGCCTCGGGCAGGAAGAGCAGGGCGGCACTGTTGGCAGCGTGGCGGAGCAGCATCCCGCCCTGCGAGACGGCGGAGAGATCTCGCGCCACCTCGGCGAAGCGGGCAAGTTGCTCGCGGGCAAAGTCCGGCTCCTCGGCCTCCGCATCCGCGAAATGGGTCATGAGGCCCGCCAGCCGGACGGAGGGGAGGCCAGCGATCTTCTCCGCCACCCCGTGGACCTCGCGGGGGCGGAGGCCGATCCGACCCATGCCGGTGTCCACCTTCAGGTGAAGCGAGAGCGTTCGACCGTGAGCCCGGGCGGCGCGGTCAAGGGCCTCCGCCTGGGCGAGATCGCAGACACACTGGTCCAGACCGTAGGCCGCGACGAGGTCCGCCTGCTCCGGGGAAATGGGACCCAGGACCAGGATCCGGCAGGTCAGGCCCGCAATCCGGAGGGGAATCGCTTCTTCCGGGATCGCCACCCCCAGCCAGGTGGCCCCCGCCTCGAGCGCGGTGCCGGCGACGGGCACGGCCCCGTGGCCGTAGGCATCCGCCTTGACTACCGCCATGACCTCCACGCCGGGGCCGGCCAGGCGACATGCCAGGTCTACATTTGCCGCGATCGCGGCGAGATCGACTTCTGCGTAGGTCGGGCGCACCCTGGAATCCTCGTAGCAGAATCGGGAGTTTACCAGCGCGGAAGATAGCAGAGAAGATAGCAGAAAAGACAGGCAGTTGCAAACGCTGAGGATTCCATGATGGCGGAGAACTCTGCGGTTGATGTCCTGGTAAAAATGGCAAAAAACGAGGAAAGATCAAGATATCACCCACGAATCTCCCTAAGGTAATTCTCTTCCCGGAAAAATCCAGGTTGCAATCTCCACCCTGAGAAACTAAATTCCCGCTGCCGTTAGCACTCCACGTTGGTGAGTGCCAACAGCCACAGGACACGAAAACCCAGAGCCGCTTACCGGACTGCCACAGGGAACTTCATCACAGGCGAAAACGTGCAGGCTGCGGGGGAGGAGAGAGCCCGCAGGGTTCTCCCTTTCATCACTGGCATTAAAGGCAAAGGATGGTGGTTCGACTCTTTGGAAAGGAGTGACGCGCAATGAAGAAGATCAAGCCGTTGCAGGACCGGATCCTGGTCAGGCGCCTGGAGGAGAAGGAGGTCAAGAAGGGAGGCATCATCATCCCGGATACCGCCAAGGAAAAGCCGCAGGAGGGCGAAGTGGTGGCGATCGGTCCGGGGAAGGTGACAGAGGACGGGAAGCGGCAGCCGATGGAGGTGAAGGTCGGGGACAAGATCCTCTTCGGGAAGTACTCCGGCAGCGAGGTGAAGCTCGGTGACGAGGAGTACCTGATCATGCGGGAGGAGGATGTCCTCGGCATCCTGCAGTAACGGAGAGGTGGATGACGCCTGCCCCCATATGGGCAGGCCAACAGACCCACGAGTGAAGGAGGAGAGAGCATGCCAGCCAAGCAACTGATGTTCGACGAGGAGGCCCGACGGGCGATCCTCCGCGGCGTGGACAAGTTGGCCAACGCCGTCAAGGCCACCCTGGGCCCCAAGGGACGCAACGTCGTCCTGGACAAGAAGTTCGGCGCCCCGACTATTACGAAGGACGGCGTCACGGTGGCCAAGGAGATCGAGTTGGAGGATCCCTTCGAGAACATGGGGGCCCAGATGGTGAAGGAAGTGGCGTCCAAGACCTCGGATGTGGCCGGCGACGGGACCACCACGGCGACGGTCCTGGCCCAGGCCATCATCCGCGAGGGGATGAAGAACGTGACCGCCGGCTCCAACCCCATGGCCCTGAAGCGGGGCATTGACAAGGCGGTGGACGCGGTCGTCGAGGACCTCAAGCGGATCTCCAAGCCCACCAAGGGCAAGAAGGAGATTTCGCAGGTCGCCAGCATCTCCGCCAACAACGACAAGACCATCGGCGACCTGATCGCCGACGCCATGGAGAAGGTAGGCAAGGACGGCGTCATCACCGTGGAGGAGGCCAAGGGGGTCGAGACCACCCTGGACGTGGTCGAGGGGATGCAGTTCGACCGGGGCTACATCTCCCCCTACTTCGTCACCGATCCGGAGCGCATGGAGGCGGTGATAGAGAATCCCCTGATCCTGATCCACGAGAAGAAGATCAGCGGGATGAAGGACCTGCTGCCGATCCTGGAGCAGATCGCCAAGATGGGCAAGCCCCTCCTGATCATCGCCGAAGAGGTGGAGGGCGAGGCGTTGGCCACCCTGGTGGTTAACAAGCTCCGGGGCACCCTGACCACCTGCGCCGTCAAGGCCCCCGGCTTCGGGGATCGCCGGAAGGAGATGCTGAAGGACATCGCCATCCTCACCGGCGGCGAGGTCATCTCCGAGGAGCTGGGCATCAAGCTGGAGAACATCCGGCTGGACGACCTGGGCAAGTGCAAGAAGCTGGTCGTGGACAAAGAGAACACCACCATCATCGAAGGGGCCGGGAAGGACAAGGAGATCGAGGGCCGGATCAAGCAGATCCGCACCCAGATCGAGGAGACCACCTCGGATTACGACCGGGAGAAGCTCCAGGAGCGCCTGGCCAAGCTGGCGGGCGGCGTGGCCGTGATCAAGGTGGGGGCCCCCACCGAGATCGCCATGAAGGAGAAGAAGGCCCGGGTCGAGGATGCCCTCAATGCCACCCGGGCGGCCGTGGAGGAGGGGATCGTCCCCGGCGGCGGCGTCGTGCTGGTGCGAGCCGAGAAGGCCCTGGACAAGCTCAAGGTCGACGGCGACGAGAAGATCGGCGTGGACATCATCCGCCGCGCCCTGGAGGAGCCGATCCGCCAGATCGCAGAGAACGCCGGCGCCGAGGGCTCCATCGTCGTCCAGAGGGTCCGCGAGCAGAGCGGCGCCTTCGGCTTCAACGCCGAGAGCGAGGAGTACGAGGACCTCATGGCCTCCGGCATCATCGACCCGACCAAGGTCACCCGGATCGCCCTGCAGAACGCGGCCAGCATCGCCGGGCTCATGGTGACGACGGAGTGCATGGTCACCGAGCTCCCGGAGAAAGAGAAGGCCCCGCCCATGCCCCCGCATGGCGGTCATGACATGTACTGAGCCGAGGGCTGCTCCCAGCCGGAGGTGCGCGGCGTGCGGACCCAGCCGCCACTCCCCCGGACAACACGACCCCGGGCGGCCATCCCGCCCGGGGTTTTTGCTTTTCGCGCCCATCCCTTGGGCGCGGCTCACGGAACGCTGGTCGGGCCTGCCTGGCATCGAACCGGCGGGGTCCCGGCCCAGCGCCGTGGATTCCCTTTGACCCGGGGAGACTCAGTCACTACAGTGGTGCCAGTGCACCCGTGCGTCCCCTTGATCGGGAGGATCGAGTGAGGCTGAAGCTGCGGAATCTCCGGGTGGCCCCTGTGGCTCGCCTGCTCCGCTCGACGCGGCCCACGCAATCCACCGGCTACCGCCGCGCGGAGCTGTCCGTCAGCGGCATGATCTGCGCGCTCTGAGCCCACCGGGTCAAGCGAGCCCTGGAGGGGCTGCCGGGAGTGGCGAATGTCGAGGTCAGCCTGGAGCGGGAGCGCGCGACCGTGGACTACGACCCGCACGTCCTCACAGCCGCCCGGATGATCGAGGCGGTCGGGCGCACCGTCGTGCTGCCCGCGGCCCGCCGCGCCATCGAGCGCGCCACGCGTCCTCGCCGGCCGTCCCGCGGATCCCGCCGAAGGCGGGATTGAACCCGCCGTAGGAGGGGTGCTACCTTGATTGACGGAGAGGTTGGCGTGGGCGGGCCCGCACGAATCCCCCTCAGGGTGGAAAGCTATTCGGGGTACGGGCCGGACGAGCGTCCGGTGGCCTTCCGGCTGGGAGAGCGGCGGGTCACCGTGGCCGAGGTCGTGGACCGCTGGTACGGCGAGGATCATGCGTACTTCAAGCTCATGGGCGACGACGGCAAACGGTACCTCATCCGGCAGGATCGGGGCTCGGATACCTGGGAGCTGGTTCTCTTCGAGGTTCCACCCCCGGTGAAGGAATCAGGACGCTGATGCGGCGGCTTCGGACGTTTCCCCTGGAGGATCTCCTGCTGGCGCAGATGGTGCCCGGCCTCGTCCTGGCCATCGCCTGGACCGTGATGTACGAGATCTATCACGAGGACGGCTCGTACTACACGACCCTCATGCAGGAGATCCTGGCAAGCGAGGACCTGCTGCCCTACTTCCTCGTCGCGGCCGGGTTGATGGCTCTCCCGGTGGGGATGGTGGTGGACACCGTGCGCCATGTCCTGGGCGAGGTCTGGCTGGGCCTGCCCCGCCTTCGGCGTGGCAGGCGCGCGCCGGCCTCCCCGCTCCACTGGATCGAGGGCCTGGCCACGCTCCCCGAGGACTTTGAAAGGCGCTACGTCCTCTACCGCCACGCCTGGGTCAGTCTCCTCACCCCGGCGAAGGCGGCGGGGAATCTGGCCGTGGTTCTCCTGGTGCTCACGATCTGGTTCGTGGTCAAGATCGTCCAGATGCGCGGCTGGCACGTCTTTTCCCCGGCGTTCATCCTCGGGACCCCTGTGGTGGGTCTGGGCCTCACCCTGGCCCTCGCCGTGCGGTACATGGCGGGCATGGGAGAGTTCCACCGGCGGGTCCAGGAGTCCATTTTCCCACCGAAGGGGACCCCTGTTTTCCTGCCGGGGGAAGACGTTCCCCCCTCCCCGTCCTGAGCCCCGTGGCCGTCGTTTCCCCCGGACGTGTGGCTTGCAGGGGCCACCGGGTCTCCGCTTGACAAGGGGGCCGGGTCAGCACTAGCATCCCTCCACCATTGGGGGCCGGTCCAGGAGCCGCAGAGGATCCCTGCTGCGGCTCGTTCGCTTTCGAGCCGCCGGCCACCGGAGGAAGGACCATGCGGGTCATTATCGTGGGCTGCGGCCGGGTCGGGTCTGAGCTGGCCAACGCCCTCTCGGCCGAACGGCACGAGGTGGTGGTGATCGATCGGAACCCGCTTTCCTTCGGGCGGCTGTCCCGGGAGTTCAACGGGCGGATGCTCACGGGCGTGGGGTTCGATCGCGACACCCTCCAGAACGCCGACATCGAGGGCGCCCAGGCGCTGGCCGCCAGCACGGACAGCGATAACGTGAACATCGTGGTGGCGGTGACCGCCAAGGAGACCTTCAAGGTCCCCCACGTCGTGGCCCGCATCTACGACCCCCAGGTGGCCGAGATCTATCGGCGCGAGGGGATTCCGACCGTGACCCCCACCGTCTGGGCCGCCAATACTATGAGAACGATGATCGTGCACCCGCCCCTGGCCAGCCTCTCCACCTGCGGAAGCGGCGAGGTGCAGTTCCTCACCGTCGAGGTGCCCAGGCCGCTGGCGGGGCGGACGGTCCAGGACCTCACGCTCCCCGGAGAGGCCCTGGTGGGTGCCGTGGTGCGTCGGGGTCAGGCCATGATCGCCAGCACGAATACCCGCCTGGAGGCGGGAGACGTCCTGCACATCACGGCCGCCGTGTCGGCCATCCCCAAGCTGGAGAAGCTCCTGGCGCATTGATATTGATGAGGAGTTCCCGATGCTCGCGGTGATCGTCGGTGGCGGCCGAGGTGGATCCTATTTGGCCCGGGACCTCCAGTCCCAGGGCTACCAGGTCAAGCTGGTGGACCGCCGGCCGGAGGTCGTGGCCAAGCTCCGCCAGGAGGTCGGAGGCGATGTCCTCTGCGGGGATGGGTCCAGCCCGCAGGTCCTCGAGCAGGTCGGCGCCGCCAAGGCGGACCTGCTCGTGGCCCTGACCCACAATGACGAGGACAACCTGGTGGTCTGCCGGCTGGCCAAGGGCCAGTTCCGCGTCCCCCGCGTGATCGCCCGGGTGAACAACCCACTGAACGAGTGGCTCTACACCAAGGCCTGGGGGGTGGACGTAGCCATCAGCCAGGTTCACCTCACCTCCAAGGTCATCGAGGAAGAGATCGGCCTCGGCGAGTTGATCACCCTGCTCAAGCTCAACCGGGGTGCGGCCGCCCTGGTCGAGCTGCGCCTGCCCGAGACCTCTCCCTGCCAGGGGAAGGCCATTCGGGACCTCAACCTCCCGGGTGACACCGTCATCGTCAGCGTCATCCGCGCCGGCAAGCTGATCATCCCCCGCGGAGACACGCACCTGGAAACGGGGGACGACATCCTGGCTGTGACCACCGTCGCGGCTGAAAAACCCCTGAAGGAACTGCTGGTTGGATCGCCGTAGCTGCCGCCCGTGTTCCTCACGTCGCTGAAACGCGTCCTCGTTGGGAACCCCCTGGCCACCGCCCAGGCCCGCCACGAACGGCTGGCCAAGACTCCCGCCCTAGCCATTTTCGCCTCCGATATGATGTCGTCCGTTGCCTACGCGACGGAGGAGATCCTGCTCGTCCTGGTGCTGGGCGGGACCCTCGCCTTGCAGTACTCGCCGCACGTCGGGATCGCCATCGGTGCGCTGGCCGCCATCGTGGCCAGCTCCTACTGGCAGACCATCCACGCCTATCCCTCGGGCGGGGGCGCCTACATTGTCGCTAAGGATAACCTGGGAACCCTTCCGGGGCTGGTGGCCGGCGCGGCCCTCCTGGTGGACTACGTCCTGACGGTCTCTGTGAGCACGGCCTCGGGGGTCGCGGCCATCACCTCGGCCTTCCCGGTGCTCTACCCGCACCGGGTCGTGATCTGCGTCGCCACCATCCTGGTGATCATGGTGGCGAACCTGCGCGGCATCCGGGAGACCGGGAACATCTTTGCGGTCCCCACTTACTGGTTCATCGCGTGCCTGGCGGTCCTGGTTGGCGGGGGATTCTACCAACTGCTCACGCGGGGTGCGCCGCCGCCGCCTGAGACCATTCCGGTCCAAGAATCCCTCAGCCTGTTCCTGGTCCTCCGGGCTTTCTCCTCGGGCTGTGCCGCCTTGACCGGAACAGAGGCGGTGGCCAACGGCGTGCAATATTTCCGGCCCCCTGAATCCCGCAACGCCGGTATCACCCTGATCTGGATGGCCACCATTCTGGCAAGCTCATTTATCGGCGTGACGTTCCTGGCGCACTTCTACCACATCGTCCCCCAGCCAGAGGAAACGGTGGTCTCCCTGCTGGGCCGCCAGATCTTCGGGCGGACCTGGGTGTACTTCATGATCCAGGCGGCGACGGCGGTCATCCTGCTCCTGGCAGTCACCACCAGCTTCGCGGGGTTCCCCATGCTGGCCTCGTTGATGGCCAAGGACGGATTTCTTCCCCGGCAATTCGCTAACCTGGGCGACCGGCTGGTCTTCAGCAATGGGATCATCATCCTGGCGGGCGTGTCCAGCCTGTTGCTGGTGATCTTCGGCGGCAGCACCCACGCCCTGATCCCGCTGTACGCCATCGGGGTGTTCACCGCCTTCACGCTCTCCCAGGCCGGCATGGTTTTGCACTGGTGGAGAGAGCGGGGGGGCCGCTGGCGCACGCATGCCGCCATCAATGCCCTCGGCGCCATCACCACCGCCGTCGTGGTCGTGGTGATCGGCGTGAGCAAGTTCGTCCACGGCGCCTGGATCATCGTCATCGTCACACCCCTGATGGTCCTGGGATTCCTCACCGTTCGGAGGCACTACGAAACCTTGCGACGCCAGCTCAACCTGAACGGCTTTTCGCCCCCAAAGCTCGGCCGGCATCCCGTGGTGGTTCTAGTGGCAGGCATCCACCGGGGTGTGGTCACGGCCCTGAGTTACGCCAGGGCAATCTCGCCCAACGTCACTGCCATCACCGTGGATCTGGACCCCACAGCCACATCCCGCCTGCGGATGCAATGGGGGGAATGGGCGCCGGATGTTCCCCTGGTGGTTCTGGACTCTCCTTACCGGTCCGTGCTGCTACCCGTCCTCAACTACATTGACCAGATGGAGAAGCAGCGGGAAGGCGCCTACATGACCATCATCCTCCCCGAGTTTATCCCCGCCAGGTGGTGGCAGCATCTGCTCCACAACCAGACGGCCCTCCTCATCAAGGGCGCCCTGCTCTTCCGGCGGGGCAAGGTCGCCATCAGCATCCCGTATCATCTCGAACAATAGTTTTTCGGGCAGCAGGTTTTCGGGCAGCTTGACAGGCCCCAGGGCCGGGTCTAGCATACGCGCCGGGCTGCAGGCGTAATGCGCTGCAGCCTTTTGCATGGAGGCTCCATGGCGAGCTCATTGAAGCGCATTATCCTGGGCACACCCCTGGCCACGGCCGCCGCGATGCACGAACGGCTCGGCAAGCTCACTGGGCTGGCGGTTTTCGCCTCGGACGCTCTCTCCTCCGTCGCCTACGCCACAGAGGAAATACTGCTGGTGCTGATGACGGCGGGCACGGCGGCCCTGACACTCTCCCTGCCCATCGGGGTCGCCATCGCCCTCCTGGTAGTCATCGTCGCCAGCTCGTACTGGCAGACCATCCACGCCTACCCTTCGGGCGGCGGCGCCTACATCGTCGCCAAGGACAACCTGGGGAGGCTCCCCGGCCTCGTCGCCGGGGCGGCGCTGCTCATCGATTACGTCCTCACCGTGGCGGTGAGCATCGCCGCAGGGGTTGCCGCCATTACCTCGGCGTTCCCGCCCCTCTTTCCATGGAGGGTGATCCTGTGTGTGCTCGCCGTGGTCGGGATCACGGTGGCCAACCTCCGCGGGGTCCGAGAGTCCGGCCGGCTCTTCGCCGTGCCCACCTACTGGTTCATCGGCAGCATGGCGGCACTCGTCCTGGCAGGTCTCCTGCGTGTGCTGACCGGGACGGCCCAGCCGATCCCGGGGGAAGAGATTCCCGTAACCCACCCCGTCACCCTGTTCCTGCTCATGCGCGCCTTCTCCTCCGGCTGCGCGGCCCTAACCGGTACCGAGGCCGTCAGCAACGGGATACCCGCCTTCCGTCCACCCGAATCCCGGAACGCCGGCATCGTCCTGGCATGGATGGCAACGATCCTGGCCAGCACGTTCCTGGGCCTCACGTACCTGGCCCATGTGTACCAAGTGGTCCCGCGCGAGACGGAAACCGTCGTATCCATCCTGGCCCGCCAGGTCTTCGGGCACAACCTGCTCTACTACAACATTCAAGCCGCGACCGCCCTGATCCTGCTGCTGGCGGCCAACACGTCCTATGCCGATTTTCCCCGCCTCTCCTCCATCATGGCCCGCGACGGGTTCATGCCGAGGCAGATGGCCAACCGGGGAGACAAGCTGGTCTTCAGCAACGGCATCCTGATCCTGGCGGGCCTGTCGATCCTTTTGCTAGTAATCTTCCGGGGGAATACTCACGCCCTCATCCCGCTTTACGCCGTCGGCGTCTTTCTCTCCTTCACCCTGTCCCAGGCCGGCATGGTCCGGCACTGGTATAAGGAGGAGCATCCGGCGCCTCACCATATCGCGCTCAACGGGCTCGGGGCGCTCGCCACCGGAATCGTAACCCTGGTCATCGCCATTTCCAAGTTCACCCTCGGGGCCTGGGTGGTGATCGTGTTGGTCCCCATGATTGTCGCGGGCCTCCTGCGG
>CAZNWB010000034.1:31477-34264 GCA_964576535.1 uncultured bacterium | reverse complement strand
GCCGGATAATAGCTTATTCGTTGGGCGGCATGAAGGGTTTAGAACGATGGAACCCAGGATCAGTCTGATCACGCTCGGTGTGGCGGATCTCAAACGAGCTACGCGATTCTACGAAGAGTGTCTCAGTCTCCCGAGACTGAAGACCCCTCCATCCGTGACATTCTTTGAACTGGGCAAAACGTGGCTTGCACTTTGGCCGCGCGAGAACCTCGCGGCCGATGCAGGCGTCTCACCTGAAGGAACTGGATTTCGCGGGTTCTCTCTCGCGCACAACGTACGGTCTCCGGCCGAGGTCGATGCTTTGCTATCCCGTGTTGCCGAATACGGGGGCAAGGTCTTGAAGCAGGGACATTCTACGGACTGGGGCGGTTACAGTGGCTACTTTGCGGATCTTGATGGGTTTCTCTGGGAGGTTGCACACAACCCAGGATTCCCCCATGTATAGAGCCGCCCAACAAGCGGCTCAACCTGAGGCGCTGACGCGCGCGGGTTAGCCGCGGTTGGCTCAATGTGTGGAGTGAAAATGCATGTGCGAAGGCGGGTGATGGACGGTCGGGGCCGAGTGTGGACCGTGTCCAAAGTGGCGTGGAAGGACGCGGAGGGGGAGGACTTTCGCTTCTGGTATGAAGGCCTCACGCCCGAGGAACGGGTTGAGGCCGTTGCGGAAGCGCTCGCAGGGTGCCTGAAGACGCGAGGGCGAAATGCTGTCCCGAGACTACGAAGAGTTCATCGCCGCATTAAACGACCATGGGGTGCGGTATCTGCTGATCGGCGCCCACGCGGTCGCCTTCCACGCCCGTCCTCGCGCCACAAAGGACCTTGATATCCTGCTGGATCCCACCCCGGGAAACGCCCGCAGGGCATTGGCTGCGCTCCGCGACTTCTTGGGACGTGGCGATTTGGGGTACACGGTTGCGGATTTGACGGACCCGCGGTGGATCATTCAAGTCGGGGTGGCACCCGTTCGAATCGATCTGCACGCAGCCGTGCCGGGATGTCCAAGTTTTCAGACGGCGTGGAAGCACCGCGTCGAAGCCCGGTTTGGGTCCGTCAAGGCGCACTATCTTGGGCTCGCCGACTTGATCCGGGCCAAGGAAGCGGCCGGCAGAGCCCAGGACCAGGCAGATGTTCACGTCCTTCGGCGGGCTCAGCTAGCTAGGCGCTCCAGCCGACGCAGGTAGGCGCGGCTGAACGCCACGCCGTTAGCTCGCCGGGTGACGATGACCCGGCGCGCGGAACGTCTGGGCAGGAGTCAGGGGTGAACCCAGGCCGTCCCCCGGCTTCTGAAGCCGAAGGACGCCCGGCGCAATGCCTACGGCCCGCGCTGCGTTTTGCCCTTCTTAAGGCCGATCTCCAACGACCACCGCTAGAAGTTCGGCTCTCGGCTCTTCCGGATGCTGACCGCTAGACGCTGACGGCTGAAGGCTCGTACATGGCGGGCTTTGACCTTGACACTTCACGGGCCATGGTGCTAGCCTGCACGAGGAAATCGTTTTGTGACAACAGGTTGCGAGGACGGGCGCAGGATGCCTGAGGTCGAGGCCGATCGGAACTGGATGCGCCGCGCGCTGGACCTCGCGGCGCGCGCCCGCGGGCGGACGAGCCCCAACCCGATGGTCGGCGCGGTCATCGTCACGGATGGCCAGCTCGTCGGCGAGGGGTTCCACGCGTATGCCGGCTCCGACCATGCCGAGGTGGCAGCCCTGCGGGAAGCCGGGCCAGCCGCGACGGAGGGAACCCTCTACGTCAGCCTGGAACCCTGCTGCCATCACGGTCGCACGCCGCCCTGTGTGGATCAGATCGTGCGGGCGGGGATCCGGCGGGTCGTGGCCGCGTGTGAGGACCCGAACCCTTCCGTCAGCGGCCGGGGGATCACCGCGTTGTGCGAGGCCGGTGTCAGGGTGGAGGTCGGCCTCCTCGGCGAAGAGGCAGCCCGGCTGAACGAGGCGTTTTTCAAGTACATCCGGACGGGTCTTCCCTTTGTAACGCTCAAGGTGGCCGCCAGCCTGGACGGGAAGATCGCCACCCGGACCGGGGAGTCCCGCTGGATCACGGGGGAGAGCGCCCGGCGACGCGTGCACCATCTCCGCAACGAGGTGGACGCGGTCCTGGTGGGGATCGGCACGGTCCTGCGCGACGACCCCCTCCTTACGACCCGGCTCGGCATCGCGGACCAGCGCGACCCCATCCGCGTCATCGTGGATAACCTGGCCCGCCTCCCCCTCCGGGCCAAGGTGGTGAATCGCGCCTCCACTGCTCCCACCATCCTGGCGGTCTCGCAAATGGCGCCCCGGACCAAGCTCGAGGCCCTCGAGCGCGAGGGGGTCCAGGTGATCGTCGTGGAGAACAGCCGGCGACGGGTCTCGCTGGAGCGGCTGATGGAGGTCCTGGGGAAGCGCGGCATCCTGTCGGTGATGATCGAGGGGGGCGCGGAGATCAACGCGTCGGCGTTGCGGGAAGGCATCGCGGACAAGGTCCTGGTCTTCCTGGCGCCGATCCTGATCGGGGGTAAATCCACATCCACGGCCGTCGGCGGCGATGGGATCGAGTCGCTCACCCAGGCGCTGCGCCTCGGCGCCGTGCAAATCGAGCGGTTCGACGGGGATATCCTGGTGGAGGGTTACCTCGCACGGACCGCCGCGCAGCAATGAAAATTTTCAAACCGACAATGAGGAACCGACCAATGGGGTTGCGGGGTCGGGAAGCGAGAGCTGGGGCGCCTGACGGCCCATCATTGTCAGTTGTCGGTTGTCGGTTTTTCATTGTTCATTGAGGACCTGTGTTTAC
>CAZNWB010000034.1:8619-31467 GCA_964576535.1 uncultured bacterium | reverse complement strand
CACGCTAGTCAGGAAAAGGCGTTCGGTCGTTCGGGAGTTCGGTGGTTCGGTCGTTCTTGAACCATCGAACCATCGAACAGTCGAACCATCGAACAGTCGTGTTTACCGGCATCATCGAAGCCATCGGCACCGTTCAGGAGTTCTCGCGCCAGGGCGAGGGCGCACGGGTGCACATCGGGGCGGGAGCGCTCGCCGAAGGCCTGCGCCTCGGGGAGAGCATCGCCGTGGAAGGCGCGTGTCTCACCGTGACCGCCCTCCGCGGGGACGGGTTCGCCGCCGATCTCTCGGTCGAGACGCTCAAGCGCACCACGCTGGGCAGGCTGCGGGCCGGCGCCCGGGTGAACCTGGAGCGACCATTGCGCCTGGGAGATCGCCTGGGCGGGCACCTGGTCACCGGCCACGTGGATGGCGTCGGGCAGCTTGCCGAGCGCGTTCCCCAGGGCGACGGCGAGTTCATCCGCATCCGCTTCCCCCGGGAGCTGGGGTCCCTGCTGGTGATGAAGGGCTCCATTGCCGTGGATGGTATCAGCCTGACCGTGGCGGAGCTGTCCCGCGACGCCTTCGGCGTGGCCATCATCCCGCACACCCTGGAGCACACCACGCTCAGAAACAAGCGCGTCGGCGACCCGGTCAACCTGGAGGCGGATCTGCTGGGAAAGCACGTGGCCCGCCTCCTGGCCGGACGATTGGAGGCGACGGGCCAGGCGGGCCTCACCCTGGCCATGTTGCAGGAGCACGGTTTCGCATGAGCGGGTCCAAGGTCATGGTACGCCGCCGATCCGGACCCTCGGACGGGCGCGCACAGCGGACTGTCCGAAAGGGCGGACCCTCGCGTGGCCACGCCCCCATCCGCTTCGACCGGATCGAGGATGCCATCCAGGCTATCCGCCATGGGAAGATGGTCATCGTCGTGGACGACGAGGACCGCGAGAACGAGGGCGACCTCACCATGGCGGCCGAGAAGGTCACGCCGGTTGCCATCAACTTCATGGCCACCCACGGGCGGGGCCTGATCTGCGTGCCCATCGTGAGCGAGCGGCTGGACCAGCTCCAGATCCCCGCCATGGTCTCGGAAAACACCTCGCCCTTCGAAACCGCCTTCGCCGTCTCGGTGGAGGCCAAGCACCGGGTCAGCACCGGCATCTCGGCCCACGACCGGGCCGCCACCATCAAGGTGATCCTCGATCCCAATAGCCGGCCGGATGACCTGGCGCGACCGGGCCACATGTTCCCCCTGCGGGCCCGGGAGGGGGGCGTGCTCACCCGGGCGGGTCAGACCGAGGCGGCCGTGGACCTGGCTCGCCTCGGGGGCCTGTATCCCGCGGGCGTCATCTGCGAGATCATGAACCCCAACGGGACCATGGCCCGCGTCCCGGAATTGGTCCGCTTCGCCCGGCGCCACGGCCTTCGGATGATCACCATCAAGGACCTGATCGACTTCCGGATGCGGCGGGAGAAGTTCGTGAGTCGCGTGGCCAGCACCACCCTGCCCACGCGACACGGCACCTTCAAGGCGCTCCTGTACCATAGCCAGGTGGACAACAAGCACCACCTGGCCCTGGTCAAGGGCGACCTCAACGTGGCCGACCCGGTCCTGGTCCGGGTGCACTCCGAGTGCCTCACCGGCGACGCCCTGGGGTCGCTCCGCTGCGACTGCGGGTCCCAGCTCGACCGCGCCATGGCCCGCATCGCGCAGGAGGGGAAAGGGGTGTTGCTCTACATCCGGCAGGAGGGACGGGGGATCGGGCTGGCCAACAAGCTCCGCGCCTACGAGCTGCAGGACCAGGGCTTCGACACGGTGGAGGCCAACGAGAAGCTCGGATTCAAGCCGGACCTTCGGGACTACGGCGTGGGGGCCCAGATCCTGGTGGACCTGGGGGTCTCGAAGCTGCGGTTGATGACCAACAACCCGCGGAAGATCGTGGGGCTCGAGGGCTATGGCCTCAGCGTGGTGGAGCGCGTCCCGCTGCTCACGCGACCCACGGCGGCGAATCTCGGGTACCTGGAGACCAAGCGGGCAAAGCTGGGGCATCTCATCCAGCCGCCCGGCAATCCCCGGCGACGCGCACGCCCTGGTGGGAACGGGGCGTCTAGGTCGAGCCGGACCAAGCGCTGAGGAGTGCGCTCCACCCGCGGGCAATTGGGACGGCGCTCTGCGGGCTCGCTGTCGGATCTCGCAATCGCTGTTTGCTTGAAGGAGGACGTATGGGACGGACCTGGGAAGGGGCCCTCGTGGCCAAGGGGCTCACCTTCGGCATCGTGGTGAGCCGGACCAACGAATTCATCACCGCCCGCCTGCTGGAGGGGGCCCTGGATGGCCTCCGCCGCCACGGGGCCGAGGACGACCAGATCCACGTGGTGAGGGTACCGGGCTCCTTTGAGATTCCGCTGGCGGCGAAACGCCTGGCCACGACGGGACACTACAACGCCATCCTCTGCCTGGGCACGGTGATCCGCGGCGCCACCCCGCATTTCGAGTACATCGCGGGCGAGGTATCCAAGGGGGTAGCGGCCGCCGCCCTGGAGACGGGCGTCCCCATGGCCTTCGGGGTCCTCACCACGGACTCCATCGAGCAGGCGGTCGAGCGGGCGGGGGGCAAGAGCGGCAACAAGGGTTTCGATGCGGCCTGCTCCGCCATCGAGATGGCCAATCTGTTCCGGGAACTCAAATGAGCTGTCAGCTTTCAGCGATCAGCACTCAACTCCTGGCTGATGGCTGATGGCTGATGGCTGATGGCTGATGGGGATGGGCAAGCGACGGAAAGCCCGCGAAATCGCCCTGATGGTGCTCTACGAGCTGGAGTTTCGGTCCGGCGGGGCGGCCCGGGTCTTGGAAGATTTCTGGAAGGACCGGTCCGTCCTCCCCGAGGTCAGGGAGTTCGCTGACAACCTGGTGGGAGGGACGGTGGAACACGGTCCCGAGATCGACGCCCTGATCGGCGCCAACGCCACCCACTGGAGTCTCGCGCGGATCGCCCTGGTGGAGCGGAACATCCTCCGCCTGGCCACCTACGAGCTTCTGTACCGCCACGACGTCCCGGAGAAGGTCGCCATCAACGAGGCTATCGAGCTCGCGAAGCTGTACGGCAGCGAGGAATCGGGTGCCTTCGTCAACGGCATCCTGGACCAGATCCGCCTTCACCTGCGCTCCCGCCAGGAAACTCCCGCCTGAGATGGAGATCCGGGAGGCCAGCGACCCGCTCGAGGAACTCGACGCAGACGTGCTGCTCCTGTTCCGCCTGGCGGACGAGCCGGTACCACGCGGCCGCCTGGGATGGGTGGACTGGATCCTGTGCGGGGCCGTCTCCCGGCTCCGCGCACGGGGGAAGTTTGGCGGGGAGCGCGGGGCGAGCGTCCTGCTCTCCCCCAACGGGAAACTCCGGGCCAAGATGATCCTGGTGATGGGCCTCGGCTCCCGGACCGATCTGTCCGTGGTGGCCCTCTACCGGCTCTCGTACCTGGCGGCCCAGACGATCCTGGGCCTCGGCTGCACGCAGGTGGCGATGGAGCCGCCCTTTCGCGCCTTCCCGCAGGAGCAACCCAGCCGGATCCGCCAGGCCTTTCTGGAGGGCTTCTCGGCCGAGCTGGACCGCGGCCGCCCCGACGCCAGCTTCACGGTGAGCGTCCTGTCCCCGCCCAACAGCGCCTGACCCGCCCCTCCCGAACATCGAACCGCCAAGGCGCCAATACTGGCAATCAGGCAACTCGGCAATCTGGCAATCAGGTGCTCCCAGTTGCCCAATTGCCCAATTGCCCAATTGCCACGAAATTGTGGCGGTCTTGGCGTCTTGGCGGTGAGATCTTTGGAGAGGCGGGGCTAGTCCTCGAACTTCTTGAAGACGAGGGTGGCGTTCGTGCCGCCGAAGCCGAAGGAGTTGGTCATCGCGTACCGCACGTCTTTGCGGCGCGCCCTGTTGGGGACGTAATCCAGGTCGCACTCGGGATCCGGGGTATCGTAGTTGATGGTGGGCGGCAGCATGCCGCGGGCGATAGCGAGGACGGTGATGACCGACTCGATGCCGCCGGCGGCGCCCAGCAGGTGCCCGGTCATGGACTTCGTCGAACTCACCGCCAGGGAGCGCGCGTGGTCGCCGAAGACGGCCTTGATGGCCAGGGTCTCGTTCAGGTCCCCGGCGGGAGTGGACGTGCCGTGGGCGTTGATGTAGTCCACCAGGGAAGGGGCCAGCGCGGCATCCTGGAGGGCCAGCCGCATGGAGCGGACGGCCCCCTCCCCCTCCGGGGCGGGCTGGGTGATGTGGTAGGCATCCGCGGACATCCCGTAGCCCACGATCTCGGCGTAGACCTTGGCCCGCCGCCGCCGGGCGTGCTCCAGGGACTCCAGCACCAGGATCCCCGAGCCCTCGCCCATCACGAAGCCGTCCCGGTCCTTGTCGAAGGGGCGGCTGGCGCGCGTCGGCTCATGATTCCGCGTGGAGAGGGCCTTCATGGAACAGAACCCGCCGATCGTGAGGGGGGTGATCACCGCCTCGCTGCCCCCGGCCAGCATGACGTCCGCTTCGCCGCGCTGGATGATCCTGAAGGAATCGCCGATGGCGTGATTGCCGCTGGCGCAGGCCGTGGAGACGCACGAGTTGGGACCCTTCATCCCGAACCGCATGGAGATCTGCCCCGAGGCCAGGTTCGTGATGATGGACGGGATGAAGAAGGCGCTGATGCGCCCCGGCCCCTTCTCCATGAGGATCCGGTGGGACTCCTCCAGTGCGGGGATCCCGCCCATGCCCGTCCCCACAAAGACCCCGACCCGCTCGCGGTTGTCGTCGGTCACCTTGAGGGCCGAGTCATCGTAGGCCATCTGGCCGGCGGCGACGGCGAAATGGATGAAGAGGTCCATCTTGCGGGCTTCCTTCTTCTCGATCCACTGCAGGGGATCGAATCCTTTCACCTCGCCCGCAATCTGGGTATCGTGCTTGCTGGCGTCGAACCGGGTGATGGGGGCAACGCCCGAGACCCCGTTGAGCAAATTCTCCCAGAAGGTCTGTGTCCCGATCCCGTTGGGGGCCACCGCCCCCAACCCGGTGACGACGACGCGGACCATACTTCCCCCTTGCCTCTCTGGGACGCGAGCGTCATTGCGTCCCCACGCAGTTGCCGCGCGCTCAGCGGGTCGACTGGTGGCGACCGCGAGCGGTCAGGCTGCGGTTACGCCTTCTTGTGCTCCTGAATGTAGTTGATCGCATCCCGGACGGTGGCGATTTTCTCCGCGTCCTCGTCCGGGATCTCGATCCCGAATTCCTCCTCCAGCGCCATGACCAGTTCGACCGTATCCAGTGAGTCCGCCCCGAGATCATCAATGAACTTGGCCTCTGGGGTCACCTCGGCCTCATCCACACCCAGCTGGTCAATGATGATCTTCTTGACCTTGTCTTCTACAGCCGCACTCACAGTCGCCTCCTTCTCCCCATAGGTCACCGGCTACGACGACCACATCCCCCCGTTCACGTGGATTACCTGTCCCGTGATGTACGCGGCGCTGTCGGAGGCCAGGAAGGTCACCACCGCTGCCACCTCCGCCACCGTTCCGAACCGTCCCAGGGGGATCTGGGCCAGGTAGGTCTGCCGGACGGTTTCGGGAATACCGGCCGTCAGGTCGGTGTCGATGAATCCCGGCGACACGGCGTTGACGGTGACGCCGCGCGAGGCGACCTCCCTGGCCAGGGCCCTGGTCAGCCCGATCAGGCCGGCCTTGGCCGCGGCATAATTCGCCTGCCCGGCGTTGCCCATGCTCCCCACCACGGAGCTGATGTTGATGATGCGCCCGCCTTGCTTCTGTTTCAGCATCGGACGCAACGCGGCCCGGGAGCAGCGGAACGCCCCGTCGAGATGCACCGCCAGGACCTGATCCCAGTCCTCGTCCTTCATCCGCACGATCAGCCCATCCCGGGTGGTGCCCGCGTTGTTCACCAGGATGTCAATCCGCCCGAAGCGATCCAGGCACGCCGCCACCACCCGATCGGCGTCCTCGGCGCGGCCGATGTCGGCTTCGACGGCCAGCGCCCGGCCCCCCCGCGCCTCGATGGCCTTGGCGACGCTCACGGTCGCCTCGAGATGGCGGGCGCAGAGGCCGACGGCCGCCCCCGCCTCTGACAGGCTCTGCGCGATGGCCGCGCCGATCCCGCGGGAGCCGCCGGTCACCAATGCAACTTTGTCCGCCAGGCTCATCTCTCGGAAGCCCTCAGCCGTCAGCAGTCAGCTCTCAGCTTCTGAATGGTCAGTATCAGGAAACGGCGTGGACGACCCGGACCCGCCGTGCCCAGGTCTTCCGGGGCTGACCGCTGATTGCTCACCCTCTCAGGGCCTTCACCGTCGTCTCGAGGGAGGACCGGTCCTCGACATTCAGGACCCGGACCTCGGGCGCGATCCGCCGGATCATCCCCGACAGGACCTTCCCGGGGCCGACCTCCACGAAGGTCTCGGCCCCCTCCTTGACCAGCCGGATCACCACCTCATCCCACCGGACCGGCGCCGTCACCTGCCGAACCAGGGCGTCTTGCACTCGTGCGCCCTCGCTGAGCACGTCGGCGTCCACGTTCGTCGCCAGGGGCACCCGAAGATCGCGGAACCGGACCGTCCGCAGGACGGCCTGGAGCCGTTCGGCAGCGGGCGCCATCAGGGCGCAGTGGAATGGGGCGCTCACCGGGAGCGGCACGGCGCGCTTCGCACCCTTGGCCTTGGCCAGTTCCACGGCGCGCCCCACGGCCGCCGCCGCCCCGGCGATCACCGTCTGGCCGGGGCCATTGAGATTGGCCACCTGGACCACGCCCGCCCCCTGTGCCTCCTCGCACGCCTGGAAGACCAGCGCCCGGTCCAGGCCCAAAATGGCGGCCATGGCGCCCTCGCCCGGGGGCACCGCTTCCTGCATGAACTGCCCGCGCGCCCGCACGGTGCGGACCGCATCGGAAAAATCCACGGCGCCGGCCGCCACCAGGGCCGAATACTCACCCAGGGAATGGCCGGCCACGAAGTCGTACGTCCCTCCGGCCGCCACCAGGGCATCCAAGGCCACGATGCTGGCCGTCAGGATGGCCGGCTGCGTGTTGGCCGTGAGAGTGAGGTCCGCTTCCGGCCCCTCGAAGCACAGGCGGCGTAGGTCGAACCCCAGGGCGGCGTTGGCGTCTGCCCAGCGGGGGGACGCCTCGCCCAGCTCCCGGCCCATGCCGACCGCCTGGGACCCCTGCCCCGGAAACACGTACGCGATTTTGCCCATGAGTCAATCTAAAATTTCAAACCGACAACCGACAATGCAAAACCGACGATCTCGGTTGACCGGTTGTCAGTTGTCGGTTGTCTGTTTTCCATTGAGAGTGTCAGTTGTCCGTTTTCCTTGAGCGAAGCGTCTCACCAGCGGATGAGGGCCGAGCCCCAAGTCAACCCGCCCCCGAACGCGCACAGGAGCAGGAGATCCCCCGGCTTCACCCGTCCCGCCTGGATCGCCTCGTCCAGCGCCAGGGGGATGGACGCCGCCGAGGTGTTGCCGTATTTCTGGATGTTCACGCACACCTTGTCCTCGGGGAGCCCCAGGCGCTGTCCCACGGCGTCGATGATCCGACGGTTGGCCTGGTGCGGCACCAGGAGGTCCACGTCGCCGAGGTCCAGGTGATTGTGCTTCAGGGCGGTGATGGCCGCATCCTCCATGGCTCGCACCGCCACCTTGAATACCTCGTTCCCGTTGTTCATCTGGATGGCGGCCAGCCCCTCGTCCACCACCTGCTGGGAGATCGGATGGCGCGACCCGCCGCCCGGTATCATGAGCTGCGATCCCTTGGCGCCGTCGGCGAAGAGGTGGACGGAGAGGATCCCCCGCTCCCCCTCGCTCCATCGCAGGACCGCCGCCCCCGCCCCGTCGCCGAAGAGCACGCAGGTGTTGCGATCCTTCCAGTTCAAAATCTTGGTCAGGGTCTCCGCCCCGACCAGGAGCACGGTCCGCAGCGTCCCCAGGCGCAGGAGCCCGTCCGCCACCGCCAACCCATAGATGAACCCCGAGCAGGCGGCCGAAATGTCCATGGCCCCCGCCCGCCGGGAACCCAGGCGGTCCTGGAGGACGCACGCCGTGGATGGGAAGAACATGTCCGGCGTGACCGTGGCCACCAGGATCATGTCCAGGTCGGCGGGATCCACCCCGGCCGCGGCGAGGGCCTTGAGCGACGCCTCGTAGGCCAGATCCGACGTGGCCTCGGCCTCCGTGGTCATCCGCCGTTCCGAGATCCCGGTTCGCGTGCGGATCCACTCGTCGCTGGTGTCCAGCAACTTTTCCAGATCGTAGTTCGTCAGGACCTTGGCCGGCGCGTACGACCCGGTCCCGATGATTCTGGCGCAGCCCATCAGACGTTCACCCCTCCATCCAACTTTTCACCCTAGGGCGATTCCCTCGCGGATGTGCTGGATCACCTTGCTGGCCACGCATTCCCCGGCGGCGCGGATGGCGTTCTTGATGGCCTTGCCCGTCGAGCGGCCGTGGCCGATGAAGCAGACCCCATTCACGCCCAGCAGCGGGGCCCCGCCGTACTCCGACGGATCGACCCGCTTCTTGAACCGGCGGAAGGCGGGCACCAGCAGGAGCGAGCCGGCCTTCCCCCGCAGGTCCTGTCCGAACTCCTCCCGGAGCAGGTGCAGCATGGTGTCCAGGACGCTCTCCGAGATCTTGAGGGCCACGTTGCCCGTGAACCCGTCGCACACGATCACGTCGAAGGTGCCGCCGAAGACGTCCCGCCCCTCGACGTTCCCGAGGAAATTCAGCGAGGCCTCCTCCTCCAGCTCCTTGAAGGCCTCGCGCGTCAGCTCGTTGCCCTTGGATTCCTCCTCCCCGATGCTGAGCAGGCCGACCCGCGGTCGGGGCAGCCCCAGGATGTCGCGGGCAAAAATGTGGCCCATGATGGCGAACTGGACCAGGTGCCGGGCCTTGCACTCCGCATTGGCCCCCGCGTCCAGCAGCACCGCGTGGCCCGTCAGGGTCGGCACCACCACGGCGATGGCGGGCCGCTCGACCCCTGGCAGCGGCCCCAGGACCACCATGGCCGTCGCCATGACCGCGCCGGTGTTCCCGGCACTCACGAACGCGTCCGCCTCGCCCCGCTTGACCAGCTCGATCCCGATCCGGATGGAGGACTGCTTCTTCCGCCGCAGGGCCGTGGACGGGCTCTCCCCCATCTCCACCACCTCCGGCGCGTGCCGGATGGTCAGGGGCAGCCCCCGGGTATCGTGCTGCCGCAGGTGGCGCTGCAACTCCTCCTCGATCCCGACGAGGGTGACGGCCGCGCCGAACTCCCGCGCGGCGCTGACGGCGCCCTCGACGTTCACCTCGGAGCCGCGGTCGCCGCCCATGGCATCCAGGGCGACCCGCACGGCCTCGGTCCCTTGCATGCTGATGGACCCGCGGGGGCGGCTACTCCTCCGCCCGTTTCACCACCTCGCGCCCGCGGTAGTACCCGCAACTGCGGCAGGCGCGGTGGGGCAACGTCATGGCCTGGCATCGCGGACAGCGGGAGATCCCCACGGCCTCGAGCGCGTCGTGGGCCCGCCGCTTGCCCGTCCGGGCATTACTGTGCCGTCGCTTGGGGAGCGCCATGGAATGTCCTCTCTGGGCGAAGCTCGTTCGAAACGACGTCCGGGAATAGTGCCGGCGGAAGGCGCCCGCCCCTTCAGGAGTCCGTCCCGCTTTGCGGGATGCGGACGGGCGGGACTACAGCAGCTTCCGCAAGGCCTGCAGCCGCGGGTCCATGTGGGTCTCCGTGCAGTTGCAGGCGCTCTGGTTCAGGTTTGCGCCGCAGCGTGGGCAGAGCCCCCGACAGTCCTCGTGGCAGAGGGGTTGAACGGGTAGGCTGAGCAGGATGTTCTCCCGCAGGAGGGTGTCCGTATTGAGCCGCCCCTGCTCCAGGTAGGTCACATCCAGCTCGTCATTGGTGAGCTCGTATTCCTCCTCGACCTGGCCCTGCGCCGCAGCCTCGCAATACACCTCGAAATGGTCCTGGGCGCGGAAGGGAAACGGCTCGAGGCACCGGCTGCACACCAGGGCCACAGCCCCGTTGAAGGATCCGCTGATCAGGATCCCGCGCCCGGAGCGCCCCATGTGCATGGTGGCCTGCACCGTTGCCGGGCCCGTCCAGATGTCGGCGGATGCGCCGAGGTCCAGCACCTCCTCCGGAAGGCTCACGTCCCGCCCGTCCGGCGGAATCTTCGAAAGTTCAATCAACATTGCGCGGCGCGAACGCTACAAAGCGGGCGCAAAAACTCGCTGAGTATATTTCGCGCCCCTGGGGGTGTCAAGGGAAAAGCCCGACGCGACAGCGCCTCGTGGAACCGAAATGATCAAACACGACGGGAAGTTGCGCGTCCTGTCCTCTGGGGGATGCCCAGCGGGAGGCGCAGGAGCAGCCAGGCCGTCACCGCACAGGTCCCTCCCGCTCGTAGGGATGCTGGTCCATCGCGCTGAAGAAATAGGGGATCTCGTAGGCCGCCGACTCCGGCGAATCCGAGCCGTGGACCGCATTCCGCTCGATGCTGGCGGCCAGATCCTTGCGAATCGTGCCGGGAGCGGCCTTGGCCGGGTCTGTTGCGCCCATGAGAGCGCGCACCCGGCTGATGGCCTCCGGCCCTTCCAGGACCATCGCCACCGCGGGACCGGAGGACATGAACTGGCTAAGGCTGGCGAAAAACGGACGCTCTCGGTGCACCTGGTAGAACCCCTCCGCCTCCCGCCGGGTGAGGGAGACCATCTTGAGGGCCCGGATGGTGAGGCCGGCCGCCTCGAACCGGCGAATCACCTCGCCCACGTGACCCCGGCGGACCGCGTCCGGCTTCACGATCACCAGTGTGCGCTCCATCACGTGTCCTCCCGACCTCCCGTCCTCACCTCACACAAAGGAGACCATCCGGTCCGTGCCAGATGGTCTCCCTGTCGGATCCTGGATACCGGGGCGTCGTGCCGCGCCTAGCGCCGCCGCCTGCTCCTCGGCTTGCTGGAAGGGGTGGATCGGCCCTTCGGGCGCGCGTGCCGCCCACGCACCGAGCCAGGTCGCTTGCGCCCCGTCCCGGCGCCGGCCGAGACCTTCCGGGCGACCCGGGACTTCCCCGGCGTCTTCCGGACCAGCCGGGCCACGGCCTCGCCCATCTCCGCCGGGCTCTTCACCACGGTGATTCCGGCCTTCTGCATGGTCGCCATCTTCTCGGCGGCCGTCCCGGTGCCCCCCGAGATGATGGCCCCTGCGTGCCCCATCCGGCGCCCGGGAGGCGCCGTCTGCCCGCAGATGAAGCCAACCACAGGCTTGGTGAGATGACTCCTGACGAAGGCCGCGGCATCTTCTTCGGCGGTGCCCCCGATCTCGCCGATCATCAGGATGGCCTCGGTCTCGGAATCCGCCTGGAAGAGCCGCAGGGCGTCCACGAAGGTCGTCCCGATGATGGGGTCTCCGCCGATCCCCACGCAGGTGGACTGGCCGATGCCGCGGGCCGTGAGCTGCCCCACCGCCTCGTAGGTGAGCGTGCCGCTCCGGGACACGACGCCGACCGTCCCCGGCCGGTGGATGTGACCGGGCATGATGCCGACCTTGGCCTTGCCCGGCGAGATGATCCCCGGGCAGTTCGGCCCGATGAGCCGCGTGTCCCGTCCCTGCAGGGCGCGGCCGACACGCACCATGTCCAGGGTGGGGATCCCCTCGGTGATGCACACGATGACCCGGATCCCGGCGTCGGCCGCTTCCAGGATGGCGTCGGCCGCGAAGGCGGGAGGCACGAAGATCAGCGAGGTGTTGGCCCCCTCCTTGGCGACGGCCGAGACCACCGTGTCGAAGACCGGGATCCCCTCGTGGACGATCCCGCCCTTTCCGGGTGTCACTCCCGCCACCACCTGCGTGCCGTACTCCCGGCACGCCAGGGCGTGAAATGTCCCCTCCTTGCCCGTGACCCCTTGCACCACCACGCGCGTGCTCTTGTCCACCAGGATGCTCATGTAGGCTCCGTCCCTCACTCGTTCCTCTCCCCACGAGTGGGGGGAGAGGCGAGGTGAGGGGGTTACGCCGACCGGGCGGCCCGGACGGCCTTCTCGGCGCCGTCCTTCATGCCGTCGGCCGTGCCGAAGTTGAGACCGGACTCTGCCAGCATCTTCTTCCCCAGCTCGACGTTCGTCCCCTCCATCCGGATCACGATGGGGAGCTTCACGTTGAGGGCCTTCACGGCCTTGATGACCCCCTCTGCCAGCCGATCGCAGCGGAGGATCCCCCCGAAGATGTTGATCAGGACGGCCCGAACGTTCCTGTCGGAGATCAGGATGCGGAAGGCGTTCTCGATCTGCTCGGCGCTGGCCCCGCCCCCCACGTCCAGGAAGTTGGCCGGCTCGCCCCCGGTGAGCTTGATGATGTCCATGGTGGCCATGGCCAACCCGGCCCCGTTCACCATGCAGCCCACGTTGCCGTCCAGCTTGATGTAGTTCAGGTTGAACTTCGACGCCTCGACCTCCAGGGGCGACTCCTCGTCCAGATCACGCAGGGCCTGGATCTCCGGGTGCCGGAAAAGCGCGTTGTCGTCGAAGTTCATCTTGGCATCCAGGGCCAGGAGACGCCCGTCTCCCGTGATCACCAGGGGATTGATCTCTGCGAGCGAGCAGTCCCTGGCCGCGAAGGCCCGGTACAGCTTCGCCACGAAGTCGGCCCCGCCCTTGAGGAGGTCTCCCTTGAGCCCCAGGCCAAAGCCCAGCTTCCGGGTGTGAAACCCCCGCACGCTCGTGGCCGGGTCCACGTGGACCTTCACGATGGCGTCGGGCCGGGTGCGGGCGATCTCCTCGATCTCCACGCCGCCCGCGCTCGATCCCATGATCGCCGGCAGGCCCACCTTGCGGTCGATCACGATCCCCAGGTAGAGCTCCTGGCGGATGTCCATGCCCTCCTCGACCAGGACCCGCTTGACCTTCTGCCCCTCCGGCCCGGTCTGGTGGGTCTTGAGCATCATTCCCAGGATCTGGGAGGCCGCCTGCTGCGCCGCGTCGGGGGATTTCGCCAGCTTGACGCCGCCCCCCTTGCCGCGGCCGCCGGCGTGGATCTGCGCCTTGACCACCACCGTCCCGCCCAGCTCCCGGGCGATGGCCGCCGCCTCGAGGGGGGTCGCGGCCACCCGGCCGCGGGGCACGGGCACGCCGAACTCCGCCAGGATTTCCTTGGCCTGATACTCGTGGATTTTCATCCGGCCTCCAGGCAGGCACAGGGCGCGAGCGCCCCGACCTGCACCTCGTTGTGCTGGGAAAGCGCGATGCGATCAGCCCCGATCCGAAAAAAACCTGTGAGAAGGTTCGCCATGTCCTCTCCGTGCTGGGCCCCGTGCAGGAAGATCGCCGAAGGCCCCTGCTGTTTCCCCTCGCCGGCGCTCCCTCCGCGTCTCCGCAAGCCATTCGGGCTCATCGGAATTTCGGATCGGGGTCAGCCGCCCAGCAGCCGCTTCAAGAGATAGGCCGTCGACTGCCGACCGACGGCGGCGATGGATTCGGTGAGCGGGATCTCCTTGGGACAGGCGTGCACGCAATTCTGGGCGTTACCGCAATCCGCCAGGCCCCCCTCGCTCATCAAGGCCTCCAGCCGCTCGCGCCCGTGCATCTTGCCGGTGGGGTGCATGTTGAAGAGGCGCACCTGGGAGATGGCGGCGGCTCCGATGAACGCGGAGGTCGGGGTGACCTGGGGGCAGACTTCCAGGCAGCACCCGCAGGTCATGCAGCGGGCCAGGCTGTAGGCCACCGCCTGGACGTTCGGATCCACTCGCGGGCCCGGTCCGAGGTTGTACGTCCCGTCGATGGGGACCCAGGCCCGGACCCACTTCAGGGCGTCGAACATGCGCCGCCGGTCCACCACCAGGTCCCGGACCAGCGGGAACTTGGTCATGGGTTCGACGAGGATGGGTTGCTCGAGCGGATCGATGAGAGCGCTGCAGGCCTGGCGAACCTTGCCGTTGATGATCATGCTGCAGGCCCCGCACACCTCTTCCAGGCAGTTGGCGTCCCAGACCGGCGGGGTCGTCTTCCTCCCCTGGACGGTGAAGGGGTGCCGCCGGATCTCCATGAGGACGGAGATCACGTTCATCTTGGGCTTGTAGGGGATGCTGAACTCCTCCCAGCGTGCGGGGGCATCCGGCCCGTCCTGTCGCTTGATCTTGAGATCGATCGTGTTCCTCGCCATGCGTGCCTCGCTTCTCGTCATTGTCTAGTACTTTCGCGTTTCGGGTTTGAGGAGCGAGATGTCCACCGGTGCGTAGCTGAACTCGGGCCCGCTGGGGGTCCACCGGGCCATGGTGGTCTTCAGCCACTGGGCGTCGTTGCGGTCCGGGAAGTCGGGCTTGTAGTGGGCCCCACGGCTCTCGTCCCGCCTGAGCGCGCCCAGCGTGACGACCCGGGCCAGCTCCAGCATGTTCCACAGCTGCCGGGTGAAGGAGACGGCCTGGTTCGACCACCTGGTAGCGTCGTTGATGTCGATCCGCTTCCACCGCTCCACGAAGGCCAGGAGGGCGTGGTCCGTGGCCTGGAGCTTGTCGTTGTACCGGACCACGGTCACGTTGTCCGTCATGATCTCGCCCAGTTCCTTGTGCAGCACGAAGGGATTCTCGGTCCCCTGCAGGGCCCAGATCCGCTGGAAGGCCTCCTCCTGCCGCTTCCGCTCCGCCTCGAAGACCGAGGGGGCCACCGCCTCGCACGAGCGATCCAGCCCCTTGGCGTAGCTGACCATAGATGGCCCCGCCAGTATCCCCCCGTAGAAGCAGGAGAGGAGCGAGTTCGCCCCCAGCCGGTTTGCCCCGTGGTACTCGTATTCCACCTCGCCGGCCGCGAAGAGCCCCGGGATGTTGGTCTGGTGGTTGCGGGGGCTCCCGAGCCTGATGGTCCCGTCGGCCTCCGCCTCGTAGTCGATCCAGAGACCCCCCATGGAGTAGTGGACGCTCGGGAAGACTTTCATGGGGACCTTGCGGGGGTCGTCCCCCACGAACTTCTCGTAGATCTCCAGGATGCCGCCCAGCTTCCGGTCCAACGTCTCGGCCGGGATGTGGCTGAGATCCAGGTAGACCACGTCCTTGCCGTCCACCCCCAGCTTCAGCACGCGGCAGATGTGGTAGATCTCGCGCGTGGCGATGTCCCGGGGCACCAGGTTCTTGTACCTGGGGTACTTCTCTTCCAGGAAGTACCAGGGCTTTCCGTCCTTCGGGACCCACATCCGGCCCCCCTCGGCCCGGGCGGATTCGCTCATGAGGCGGTGCTTGTCCTCCCCCGGGATGGCGGTGGGATGGACCTGGATGAACTCACCGTTGGCGTAGGTCGCCCCCTGCTGGTAGACGGCCGAGGCCGCCGAGCCGCTGCACACCATGGAGAGCGTGCTCTTGCCGTATATGACGCCATTCCCGCCCGTGGCCAGGCAGACGGCATCCGCAGGGAAGACCTGGATCTCCATCGTCCGGAGGTCCTGGGCCGCGATCCCCCGGCAGATCCCCTCGCTATCCTTCACGATGGAGAGGAACTCCCAGTACTCGAACTTCTCCACCAGCCCCTCGGCCTCGAACTTGCGCACCTGCTCGTCCAGGGCGTACAGGAGCTGCTGCCCCGTCGTCGCCCCGGCGAAGGCCGTCCGGGAGTACAGCGTCCCCCCGAAGCCCCGGAAGTCCAGGAGGCCCTCGGGCGTCCGGTTGAAGGGCACCCCCATCCGATCCAGGAGGTACACGATCCCCGGCGCCGCCTCGCACATCCCCTTGGCCAGGGGCTGGTTGGCCAGGAAATCTCCCCCCTTGACGGTCTCGTAGAAGTGGATCGCGGGGCTGTCCCCCTCGCCCTTGGTGTTCACCGACGCGTTGATCCCGCCCTGGGCACAGACCGAGTGGGACCGCTTCACCGGGACGAAGGAGAAGACTTGGCACGGGAACCCGGCCTCGGCGATCTTGATGACCGTCATCAGGCCGGCCAGGCCGCCCCCCACCACGATGGTCTTTGGCCGTGCACCCATGCTCCGACTCCCCCTACTTGAAGGAAAACAGGATGTGGATGCCCACGGCGCTCATCGCCACGAAGACCGCCAGACTGACGACGGTCATGGCCCGCTGGGCCCTGGCGCTGACCGTGATCCCCCACTTGTAGGCAACGTTGAACAGCCCGTGGGCGAAGTGGTAACAGGCGCACAGAATGCCGACGATGTAGACGACCTTCTCGTACGTCGGGGCGAAGTAGCGGGCCATGTAGGCGTAATCCACATGCTGCCCGAAGAAGACGACCTGTACCCGGGTGTTCCAGACGTGATAGCTGATGTACACGAGCAGGAGGATCCCGGTGATCCGTTGCAGCAGGAAGGCCGTACTGTGATAGCGCGCCCCCAGCCCCTGTGCCGGATGGAGGATGTCCGCCTCCGCACTGATGAACAGCCCGTAGATCCCGTGGAACAAGAGCGGCCCGAAGACCAGACCGATCTCCAGCACCGGCAGGTAGGGCATGCCCAGCAGGAACTCGACGTACCGGTTGTAGGCCTCGGGCCCGCGGGTGGCGAAGGCGTTTCCGAAGAAGTGCTCGATCAAGAACACCCCGATGGGAAAGATCCCGGTGAGCGAGTGCAACCGGCGGAGGTAGAAGTGCCAGACACCTGGAGTGCCCATCGTCGTTCCTCACCTCTGAACTGCGGTCTGTGGCGCCGGGGTTCCATTATTGGCCGCCAGGCGCCGGTTGTCCATCACCGCACCAGCCGATCCCCGATGCGTGGTGGGCAGGGCCACGCCCCCGGTTTCCGTCCCCGGTCGCCCCCGCTCCCCTTACGAGGGCTTCTTCGACCGGAGCGGCGGCCTGGTCCCCGGCTTGGCCAAGGCCTTGACCTCCGCCTCCTTCAACTTCTCCTCGAGGCCTTGCTTCTCCTTGGCCAGATCCTCGAACTGTTTCTTCAGGGCCTCGGCGTCCGCCTTGAGGGAGGTCACCTGGCCCTTCAGCTCCACGTTCTCCTTCTGCAGGGTGGCTCCCTGGGACTTGAGCTGCTCGTTCTCCTTCTTGAGCTCCTGGCCACAGCCCGCGGCCAGGAGCGCCACGGACATCACCAACCCCAAGGTCAGCCAGCGCTGGGCACGTCGCATCCTGGTCCCGCCTCCTTTCGGCATAAGCCGACAGGGACTGCGACAGCGACAGCGAAAGAACCCGAAGCCGAGTCGCTCCCTGCCCCAGTCGCTGTCGGATATCGCTGTCGCTGTCGCCCTCGTTAGAGCTTGGTTTCCAGGGTCGTCTTCTTCACGCTCTCCAGGCTCTTCAATACCAGGGCCTTCTCTTCGTCGGACAGCTTCACCTGCAGAATCCGCTCGACGCCGCCGCCCCCGATCACCACCGGGACGCCGAAGTAGCACCCGGTGATTCCGTACTCCCCTTCCAGGTACGCGGCGCAGGGCAGGACCCGCTTCTTGTCGCGGAGGTACGACTCGGCCATGACGATGGAGGTGGCCGCCGGCGCGTAGTAGGCACTGCCGGTCTTGTAGAGGGCGACGAGCTCTCCGCCCGCCTTCCGCGTCCGTTCCACGATGGCGTCAATGCGGTCCTTGGGCAAGAGCTCCGTCACGGGAATGCCGCCGACGCTGCAGCAGCGGGTGAGCGGGACCATGTCGTCGCCGTGCCCGCCCAGCACGAAGGCCTGGACATCCTCCACCGAGACGTTCAGCTCCATGGCCACGAAGGCGCGGAAGCGCGCCGAGTCCAGGACCCCGGCCATCCCCACCACCTTCTGCTTGGGGAACCCCGTGACCTTCTTGAAGGCATAGACCATGGCGTCCAGCGGGTTCGCCACCACGATGCAAAAGGCGTGGGGGCACACGCGCTTCAGGTTGGTGGCGACGTCCGTGATGATCTTGACGTTGGTGTCCAAGAGGTCCTCGCGGCTCATGCCCGGCTTGCGCGGGATCCCCGCCGTGATGATGCAGACGTCGGCGCCGGCCACGTCCTCCCAGGATGTCGTGCCCGTGACCCGGGCGTCCCGCCCGGCCACCGGGAGGAACTGGGCGATGTCCAGGGCCTTGCCCTTGGCCATCCCCTCGGCCGCGGGGATGTCGAACAGGACGATGTCCCCCAGCTCCTTCTCGGCCGCCAGGAGGGCCAAGTTGCCCCCGATCTGGCCCGCGCCGATCAGGGCGATCTTCTTCCGTGCCATGTCCCGCCTCCTTCCCCCTCCCCTCCGATGACGTCACATGTGCTCGATGACGGCGCTGGCGAATGCCGAGCACTTCACCTCGCGGGCCCCCTCCATCAGCCGGGCAAAGTCATAGGTCACGATCTTCTCGCCGATCGTGGCGGCCACCGCCTCGTAGATCTTGTTGGCCGCCTCGACCCAACCCAGGTGCTCCAGCATCATGGCGCCCGAGAGGATCACGGAGCCCGGGTTGACCTTGTCCTGGCGGGCATACTTGGGGGCGGTGCCGTGGGTCGCCTCGAAGATGGCGTGGCCCGTGTCATAATTGATGTTTCCACCCGGGGCGATGCCGATCCCGCCCACCTGGGCCGCCAGCGCGTCGGAGACGTAGTCGCCGTTCAGGTTCAAGGTGGCGATGACGTCGTACTCGGCCGGCCGGGTGAGGATCTGCTGCAGGAAGGCGTCGGCGATCACGTCCTTGACCAGGAGCTTGGTGCCGGGCGTCCCGCCGCAATCGTCCCAGCTCACCGCCACGTCCTTGAACTCCTCCTTCACCAGCTCGTAGCCCCACTTGCGGAATCCGCCCTCGGTAAACTTCATGATGTTGCCCTTGTGGACTAACGTCAGGTTCCGCCGCTTGTGCTGGAGGGCGTAGCGGAGGGCGGCGCGTACCAGCCGCTTGGTGCCCTCGATGGACACGGGCTTGATCCCGATGCTGGAGGTCTTGGGGAAGCGGATCTTCGTGACCTTCATCTCCTTCTGCAGCCAGGCGACGACCTTCTTGGCCTCGGGGGTCCCCGCCTCCCACTCGATCCCGGCGTAGATGTCCTCGGTGTTCTCGCGGAAGACCACCATGTCCACCAGCTCCGGGTGCTTGACGGGGGACGGCACGCCCTTGAACCAGCGGACCGGCCGGAGACACACGTACAGATCCAGGAGCTGCCGCAGCGCCACGTTGATGGACCGGATGCCGCCGCCCACCGGCGTGGTGAGCGGCCCCTTGATGGCCACCCGGTACTTCTGGATGACCTTCAGCGTGTCATCCGGCAGCCAGATCTCCTGGCCGTACACCCGGTTGGCCTTCTCGCCGGCATACACCTCAAACCAGGCGATCCGCTTGGCCCCGCCGTACGCCTTGGCCACGGCCGCATCCAGGACCCGCCGGGAGGCCGGCCAGATGTCCACGCCGGTCCCGTCCCCCTCGATGAAGGGGATGATGGGGTTGTCGGGCACGACCATCTTCTTGCCCCGCAGCGTGATGGCCTTACCGTCCTTGGGTGGAACGAGCTTCACCTTCGTCGCCATGATTGCCTCCCCTCTGCGTTTCGGGCTGAACGTGGCAGGAATAACGAAGCGAGAGCCTTCCTGGAATTGGCGTGTGCGTCAACGAGAGTGTGGTAGCACAGGGCTCAAGAAAGTGTCAAGACCAAACCCCTCGATGTTCCGGGGAGTTCCGCAATTCCGCACGACTCACGCGATCCCCCGATCGTCTGGAAGAGCAGACATGGGACAACGCGTCCGTGCCGCATCCATCACTGACTCGCCCTCCCGTTCGTGATTCCGCTGCCGCGCGCCCCTTTCATAATCTCATCTGCGTTTAACTGCCGGGTGCCCAGCGCTCGCGCTGGGTGTCTGCGGTTGCATGGTCCTATCTAGAAACCAACCACCATGCGCAGCCAGGGGAGCGCGAAGTAGATGACGAAGGCGATGGTCGCCAGCCACATCATCCCGTGCACCTCGCGGGCCTTGCCCCGGATCAGCTTGATGAAGGTGTGGGTGACAAAGCCCGCCCCGATCCCGTTGGTGATGCTGTAGGTGAAGGGCATCACGACCAGGGTCATGAGGGCCGGGAAGCCCTCCTCGAAGTCCCGGAAGGGGATGTCCTTCACGATGCTGCACATCAGGTATCCGACGACGATCAGGGCGGCGGCCGTCGCCTGGGGTGGGACCACGCCGGCCAGGGGAGAGACAAAGAGGGCCAGGAAGAACAGGAGTCCGGTGACCAGGGAGGTGAGGCCGGTCCGGCCCCCTTCGGAGACGCCGGCGGCGCTCTCGATGTAGGTGGTGGCGGAGCTGGCCGAGGCGAACCCGCCGAAGACGGCCGACAGCGAGTCCACCAGCAGCACCCGGTTCAGTCGCGGAAGCCTCCCGCGCGCGTCCAGCCATCCCGCCTCGCCGGCGATGCCGATGACGGTCCCCATGGTGTCGAAGAAGTCCGCCAGCATGATGGAGAAGATGGCCAGGATCGCCCCCAGGACGCCCACACGCCAGAATACCGAGACGTCCAGCCCGCGGCCGACGGTGGAGAAGTCCGGCAGGGCCAGGAGCTTGGAGGGCACCACGGCGACGCCCGGGAGGCTGAACGCCTTGTAGCCGCTGGCGGCATTCACGGCGATGGCCACCACGGTCGTCAACAGGATCCCGATCAGGAGCGCCCCCTTGACCCGGAGCGCCATGAGGGCCACCGTCAGGAACAGCCCGACGAGGGTAACCAGGACCGGCAGCGAGTTGAAGTTGCCCAGCGTGACGGGCACCCCGGGCGGGCCCGGCTTCACCAGGCCTCCCGAAAACAGGCCGATGAAGAGGATGAACAGGCCGATCCCCACGCCGATGGCCCGCTTGAGGGACATGGGGATGGCGTCCATCACCGCCTCGCGGAACCCGGTGAGGACCAGGATCGTGATGATGATCCCCTCCAGGAAGATCACCCCCATGGCCGCGGACCAGGGGAGCTTCATCCCCACGATGAGCTGGAACGCCACCACCGCGTTCAGGCCCATGCCCGAGGCCACCGCGAAGGGATAGTTCGTCACCACCCCCATCATGATGGTCATGACCCCCGCCACGAGACACGTGGCGGCCAGCGTCGGGGCAAATCCCGGTCCCAGATTCTGGAGATCCTTGATCCCGGAGAAATTCAAGATGGCAGGGTTCACAAAGATGATGTAGGCCATGACCATGAAGGTCGTGATTCCGGCCAGGATTTCCGTCCCCGCGGTCGTCCCTCGTGCCCGCAGGTCGAACCACCGCTCCAGCATGGTCTTCTTCGCTGCCTCCTCCCTCACACCTCCGGGATGATCAGGTCGGCCACCCGCATCGCGCCCTCTGCCACCTGGGCGACCAGACGGCCGGGATACGTCCAGTCCCCCAGGGCCAGGAGGCCCGGCCAGCCCAGGCGATGCGGCAGGCCGCGCTGCCCCAGCCAGTTCCGCGTCTCCACCCCGTACCGGACGGCAGCCGCCGGGCGACCCCAGACCTCTGCCAGGGCCGCGGGCAGCAGGACCCGGTGGTACGCCATGGCGCCGGCGATGCCCGGGACGAGCTGATCCACCGCGGCCAGCAGGTCCGCCTCCACGGCCGCCTCCGCGGAAACAGAGCCTGCCGGGACGAATCGGCCCACGCTCAGGCACCGGACGCCCCCTGGCGCCTGGCTCTCGTCCCAGGCCGGCGCCGTCCGGACAAAGGCCAGATTCTCCGCCCGTGCGGGGCGGTGGGGATCCCGGATAACAAAGCAGAGTCCCGATAGCTCGGAGGGGAGCAACGCCTCCGGGACCGCCAACACCATGAGCTCCGCAGTGAGCGTTGGCTCCCAGGGAACGTCCACGGGGCTGCGGCCCTGGAGCCATCCGCGTCGTGGTGGCAGCAGGCTTCCGGTCAGAACGCCCGGCGGGACGTTGGTCACGACCCATCGGGCGTGGATCGTCTCCCCGGCGCTCGTCACCACACCGCGGACCCGGCCTCCCTCCAGGTGCAACCGGGCGGCCGATGTCCCCAGGCGCAACAGTCCCCCGTCCTTCTGGAACTGTTCGCCCAAGGCGTCCATAAGGGCCGCGGTCCCGCCCGGAATGGCGGCGGCGCCATGTCGGGCCTGGTGCAGGACCACGGCCGCCTCGAGGGTGGAGCACTCGCTCGGGTCCCGCAGTGCCAGGTACCAGAGGGCCGCCTCGAGTACGCGCTGGCTCCCCTCGCCGAGGCGGTGGCGATGCATGGTCGCCTGAAACGGGGTGGTCAGGGCCCGCTTCAACACCGCGCCGGATTGCCCCGGTCCGGGAGACAGCGTCCCCAGCGTCAGGACGCGCCAGAGCCGAAGGCGCTCTCCCCACCCTTCGGGCGGCAGTGGCGGGAGTTCCTGGAGCGCCCGCTCGCGTTCCTGCACCAGGGCCGTGAGGTCCGCCCAGAGCGCCCGCCAGCCCGCCTGGTCGTCGGGGAATTCCCGGCGGATCTCGCGCCACCAGGCCTCCGGCTCTGCCCAGAGGCTGATGCGATGGTGTGGCAGGGCCACCTGCATCGCCGGGTCGCAGGCTCTGACAGGCAGGGTGATGCCCAGGCGCTGGCAGAGGAGCCGGAGTGGCCCGCCCGGGCCGAAGCCGGTGAGGAGGGTCGCCCCCACGTCGAACCGGTAGGCCTCGTGCACCAGGGGCTGGCAGACCCCGCCGGCAACGGGGGCGCGATCCAGGAGGATCACCGACCGCCTGCTGCGGGCCAGGAGAGCGGCCGTCGCCAGGCCGCCGATCCCGGCGCCCACCACAGCTACATCAACGTCCTGGCGGCTCACGGTCGGCCTCGCACTGATAGATTCCTCACCCCGGTGAACCTCGTCACCGACTCGTTCCCATGGCTCTCATCCCCCGCGCCAGGACTTCAATTCAAAACCGACAACGGACAACCGGATTCAACTGGAAATTTCAAACTGACAACTGACAACCGACCAACCGGAACTACCCGTTGCCCG
>CAZNWB010000034.1:2545-8519 GCA_964576535.1 uncultured bacterium | reverse complement strand
GTAGGCCTTGCGCAGGCAGTTCTCCAGATACCGCAGATAGGAAAAGTGCAGGCCGCCGGCCGCCGTGCCAAAGCAGAGGAAGGTGGGCGGTTTGACACCCACCTGGGTGACGTAGCGCACACGGACCTGGCGGCCTCGATCCGCGGGGGGCGGCCGGCGCGTCACCGCCTCCTGGATCACGGCGTTCAGCTCGGGCGTGGGGATCCGGCGTTCCCGCTCCGCCGCCACCGTGTCGATCAGGGGGAACAGGTGCATCACGCGATGCCCGGTCAGCGCGGAGACAAAGGTCATCGGCGCATAGGCAAGATACTTAAATCGCTCCTGCACGGCAAGGCGAAACTCCTCGGCCGCGCCGGGCTTGCCCGCGCGATAGTCCCACTTGTTCACGACCAGGACGCTGGCACAGCCTGCCTCGTGCGCATCGCCGCCGATTTTCGTGTCCTGGGCCGTGACGCCCTCCACCGCGTCCAGCAGGATCAGCGCCACGTCCGCCCGGCGCACGGCGGCCAGGGCGCGGGCGACGCTGTACCGCTCCACCGACCGGCCGATGCGGCCCTTGGCACGGATCCCGGCCGTGTCCACCAGGACGTAGTTCCGGCCGTGGTAGCTGAACCGGGTGTCCACGGCGTCCCGGGTCGTCCCCGGCTCGGGACTGACCAGGACACGCTCGGCCCCCAGGATCCGGTTGACCAGCGACGACTTTCCCACGTTGGGCCGGCCGATGACCGCCACGGTGACCGCTCCCGCTTCCGCCGGAGGGGCCTCCTCCCCGGGCACCTGGGCAGCCACCGCATCCAGGAGCTCGCCGATGCCCGCGCCTTGCTCCGCCGAGATGGGAAGCACCTCGGCGAATCCCAGCCGGTGAAAGTCGGCTGCCAGGGCCTCCTGGCTGGCGGCATCCACCTTGTTCACGACAAGGAGGATGGGTCGCGCCGCCGCCTTCCGGAGCAAGGCCGCCACCTCGATATCGGTGGGGGTGAGCCCGTCCTTGGCGTCCACCATGAAGAGGATCACGCCCGCCTCGGCCACGGCCTGCTCCGCCTGGACGCGCACCAAGGCCATGATGCCCGTGGCCTCGGGCTCGAATCCGCCGGTATCCACCAGGACCAGGCGCCGGCCGCGCCAGTCGCACTCCCCATAGAGGCGGTCGCGGGTGACACCGGGGGTGTCATCGACGATGGCGCGCCGGCCGCCCAGCAAGCGGTTGAAGAGCGTGGACTTCCCCACGTTGGGCCGGCCCACGATGGCGATGACGGGTGCGGGCACGCTGACTTGCCTCCCTCCGGGCGGACTTGTATCACAGAACACCCCCCTCCACAAACCCCGACCCATCCTGCCTCGGGGTCGTGTCTACATCATTTATATAGATTGTCAATTCACGAGCGTGGGGTCAGGCCTTTATAGCTTTATGGACTTGATTCAGCCGGCTGGAGGGACGATCCGGAAGGCGGCGATCAGGAGGAGGACGAAGGCGGTCGCCACGGCCACCTCGGACCAGCCGAGACGGCGCACGTCCAGGCGGGAATCTTCCCGCCGCAGGCCCGCGGCGGCGCGCCACAGCGCGGGAGCGAACGCCAGGAGGACCGGCCACGGGATGAGTTTGCCCATGACGAGCGAAGGGACCACCACGAAGAGCACCACATGGTAGACCACGCAGGACCACACGGCGGGATTCGACGGCGCGGGCACTCCCCGCCGGTGGGCGACCATGGCGTGAATCCGCATCCGGACGTAGAACACGCCGCTGGCGAAAAAGAGGAAGAGGAGCAGCCACAGCACTGCACCCACGGGCCGGACCGCTCCCACGGCCACCGCGTGGGCCGCCGGTCCCACCATGCTGAGCCCGGCCGTCCCGACGAGTTGCCCGGCCAGCGTTCGGTCATCACGCCCCCGGATCAGGAATGCCCGCAGGAGCAGGAAGAAGACGGCCCCCATCCCGAACGGGAGAAGGAAGGTCATCTGAAAGGCGATCAGGAGCGGCCCGAACGCGAGTACCGCTGCCGCCCCGTACAGCAGGAGCCACGCGAGGGCCCGCCGCCGGCGCTCCGGGTCCCCCTGGCCGGGGGTGGAGCGGATGAGGATGGCGAAGGGACCGTTCGCAAAGGCGGCGGCCGTGACCCCGGCGAGGAACAGGATGACCGGCAGCGTCACCTGCCCGGCGACACCCACGCCCGCCAGGAAGGCTCCATAGACGACCGCCCAAGCCCCGTGTTCCTTGGGGACGATCGGTCGACCGATGTCCACGGGCAATCCCTCGCTCCTTCCCCGCTCACCCTAGGCCGCTGCTGGCCGTTCGGCCATGACCGGGATCATAGGTCGGTCTGGCGGGACGAGGTCCATGGCCTCCCCCGGGAGAAACCTGGACAGCGGTTCGTGAAAAGAGATGCAGGGCTGAAAGGTGAACCCGTTCGTCAGGACTTGCCGGCCTTGGCCCGCTTGGAGGCGCGACGGGCCACGCGCAGGCCCACCTTCACCCCATGGCGCAGGGCCTTGGCCTCGATCGTCGCGCGGCGGACCACCTCCCGACCCTTGGCCACGACGGTAGGGGCGAGCCCCTCCACCTCTGCCAGCCGGCCTTTCATCTGGTCCAGGAATGCCTGCCCGGCTGCCACTGCGCGCTCCAACCCATCCAGGGCGGCGCGCCCGGCGGCCCGCATCCCCTCGGCCTCACGCTCGACATCCGCCAGGACCTGCCCAAGCTTCACCTGGCCCTCCCCGGTGGCGCGCTCGGCCCGACCCCGCAGGATCATGAGCTGCCCTTCGAGGCGCTTGAGGTGTCCTTCGTACTCCCGCAACTTGCCAAGGACCTGCCGCTGAAACCCCCGCGTCTTCAACGTCGCCATGTCAGCCTCCATTCAACTCCTTGTCTGGGGACCGTCGGTACTCGAGACCTGCCGCGTATGTCTTGCTCCCCCTCAGCAGAGTGGGCCCGCACGCCTCGTATCTCCCCAGGTTCGCAACGCAGGCAGACCGCCCGCGCTCCCTTACGGTGGTCAGCACCCGGTGGACACATCCGCCTGGAGGTAGACGCGCTCCAGAAACCCGTTCAACGCCTCCAGCCAGGAAGGCGCCGTCTCCTGCCCGGTCAGGTCCGAGGCCGGGTTCGAGGCCTTTTCGGAATCGGCGCCGTCACTCATGGACTCTCCGCCGTCAGCATCAGGGTCACTTGCCCTGTTCGATTCGCCCGTTCGTACCCGATGAGGAACTGCCGTGTTACCTCACCGCTCTGCTCGGAACCGCCGATGGTGACCGGCTGCCCGCTCTGCACCACCACCTCGGTCGAGGCCTCCACCAACTCGACCGAACCATCCCCCTGGTCGCTCCGGTAGCTGATCTGCGGCGTCACCTTCAGGCGTATCCGCTTGTTGGGAAGGATGGTCGGCCGGACGGCCAGAAACGTCCCCACCTGCCGGAATACGACCGCCGCGGTGATGTAGTTGTGCCGGAGCGCGTACTGCTGGAACCAGACAACCTCGGGAACCTGCTCCGCCACCGTCAGGCGCGCCTCTCCCCCGTCCTGAACGATCAGGAACGATCCGACGCTTCTGCGAACGGTCCGTTGTGACTCTTGGGCCTGGACGCGGGCCGATCCGGTGACCCCCTTGGGGTCCACCTGGATGACCGTCCCGCCCGGTCCCGTGCCTTTCAGCTCGATGCCACCCTGGGTGCTCTGGCTCGCCTGACGGAATTCCACCGTGACTTTCACATGGCCTGGCGGAGGCGGGATCAGGCCTGTCTGGGCATCCGCCCAGGACCCAAAAAGGACGAGCCAGCCCAGAATCAGCCCCAACGATGCTCGACGCATCCCGGCCGTGCTCCGTTGAACAACCCCGAAGAACAACATTGGCAGAATAGAGGGAGGGTCCCTGAAAGTCAACCCGCGTCCAGGCACGCCATGCTGTGCCCGCGTACGATCGTACATTCGTACTCTCGTACGCTCCTCTTCGGTCGGGAACCTCCTCACCCTGCACCCTCCTCGCCTCACGTGAGCCCGAAGGCACCGGGAATCTCGTCCAGGCGAGCGACGGTGATGTCCGGGGAGAAACCCAGCTCATCCAGCGGCGCCCGAGCCCGATTGCACCAGACGACCCGGAAGCCGAAGGCCTTGGCCCCGATGACATCGAAGGAGTTGGACGACACGAACGCGATGGTGCTCTTGGCTATCCCCAAGACCTCGGGGGCCAAGGCGTACACGACGGGATTCGGCTTGTAGGTCTGGCAGGCGTCCACGCTGAGCACATGATGAAGGAAAGGCGTCAGGCCGCTGCTTTCGACCGTCGCCTGAAGCATCCGGGGCGATCCGTTGGAGAGGATGGCCGTGGTGAATCGCGGGTAGAGTTTCTTGAGAGTCTCGCGGACTTCCGGAAAGGCGCTCAGGGAGAGGTACGCCGCCATGACGCGGTCCACCTGTGCCTCGGTGGCGTTCAGCGTCAATCGCTTCACCGCAAAGCGAAGGGCGGCCCGGGTGACCTCCCAGAAGTCCTCGTACCGCCCCATGAGGGCTCGAAGCCATGTGTACTCCAGTTGCTTTGCCCGCCATTCGCGACTCAAGGCCTCGGGATCGGCCGTGACCTCACGGCAGGCGTCCACCACAGAGTGGACGTCGAAGAGCGTGCCATAGGCGTCGAACACGAAAGCCCGGATGTCCGGCATGGGGATCCCTCCCGACAACGATCGTCCACGATGACGCCGCAAGGTCGGAGGCCGCCCATGCGGGGGCGCACCGCTAGTGCGGATGCGCCCTTGACAGAATCCCATAGGACTTGAAACAATCCTGTGCATGAACCAGCCTCGCGCCCGGGCGACCCTCCTGACCGCCTGCGCCGCTCACCTCCTCCACGACGGCCTTTCCGATCTCCTGTATGTCATCTTCCCCGTCTGGGCGCGGGCATTCTCCTTCTCCTTCGCCCAGGTCGGGCTTCTCAAGACAGGATACTCCGGGGCGCTCGCGCTCTTCCAGATCCCGGCCGGGTTCCTGGCGGAACGCTGGGGAGAGGCGCGCCTCCTGGCGGTGGGAACCGCCGTGGCTGCGCTGGGCTTCTTCGCCCTCGGCACGGCAAACGGCTTCCTGTCGCTCCTCCTGTTCCTGCTGATTGCCGGCATGGGCTCAGCCGTGCAGCATCCCTTGTCCTCCGCGCTGGTGTCCCGGGTGTACGAGGAGGGGCCCCGGCGGATCGCGCTGGGAACCTACAACTTCGCCGGGGACCTGGGGAAGATCATCCTGCCGACCGGGGTCGCCCTGATCACCGCTTGGGCCGGGTGGCGCTGGGCGAGCCGGGGCATCGGCGTTCTCATCCTGGCCTCGGCCCTCGCGATCCTGATCATCCTCACGCGCCTCGCCGTCCACCCGGCGGGCGAGAGAGCCGGCCCGGCTGCCGGCGCCGCGGGTTCCGGCTGGGGCATTCGCGATGGGCGCGGCTTTGCGGTCCTGTCGGCCATCCACAGTATCGACAGCAGTACCCGCACCTCGTTTCTTACGTACCTCCCCTTCCTCTTGCTGGCCAAGGGGGGAACGGTGGAAACGGTGGGGGTGGCACTGGGGCTGTTGTTCACGGGAGGTGCCGTGGGGAAATTCATCTGCGGCGTCGCCGGAGAGCGGCTGGGGATCATCCGCACCGTCGTTCTCACCGAGGCCGCCACGGGGCTCGGCGTCCTCGCCCTGCTGGCCCTGCCCCTCAGACCGGCGTTGGTGTTGCTGCCCCTCCTGGGGGTGGCCCTGAATGGAACCTCGTCGGTCCTGTACGGCAGCGTGGCGGATCTGGTCGTGCCTGAGCGACGGTCCCGCGCCTACGGCCTCTTCTACACGATCGGCATCGGCTCCGGCGCACTGGCGCCGGCCGTCTATGGCGTCCTGTCCGACTGGTTCGGCGTGCCGCGGACGCTCGCCCTCATCGGTCTCTGGGTCCTCGGCACGATCCCCCTTGCCCCCTTCCTTCGCCTGCCGGTTTTGGGTGGACCGTCCCGCGCCAGCTAA
>CAZNWB010000034.1:0-2445 GCA_964576535.1 uncultured bacterium | reverse complement strand
GGCGGCCTTGGGCATGGACTCGAAGGCGCGATCGGCCTTGGCGGCGAGGTAAAAATCGCTTTCCGTGAGCCCCTGGATCTTGTGGGTCCAGATCTCGACCCGGCACTTGCCCCAGGAAATGTGAAGATCGGGATGGTGGCCCTCCGCCTCGGCGATGGCTCCCACCTGGTTGGCGAACTCCAGGGCCTGGGCGAAGTTCTTGAATGGGTACACCCGCTCCAGGTGCCCCTCCGGATTCAGGCGCCAGCCCGGTGACAGTTGCGTCAGCAGCTCCTCGGTCTTCAATCGTTCCATCGGTGGCGTGCCACCGCGACACGGCACGCACTTCATGTCAGCCAGACTCATTGGACTCTTCCCCCTCACGTCTCGGCCGCGACCTCTGTTCCTGTCTTCCCCGCTCCGTGTTCAGAACCCTCACCGCGCGACACGCGCTCCTATCGGGCGCTGGCGTAGTACTCCACCCGGCGTTCCAGGAAGGCGACGGCCTCGGACATGAGAAAGGCGAAGGCGAATACCACGATCACGAGGGCCCAGAACTCCTCCATCAGGAAGTGCTTCGAGTACAGCTCGAAGAGTTCGCCCACGCCGATGATGGAGATGAGGAGCTGGCCGATCACCACCCCCTTCACGCCGCGGATCGCGCCGAGGCGGACGCCCGCCAGGATTTCGGGCAGGGCGCTCTGCACCAGCACCTTGGTGTAGACCTGGTGTCGCCGCGCGCCGAAGGCCCGGGCCATCTCCACCAGCGACCGGTCGGCATTCTGGACCCCGACCTGGGTATCCAGGATGATGACGAAGACCGCAAACAGGAACACCGTCACCACCACGGTAGTCTCGCCGATGCCGATCACCCCCATCAGGATGGGCACCAGCGCGGAGATTGGGGCGCTCACGAAGACGTTCACCCAGGTCCCCAGGATCCTTCCGACGCCCTTCGACCGGGCCATCAGCACCCCCAGGGGGATGCCGAGAAGCAGCGCCAGCGCCATGCCCACGGCAAAGGACCGCAGCGAGATCCGGGCCGCCTGGCTGAACTTCCCGGTCGGCAGGATGGCGATCCCCGCGACCAGGATCCGGGAGAAGGGCGGGAAGATCGTCGAGAGGTTCGCTCGCCCGACCAACTCCCACACCAGGAGCCAGGCCACCAGGGAGAAGCCCACGGGGATTCGCTTGCCCAAGAACAGCATGGGGCGCCCTGCTCAGGTGACGTACTGTTTCAGGACCCGCCAGATTTCATCCACGGTATCCAGGTAGCTCTTGTCCCGCCGGATCTCGTCGGGGCTCCTCCGGCCGCGTTCGATGTCCAGGTGGACGATCCTGGACACCGTGCCCGGTCGCGGTGAGAGGAGGACGATCTGGTCCGAGAGATACGCCGCCTCCTCGATGCTGTGGGTCACGAAGATCACGGTCTTCTGGTGGTGCCGCAGCAGGTCGAGCAGGTCCTCCTGGAACTTCCGCCGCGTCTGCTCGTCCACCGAGGAGAACGGCTCGTCCATCAGGATGATGTCGGCATCCACCGCCAGGGCGCGGGCGAGGCCCACCCGCTGGCGCATCCCGCCCGAGAGCTGGTGCGGATAACTGGATTCGAACCCGCCGAGTCCCATCTCGGCGATCTGCTTCCGCGCGACCTCGTCGCGCTGCTCCCGGGGAACCCCGCGAAGCTCCAGACCGAAGGCCACGTTCCGGAGGACACTGGCCCACGGGAGGAGGGCGAAGTCCTGGAAGACGAAGGCGCGCTCGGGCCCCGGGCCATCCACTTTCTTTCCCTTCACCCACACCTCGCCCGTCGTCGGCGGGATCAGTCCCCCGATGATCTTGAGGAGGGTCGTCTTGCCGCATCCGCTCGGACCCAGGAGGGTGCAGAGCTTTCCCCGGGGGAAGGCCGTGGTCACCTCCCGAAGGGCTTCGACCCCGCCCTCGTACGTCTTGCCGACGCCTCTCACCTCGACGATCGCGTCAGGCGACACCGCTAGGCCCCTCGCGCCTCGGGAGGAAACAGCCGCCGCTCCAGCCGCTCCAGGCCGTGGATGGTCACGGCCGCCACCAGGATGATGGAGGCCACCGCGGCAAACATCTCGGGGTAGTCGGCCACGGAGCCGTGATAGGTGATCAGGTCGCCGACCCCCGTCGGCGTGATGAGCAGCTCGGCGATCACCACCCCGATGAATCCCATGGCCAGCCCCAGCCGGAGCCCGGCGAAGATCAAGGCACCGGCGTGGGGCAGGATGATCTTCATCACCTCCTGGGAGCGGGTCCCCAGGAAGGCCCGGCACATCTGGATCAGGGACGGATTCGTGTTGCGGATCCCCTTGTAGGAGTTCATCACGATCACCGGCGCCGCCAGGAAGACGACGGCCAGCACTTTTGCCGTGAGGCCGATTCCGTAGATGTAGGTGATCATCGGGATGATCGCGGCCATGGGCGCCGCTTGCAGGATGATGAGAA
>CAZNWB010000033.1:33244-36125 GCA_964576535.1 uncultured bacterium | reverse complement strand
GGCCAAGATCGCGGGCCGCCGGAGCGAGCGGATCGTGCATGTCCGGCCGGTGTTCCGCCAGACGAAGGAGAAGATCACGAAGACCGAGGTCGTGACCACGGGGCATTACCTGTAGCCCTCCTCGCCCGGAAAGGGATCGCGACCCGCAGGAGCACGGAAGCATGCCTGAGCAGGAAAAGAAGACGCAACACCATCGCGAGACTGACGAGGCCGAGGCCAAGACGACGACTAAGGCCGCCGCGCGAGGCGAGAAAATCAAAGAGGATCTGGACAAGGTGATGGACGAGATTGACGACGTCCTCGAAGAGAACGCCGAGGAGTTCGTCCAGAACTTCGTCCAGCGCGGCGGGGAGTAGCCCAGAAAGTCGGCGCCACCCGCTCCTGACAGACCCCGGCAAGCGTCAGAGCAAGGAAGAGAAACGGGGGCCGCAGACACGCGGCTCCCGTTCCATTTGGAGAGACTTCTCCTGGGCGGATGCCGGGTTCCCGTCAGGGCCTGACCGGCGAGTGTTCCCAGGCACATCGGGTGATAACCATCGATCAATACGCACTCAGGGGCTGCCGGGAGCTGGACCGGCCCGCCACGCAAATTCGGCACGAATATCGCACCCCCCTCGCCGTGAAGCCGGTCACTGGACGTTCTGATGGCAAACCGACATCCCCATGTCGGTGGACCCAAGGGAAAGCCAACCAATCGGCAGCGGCCGGATATCCGACAAGAAACTGGGAGGGTGGATCATGTCGCCGCGATTGGAAATTCCGGGTTCAGCCCCCTTTGGCGGGAGGGCCACCTGCCAGCTTGCGGCGGATGGCCGGGCCTTCGAGTTTTTCGTCACCGATGGCGCCGGGGACAGCTACAAACTGGTTATGACGGCCGAAGAACTCTACCAGTGGGCCCAGGTGCGTTACGGCGGATCGGACGCGTAACTCGCACCCCTTTCGGCAAGTCCCTCCGATCTTCCAGCATACCGTCCCGCGGTCCCGCGGAGTCGCACCCCTGATCCGCCTGCCTGAAGCCTTCCTCCTTTGCCCGGTGTCCTCGCGTTCTTCCCACCAAGCGGTCACCCTGGTGGCAGGACCGCGCGATGCGTCCCGCGGGATGTTCGAGGCGGACGCTGTGGCGGAATTTGCCTGGGTCCCCAGGCGGTCTTCACGCAACGGGATCGGGATAGCGGCGGTGGATTGGCGTCTGGCCGGCAGGACTACAGGTATTGGCCGTAGCGGATCTTCTCGATGACTTCCTTGGTCTTGCGATACTCCTCGATGATGCGCTGCATGTCCTCCGTGGTGACGGGGCCGGGCTGGGTCCCGGCGCCCTCCTGCTGAACTTTCCCCTCCAGGACCTTCTGGACGATCTCGGCCAGGTCCGCGCCGCTCATCTTCACCGTCCGCGCCAGGATCGCGTCGAGGTCCAGGTCCCCGAAGAGCGGCCGGCCGGCGATGGCCTCCGCCCGCCTCAGGTGGATCTGGAGGATCTCCCGCTTCTCGTCACTCTCGGGCAGCGGCACCTCGATCAACCGATCGATCCGCCCCGGCCGGATCAGGGTGGGATCCACGGCGTCAGGGCGATTGGTGGAGGCCACCGCCAGGATATCCCCCGACCGGCCGATGTCGTCGAGTTGCTCCGCGATGCTGTTGATAAGCCGGCGGCTGGCGGCGCGCAACTCCTCGGGGGCGGCGCGGTCGAAGACCAGGTCGTCGATCTCGTCGAGGAAGAGGATGCAGCGTCCGCTGTCCTTGACCTGGGCAAAGACCTCTTGCAGGACCTCCCAGGATTCCCCGTACCACTTGGTCACGACGTTCGTCACGCGGACGTGAAAGAAGATTGCCTCGGCCTCGCGGGCCAGGGCTTTGGCCAGGAGGCTCTTGCCCGTCCCCGGCGGGCCGTACAGCAGCACCCCGTTCGGCGGTTGCGTCCCCCACTTCTTGTGCAGATCGGGGCTCTTGAGGGCGAAGACCAGGCCGGCGATCTGTTGCTTGGCCCGTGCCAACCCGCCGATGTCCTTCAAGCACACGTCCGGCTGCATGGAGAACTCGATCTTGCCCTTCATGTCACCGAACCGCTTCGCCAGGCGCGCCAGGAAGTCCTCGAGCGTCCGCCGCAAGACTTCTGGCGTGTGGCCGGTCAGCATTTTCCGCTCGACCATCGCTGCGACTCCTCGATCTCAAATGCTACACAAGCGGTTGACGGGTGACAAGCGAAAAGGCGTCGATCCAGGCGTGAGGATCGCGCGGTTCAATCCTCCACCGGGCCGGCGGCGCGGAGAAATGTCTCTTGCATCTTTTGCATGAGGGCCGGGATATCGGTCGTCATGATGACCAGATCATGCTTTCGCCCCTGAAGGTCAACGATGTGGTTGACCAATCGGGCCTCTTGCTGGAATCCCAGCTTCCCGAAGACCTTGATGGCGGCGACCTGGTCCGCCACCATCTCCGCCACCATCTTGTCCAGTCCAGCCTGGAGCGCCAGGTAGAAGATCTCCCGGGCCATGGCGGTGGCCAAGCCGCGCCGCCGCAGGTACGGATCCGTCACCAAACGGATCTCCCCCACGTGGCGCATCCAACCATAGGCCTGCCGGTGCAGCGTGGCGTCGCCGACGATCCGCCCCTCGAACTCGGCCAGGATCGGCAGGACCCGGTCGTAATTCAGGTCCCGTGCCCAGGTCTCGATGATCTCGGCGCGGGTGACGTCGTCCTTCAGGAACTGACGATCCTCGGGGGGCAGCCGTCGGAAGAAGGTCAGGAGTCCCTCCTTGTCCTCCCGGACCATGGGGCGCAGCGTGACCGCTGAGCGGTCACGGAGAATAATCTGTTTAGGGAACCCCTTGAGCGGCATGGCGGACCTCCTCTGCCCAAAGCGGGACACCGGCTGGTGTGCAGG
>CAZNWB010000033.1:0-33144 GCA_964576535.1 uncultured bacterium | reverse complement strand
TCAGCATCTGCGCATTCGTGACGGCCTGCCCGCGCGCATGATTGTTGAAGAACGCGTAACACTTCTCTGTCGCCCCGGCCAAGGAGCGCAGCTTGGGAGCCCACTCGCGGAGTTCTGCCTCGTTGTACAGGTAGTCGTAACGCTCCCAGGCCTCCGCGTGGGTCCACCACGTCTGCCGGTTCCGTCCGTGAAACCGGACATAGGCCAGCGGTGCCGTCGCCTGCACGATCGGCGGCGGCAGGTTTGGCAGGCGCGGCTCGTCCACGCAGCAGTAGGCCACTCGGAGTGTGCGGAGAAGGTCGAAGGTCTCGTCCGTGGTCCAGCTCTTGTGACGGAATTCCACCACGAGGGGGTCAGCCGCCAGCTCTCCGGCGATTCGCCGGATGAAGTCGGCGTTTTCGGGTGCCGCCTTGAAGGAAAAGGGGAACTGGAGCAGGACACAGGCCAGGGCGCCGGCCTCTCGCAGCGGCTGGATCGCCTCGCGGAACGCCGGGAGGGCGTCACCCACTTTCTCCCGGGAGTGGGTCATATCCTGGTGCCCCTTGACCGAAAACTCCAGCCGCCCCTCTGCCCGCTTGGCCATGGCCGCCATGTTCCGCGGCGGCGGGATGTGGTAGTAGGTCGAGTTGATCTCCACGGCGGGGAAATGCCCGGCGTAGAATTCCAGCATTCGCTGCTGGGGCAGCCCCTCCGGATAGAACGGCCCCCGCCACTCCGGGTAGCTGAATCCGCTCGTGCCGACCTTGATCACCGCCACCCTCCGCATGAGGGGACGCCCTTAATTAAGTAAATATCTCATCCGCTAACTCGAAAGCCTCTTTCCTTGGCGATAGCTTCGCCGCGCTGGACTGCATAGCCGATAGCCGGCGGGCTCATATCTAGCCGGCGCGCTAGATCCGTCAATGGAATCCCGAACTGCCTGACCACCCAGAAGCAGAATAGGCTCCTCGCCTGAACACGTTGCGGCTGGCGCCCTTTGGCAAAGATTTCATGCACCTCCACGCGGTAGAGCTCCGCCACTCGTGCGGCAATTCGCTCGAGATCGTATCCTTGCCGCCGTAGGTGTGATTGAGGTGTGTATCGCTCTTTACCTCGTGCCAGCATTTCCTCCACGAAGTCGGAGTCACCCAGGATCCGCTCATCGCTCTTGAGATGCGCCCAGCCCTGCCCGCGATGTCTCTTCACCTCCGCCCAGCCACCCAGACTTCGAATTAGTCCCCCACCGATGAGATCCTCCCGCCGGCCCTGGCCCACTCCGTCTGCCACGTAGGCCAAATAGGTTCTTCTCGCCTTCTCGAGAGTCTTTCCAAAGGTGCCGAGGACGTAGGGGACACCTTGCCAGGGCCGTTCCCGTTTGCCGAGAATCGCGCTATGCCCGCAGTAGGGATAGCGCTGGAGTGCGGCCAAAGTCGGAACGAGGCCGGCTCGGAGCGGGTTCAGGTGAATGTAGCGAACCAACTCCCGCAAGTAGTGATCTTCCTGGCACACAATGGATTTATATCGGTTCTGGAAAAGATACCCGTGCCGCTTGTGCCGACGATTGAACCAAACGGCATAGCCCGTCAGTAGCCTCCGCATCAATGTCGCCAGCGGCACCGGACCGGATCTGAAGAGGAAGTGCGCATGGTTCGGAAGCAGCGCCCAGGCATAGCAGGCGGTCTTGGTTGCCGCAAGGAGGCGCCCCAAGCGTTCCAGCAGCTCCTCTCGATCTCGGTCGTCCTTGAAGATGTTTCGGCGTTCGATGCCCCGGATGATGACATGATGCACCGCACCGGGAGCGTCGAGGCGCGCGGCTCTGGGCATGGTGTTTCGTGTAGCATATGTCCTCTGTCCGTTGCAACTGAATTATTTAAGGGCGTCCCCCATGTGGGGGGTCAAATACCTCAAGAACGTGCCAAGGCGAGGGTCAAGGGCTAGGGAAGCTCTGCTCGCTCGTCGTGAAATTCGGCGGCGGAGAAGAATCGCTCGTAGTTCTTCCTGTTGAACCAGGTGAGATAGTCCTCCTCCGGCCGGGTCTGCTCTTCCAGGCGTCGCCAGACATCCTCGGCCATGTCCCAATCGCCTGCCTCCATGTTTGCCTTGACCTGATCCTGACTCCGGACGCCGATGATCACGGAGGTGACAAACTTGCGCCGCAACGGCCACGCGATGGCGAGTGTCGGCATGGGAACGCCCGAGGCCGCCGACACCTGCTCAACGATCTCCGCCGTCTTGAACCCTCTGTCGTGCCAGAAGCGGGGGCCGTCAACCTGCGTCCGGAAAGAGATGCGTGTCCCCTTGGCTGGCTCCTTCATCCCCTTGTACTTGCCGGTGAGCAACCCCCCTCCCAGGGGACTGTAGCCAAGGATGCCGAGGCCGTGGTCAACGGCGGCGGGAACGATCTCCCGCTCCGGCTCCCGGTGGATCAGGCTGTAGATGTACTGGCCGGCAATCAGTCCTTCCAGGTTCATGCGTGCCGCGATCCCGGAGGCCTTGGCGATCTGCCACCCAAACAGATTGCTGCATCCCAGGTACCGAACCTTGCCCTGTCGGACGAGGTCATCCAGGGCCCGCATGCTCTCTTCCACCGGGCTCACCGGATCGGGGCCGTGGATGTAGTAGAGATCGATGTAGTCGGTTTTGAGTCGCCTGAGACTCGCTTCGCAGGAGGCGATGACGCGCTTTCTGGAGACCCCGAAATTGTTCGGCCGTGTTCCGGTGGGGAAGTAGCACTTGGAGGCAACGATGACCTCTTCCCGGTTGATCTGCGGCAGGAATCTTCCGACGATCTCCTCGGCCTTCCCTCCGGCGTACACGTCGGCGCAGTCGAGGGAATTCCCGCCGGCATCGAGGAATTGCTTGATGATCGCGTGAGACTCCTTCTCGTCACAGCCCCAATCGGCGGCACCAAAGGTCATTGTACCCAGCGTGATGCGCGACATGAACAGTCCGGACGATCCGAGCACGCGATACTTCATCCCGACGGCCTCCTTGAGTCTCCATAGACAGGGAAAGCGCCCACCCTGGACAGCATTTCCCCAGGCGACCCCATATTCCCGTGCACTCCCAGTGCACCTCGCGCAGCAGAGTACCACCGCTGAGGCAAGGCAGTCCAGCACCTTCAGGACACCGACGGATCACACTGAGAGGATAGCACCGCTCGGTTCGGCCCGGGCAGGAGGGTTGACGCGGACGGAGCAATGGTAGTGTCACGCAGCTTCCTCGAGCAGTTTCACGAGCGCGTGGAGAGTCTGGTTGACGGGCGTCGCGACGCCGAGTTCCGCGCCACGTCGAGCCACATACCCGTTCAGCGAGTCGATCTCGGTGCGCTTTCCGCGGGCAAGGTCCTGCGCGGTCGAAGAGATGGCGTTGGGCATCGTCTCCGCGAGCGTGAGCCCCGCTTCGACCAGGTTGACGTCTGGGAATCGAACGCCGGCCGCGCGCCCGACGGCAACGACTTCCTCGATCACCTGCCGCATCAGCTCGCGTGTCCAGGGACTGCGCACCATCCGGCCGTACCTGGAGCGGCTCAACGCCGAGATTGCATTGTAGGCGCAATTCATGATCAGCTTCGTCCACAGCTCGCCCGCAATATTCTCCGAGACAGTGCACGAGATCCCGGCACGGCCGAAGAGCGTTGCCAGGCGTTCGAGCTGCTGCCTTCGGGACTCGTCGGTCCCGTGGAGACCCGAGAGATCTCCGATGATGAGGTCGCCCCGTGCGGTATGCTTCACGCACCCCGGCGCAGTCATCTCGGCGGCCACATAGACGCTGGCGGGGATCGCCTCGATCCCGGTGGCAGACCGAATCCGTTCGACGTTGTCCACGCCATTCTGAAGGCTGACAAGCACGGCCCCGCCTGCGAGATGCGGCGCCAGGGACTTGGCGGCCACTTCCGTGTCCACGGTCTTCACGCACAGCAGGACAATCTCCGTATCCCGCATGGCCGCGGCATCGGTGGAAGCGGAGACCGGGATCTGCTGTCGGAAATGAATGCTGTCGAAGAATAATCCGGCCCGCGCCATCGCCTCGACATGTTGCGCCCGGCCGATCAGCGTGACCGGCGCGCCCGCACGCGCGAACATCCCCCCGAAATAGCATCCCAGGGCCCCGGCACCCATCACGGCAATCCGTGGCCACGTGTCTTTCTGCACGACACCTCCAACGCCAGGCGCAACCTGTCTGCTCTTGCTCCCCGCCTTGCGCGTAAACCGTTGGGCAACGGGGCAGTGGATAAGCCGCTAACGCGACCGCAAGTGGACTTGCCGAATTGACTGCCGGGTTCATCCCCCAGCTCGAATAGGTGGTCTCTGATCAGTGCCCGGGACCGGCAAGAGGCATGGCTGCACCCTCTCCCACGACCGTCGCCCACTCGCGCACTCGCCACCGGGTTACCAGGCCGTTGGTGACATACGGGTCGGCGACGGCAAAGGCTTCAGCGATGGCCGCTGAGGAACCGCGGAAGAGGAGGACCGCGCCGTCAATGGGATTGGCGAGCGCGCCGCCCAGAATCAGCTCCCCCCGCTCGACCGCTCGCCGCGCGTGTTCGAGGTGCGCGGCCCGGAACGCCTTCCGCCGCTCGGCATAGTCCGCAACCACATCATAGAACAGCAGGTAATGCATATCGCGCCTCGACACTTGGTCTGGCGAACCCCGCACGACGTTGCCGTCTCCCTGAGGACTGTGGCTGTTCTAACTTTTGCGGTGAGCTGCGGCGGCGATGCGGCCCGCAGATCGAGCGCGGAGTTATGCCGTCCTCTTCTGGGCCTTCGCGGGCCGAGGACGGATCGCCTTCGCCTTGGATCGCTTGTTGATGTAGGCCTTCTGTTCAGCGAAGCTCATCCCCACAAAACGCCTGCCGAGCCGATTGCGAATCCTCCGCGTCGTGGCGACCGCGTCGAAAGGCTTCCCATCGTCAGGCTTCATATGGGATCACCTCCTGAGGGCTCCGGATTTCCAGAGCAGGATAACGATAGCGCAGATTGACGGAATTGTAACCCTGTATGCGGGCCAGGTTAACGATGTGTCTAACGTTCCAGCTTACCACTACGTCAACCCTGGCTACAGTCGCTATGGCTATGTGTTGTGCGTCCACAAGTGTAGAGGGTTCGAGACCTCCTGCGGACAGATAGCGGCCCGCCAGCTCTGCAGCTTCCTCCGTCAATTCGAGGTATTCCCGGTGGCTTTCTGGGACTTGGTCCACGACGGCACGAACTCGTGGCGGTGCCTCGTCCAACTCGATGACCGTCAGATCGGAAAGAACCAGCACGGCCTTGCCGACCCGGAATAGTTCTAGGAGGCGACTGGAGGGCTCTCGGAATTCGTCATCAAGGCAGCCGCCGATAACTGAGGTGTCAGCGTATATCCGAGGCCTCATCCGTCCCTCACCTCATGAACGCCAATATCGGCATGACGCTGGCGTTCACCGGTCCGTGCGAACGGAGCGGATGCGACGCTTGCGCGGGTCCGGTGCAACGCATTGCTGGGCGTCTTCACGGCGCGTCCGCGGCCCTGCGCAGCTCCATCGCGGTACGGCCGCTGTATTTCTCGTGGGCAACAACGCGCCCGTCGTCGTCGATCGTGAAGAGCGCGTCAGCAGAGTCCGGGTGGGCCAGCCCAATGACAATCTCGAACACCGACACCTCGCCGCCAACAGTGCGCACCTTCACGGGGGAATTGTAGGTAATGACCAGGCAGTCCCCCGCCACGACCCGCCTGTACCGATCCTGAATCGCGGGAACGCTCTGTTTCAGGATGCCTGGATGAGCCGCCGTGTTGAAGTTGGAAGACTTCAAAAGCTCCACCCCCAGCTTCCTAAGCGTATCCTCCGCGGCTTTCGTGGGTTTGCTTCGTCCGTGCTGATGAAGAGACACAGTGCCGGTTGGCTCGCCTGACACCGCACACGTCGGGACCCCGAGCAGCAGGACGACCGCCGGTATCACCTGCAGTCGCATGTGACGCTTCCTTGGCGAACACGTGTCGCCGCCGCTCGCCACGATGGTCATCCTCACGTCCCTGCGGCCGGGTTCGGCGGCAAAACTTTGCCGGTTCCCCCGGAGAACACGACGGCCCCCTGAGGTTCACGATTCCCCAGAGGGCCGCACGGATTCAGACGCTCGCCGCCTGGCGCGTCATGCCCTGCCTGCTTCCCACCCCCGGCCGCCACCACTCTCTCAATCTCCCTGAGCGCCACGGGGACCCACCGAAGTGGGGCCACCCTACTGCCCAACCCTCACCATGTCTGGCGCAACTCCCCGGAACCGGGCAATCAGGTTTCGCCCAAAGCCTCCAGATCGGCCAGATCCCGCCTTCTGCCTGTCGCGCGCTTGTTGGCGACGAATTGCTCCCGACCGATATAGTGGACGGGCACGTCACCGTAGGTTCCCGGCTGCTGGCCCGCGAAGCATTGTTCCCACGATACCCCCGTGAGCGAGGTGATGATGTCCACCCGCACCGGTGGAGCGCCGAGTTGGACCATACGATCCTGAGTCGAAAACTCCTCCGCGCTGAGGTTCAGCGAGCCGAACCCGAAGTCCTCCAGTGCGCCGAGGATTCGGCGCGCGTTCTGCGCGGTCGGCCGCACGAAGATATCCAGGTCGCCGGTGAAACGTGGGGCGCCATGGAAGGCAAGCGCATACCCGCCCACGATCATGTACTCGACGCTATGCGCGTTGAACAACCCGAGCAGTTCTCTGAAGTCTGGCTGCACTTCCATGGAATTGCCTTCTCAGGTACTCCACAGCGGCGATCCGTTCGGCGGGGGTCCGGGTCAGCCAATAGGTGAGGTCCTCCCGCCGCGTGTCCGAGTCGAGCTTCCGTATCCGAACAACCTTCTCTATCATGCGCGCTCTTCCTCTGAGATCACCTATGGACGGCGCCGTGTTCTCTTTGGGCTCCCTAAAACTTCCGCAGGATGCCGATGACCTTGCCGACGATCTGGAAGGTCTTCTCGCCCCGGCGCACCTGGATGGGGGGCATGGCGGGGTTTTCCGGCTGGAGGACGATCGCGTCCTTCTTGAGGAGGACGCGCTTGATGGTGGCCTCGCCATCTACCAGGGCCACCACGATGTCGCCGTGCTCGGCCGTGGCCTGGCCGCGGACGACGGCATAATCACCCGGAAGGATGTGGGCGCCGATCATGCTCTCGCCCTCGACCTTGAGGAGGAAGGCCTCGTCCCCGTTCACCCAGTCCCGCGAGATGGTGAACGTCCCCTCGACGTTCTGCTCCGACAGCAGGGGCTCGCCGGCCGCAACCCGGCCAAGAATCGGGAGCTCCCGGAAGGCGGCGGGCGCCCTGGGAGAAGGCTGCGAGGCCTCGGGCGCGTCCAGGATCTGGAGGGACCGGGACTTCGAGGCGACGCGACGCAGGTAGCCCTTGCGCTCCAGCGCCTTGAGGTGATCGAACACGCTGCGCGGGACGAAACCGAAATGCGCCCCGATCTCCCGCACCGTGGGCGGATATCCCTCCTGGGTCATGAACTTGCGGATGAACTCCAGGACTTCTCGCTGCCTCGAGGTCAGTGACAATCGCGCGCTCATAACACCCTCCACCGGCTTTCGCCCGTCCTGCCTATACCATACGCACGTATGGTGGGTCAAGCCCAAAGTGGTCGCGCCGGGTGATTTCCACCGGAACTGTTTCGTGATAGGCTCCACGGAGTGAAGAGACGACAACCCGACGTCGAGCCGCCGCCTCGACTGGGCAGGTGGCCGCGAGGTCTTGCCACTTTCCGCCTCACGATGTCCCCCATCACTGATACCCGTTGGCTCACCACCGGCGTGGTGTGATCGCACACGCGAAGGAGGAGTAAGGTCATGCGAACCAGGCTGCAGTTGATCATTGTGGTTGGACTTATTGGCGTCTTGGTCACCGGGGTGGAGGCGGCCACCATCATCCGCTGGGGAGACGTCCTCTCGGCGGATCATCCCTCGGTGCAGATGATCCAGCGGGTGGCCAATCGGGTGAAGGATGCCACCCAGGGACGCATCGAGATCCAAGTCTACCCAGCGAGCCAGCTCGGCAGCTCCAAGGACCAGATCGAGGCGGTCGCCTTGGGGACGCAGCAGATGGTGACCGAGGGCGCGGCCAATTTCGGCCAGTGGGTGCCGAGTATCTCCATTATCGAGGCGCCCTACGTCTGGCGCGACGCCGCCCACCTCACCAAGGTGATGGCCGGCCCGGTCGGGCAGGATCTCAACCGCCAACTGGTCGAGAAGCGGGGCATGCGGATCCTCGGGACCACGTACTACGGCGTCCGGCAGTTGACGACCACGAACAAGGCCGTGCGCACCGCGGCCGACATGAAGGAGTTCAAGCTGCGGGTTCCGGAGAACGAGGTCTTCCTGGCCATGGCCCGGGCCTGGGGGGCCAAGCCGACCCCCATGACCTTCAGCGAGTTGTACCTGGCCCTGCGGCAGAACGTGGTGGACGGCCAGGAGAACCCACTGCCTACCATTGATTCCGGGAAGTTCTTCGAGGTCCAGAAGTACCTGGTCCTCACCGGCCACATCCTGACCCCGCGCCTCGTCGTAATCAACGACAAGTTCTGGCAGGGCCTCTCTGCGACGGACCAAAAGGTGATCAGTGACGCCGTCGCCGAGGGGATCGCCTGGAACAACCAGGAGATCCTGGGCCGCGAGCAAACGCTCGTGGACAAGTTCAAGAAGGCGGGCATGGAGGTGATCCAGCCGGACGTTGAGTCCTTCCGCAAGCCCGTCCTGGATACCCTGCCCAAGATGTTCGAGGCCAAGTGGGGCAAGGGGCTCTTCGAGAAGATCGTCGAGACCCGATGACCGCCGACGCCACGACAGCAACGGACCGGGGGACGGCAGTCCCGCCATTGGTCGCGCCTCTGGCGCGACTGACCGCCCTCCTGGACCGCTGGGCGTGCCACGCCTGCGTCCTGCTGTTCATGGCGATCCTGGTGACCATGGTCTTGCAGGTCACCTTCCGGTATGTTCTGAGCACGCCACTCACCTGGACTGAGGAACTGGCCCGGTATCTGTACATCTGGGCCTGCTTCCTGGGGGCGCCCGTGGCCCTGCGACGCGGAAGCCACGTGACCATCGTCTTTGTCTCGGAGCGGTTGCCGCGTGGCCTGAGCCGGCCCGTCGCGCTCGGCTGCCAAGTGCTGGCTCTGGTCTTCCTCGTGCAGCTCGCCATCCAGGGAGCCATCCTGATGGTCCGCTCCCACACGGTGGAGGCCATCACCTTGCCCATCCCGTGGTCAGTTATCTACCTCGCGGCACCCCTCTCGGCCATCCTGATGACCCTGGAGACGATCGAGGCATTCTTGCGGACGCTGCTGGGCGCGGAAGAGGGGGTCCAGGCATGACCGTTGGGCCGATGATGTGGGTCTGGCTGGGGCTCATGGCGCTGGGGATGCCCCTTTTCATCAGCATGGGGTTCTCCTGCCTGATGTACCTCTGGGCCAACGGGGAGATCCTGCTGTCCATCCCCCAGCGCCTGACGGCCTCGGCCAATTCCTTTCCCCTGCTCGCCGCCCCCTTCTTCATGCTGACGGGTATGGCCATGAACTCGGCCGGGATCACGAAGCGCATCTATGATTTCTGCGAGTGCCTGGCCGGCCGGTTCCGCGGGGGGCTCGCCCACGTGAACGTCATCGGCAGCGTAATCTTCGCCGGGATGTCGGGGTCGGCCGTGGCGGATGCCGCGGGCCTCGGGACCATCGAGATCAAGGCCATGACGGACGAGGGGTATCCCCTTGCCTTCTCGGCCGCGGTGACCGCGGCCTCGGCCACCATCGGGCCCATCATCCCCCCCAGCGTCCCGCTGCTCATCTACGGGGTCATCGCGGACGTCTCGATCGGACGGCTCTTTGCCGGCGGGTTCATTCCGGGGTTCCTCATGGCGGCCGCCCTCATGGTTCAGATCCGCTGGATGGCCCAGAAGCGGGGTTTCGGGGCGCACCGCGCGCCCACCCTCCGGGAGTTCGTCACGAAAACCCGGAAGGCGTTGCTCTCCCTCATGACCCCCGTGATCCTGTTCGGCGGGATGATGGCCGGAGTCTTTACCCCGACCGAGGCGGCGTTCGCGGCCGCAGCCTACGCCCTCGCCCTGGGCCTCTTCGTCTACCGCGAGCTGTCCTGGCGGGACCTGCCGAAGATCTTTCTGGACACGGTGGAGACGAACGCGGTCGTCCTCATGCTCGTGATGACCGCCTCGCTCTTCGGCTGGGTGCTGGCCCGGGCGCAGGTCCCGCAGCAGCTCGGGGCCTGGATCCTGGGGACGACGCAGAACCCCCTCGTCATCCTGCTGCTCATCAATGTGTTCCTGCTCATCGTCGGCTGCTTCATGGAGGCCCTGGCGGCCCTGATCGTCCTCATCCCGGTGTTCATGCCGGTGATCAAGGCCGTGGGCATCGACCCGGTGCATTTCGGCTTGGTCGTCGTCCTGAATCTCATGATCGGGACGCTCACGCCGCCAGTGGGCATCGTGCTGTTCGTGGTGTCGCGTGTGGCCAAGCTTCCCTTCGAGGAGGTGGCGCGGGCGACGGCACCATTCCTGGTGCCGCTGATCGTCGTGCTGCTCCTGATCACGGTCTTTCCCGAGCTGGTGCTCTTCCTGCCCCGCGTGATCTTCGGGTGACGTGCGCGTGGGAGGAGGCCCGCCAGGTGGAAAGGGGTTGACACGGGGATGGGGACTGGATAGCTTGAATGCAACTCGACGGAGGCATCGTTAGCGGGAGGGATAGGAGGAGGCCATGAGAAATCACAAGCGGTCAGGGGCGGGGCGGGTCGGAATGACGCGCCGGGATTTGCTGCGGTACGGGGCGGGCGCAGCCGCCGGGGCCGCGGTCGGCCCGTTCGTGATGCGGGTTGCCGGGGCCGCGGATGCGTTCAACTGGCAGCGGTTCAAGGGGAGCAAGATCTTCATCCAGTTTACGAAGAACCCCTGGTCCGACACCATGGAAAAGATGCTGCCGGATTTCGAGAAGCAGACCGGGATCAAGGTGGAGTTCGCGGATCTGCCCGAGATCCAGGCCCGGCAGAAACTGACGGTGGAGTTCACGGCAGGCTCGGGGGGCATTGACGTCTGGTACACCAGCATGCACGTGGAGAAGCGGCGGTTCTGGAAGTCGGGGTGGTACTTCGACGTCAGCAAGTTCCTGAAGGACCCGACGATGACGGCGCCGGATTACGACTGGAACGACATGGCGGCGGGCGCCAAGCAGATCGCGACCCAGTCGGATGGCAGCATCTCCGGCCTGCCGGCCTTCGTGGACCCGTGGATCCTGTTCTACCGGAAGGACCTGTTTGCGCAGAAGGGCCTGAAGCCACCCAAGACGCTGGCCGAGATGGAGGAGCAAGCGCAGAAGTTCCACAGCGCGCCTGGGCTTTACGGATTTGTGGCCCGCGGCCTGAAGAACGCCAACGCTCCTGCCTGGGACTGGGTCCTCTTCAGCATGGGCGGCAACTTCCTCACCAAGGACGGGAAGGCCTCCATCGACACACCCGAGGCGATCAAGGCCATGGACTACTACGCCGGCATGCTCCGCCGCTTCGCCCCGCCCGGCGTCGTGAACTTCAACTGGTACGAGTGCAGCGCCGCCTTCATGCAGGGCCAGGTGGCGATGTACTACGACGGGGTGAACTTCGCCAGCCAGTTCGAGGACAAGGAGAAATCCAAGGTCGTGGGCAAGGTCGGCTATGCGGTGCTGCCCGCCGGGCCCGGAGGGCACTTCTCCCCCATCTTCGGCAACGCGGTGGCCATCAGCTCCCAGAGCAAGAACCAGGGGCCAGCCTACTTCTTCGCCCAGTGGGCCACCAGCAAGCGGAGCGCCGTCAGGGAGCTGCTGGACGGCACGGGGAGTGCCCGGACCTCGGTCTGGAACGACCCCGAGGTCAAGGCCAAGGCCAAGATGCCGGCGGACTGGTCGCAGGCCTACGTGGACAGCCTGAAGATCGGCCGCCTGGGCCTGCCCGAGATCGTGGCGGTCACGGAGTACCGGGACATCATCGGCGTGGCCATCCAGAAGGCTATCGAGGGGGCCAAGTCCAGCGATGTCCTGGCCCAGGCCCAGAAGGAGTTCCAGGAGGTCCTGGACAAGACCGAGAAGTAGCCTCCACGGCAAGGCGAACTGGGGGAGGGGGGAAATCTCCGGACGCGTGTCTTGACGGGCTCGCACCTCACGGGGACGTTGCGCAGGACAGGGTAGGTTTGTCTCACCAACTTGAGGGGAGGAGGTCAACATGAGGCGGCAGAAACCAAAGAATGCCGGTTCCCAGAATATGACGCGTCGGGACGTCCTTCGCCTGGGGGCGACTGCGGCGGCCGGGGTGGCCTTCGGCCCCTTCGTGGTCACGCCGGCACGCGCCCAGACCTTCGACTGGCAGCGGTTCAAGGGGAAGGAGCTATACCTCTTGCTCTATAAACACCCCTTCGTGGATGAGATGGTGAAGCACATCCCGGAGTTCGAGTCCCTCACCGGCATCAAGGCCAAGTACGAGGTGCTGCCCGAGGTGCAGGGGCGCCAGAAGTTCACGGTGGAAATGACGGGTGGCGCCGGCGGTGTCGACGCCTGGCACGCCAGCATGCACGTGGAGAAGCGCCGCCTATGGAAGTCCGGCTGGTTCCAGCCGCTGAACAAGTTCCTGGAGGACAAGAGCCTGACCGCCCCGGACTACGACTGGAACGACTTCACGGCCGGCGCCAGAGCGGACGTGACCCAGCCCGACAAGACCATCAGCGGGCTCCCCACGTTCGTGGATCCTTTCGTGCTCTTTTACCGGAAGGACATCTTCCAGCAGAAAGGGTTCCGACCGCCCAAGACCATGGCCGAGCTGGAGGATCAGGCCCAGAAGCTCCACGGTCCACCCGGCATGTACGGCTTTGTGGCCCGTGGCCTGAAGAATGCGAATGCCACCCCATGGGCCTACGTGATCTACAACATGGGGGGCAAGTACCTCACGCCGGACGGCAAATCCGCCCTGAACACACCCGAGTGGGTCAAGGCCATGGACTGGTATGCGGGCATGCTCAAGCGCTTTGGTCCCCCCGGAGTGGTGAACTTCAACTGGTACGAGTGCAGCTCGGCCTTCATGCAGGGCCAGGTGGCTATCTACTATGACGGTGTGAACTTCGCCAACCAGTTCGAGGACCCGGCGAAGTCCAAGATCGTGGGCAAGGTCGGTTACGCGGTGCTCCCCGCGGGCCCGGCTGGCCCCGTGGCGCCGACCTTCACCAACGCCATGGCCATCACGTCCCAGAGCCGCAACAAGGAGGCGGCCTACTTCTTCATCCAGTGGGCCACCAACAAGAAGAACTTCGCGCGGGAGCTTTTGGCAGGCGTCGGGGTCGGCCGTGTCTCACCCTGGAACGACCCCGAGGTAAAGGCCAAGCCCAAGATGCCGGCCGACTGGTACACCGCCTACCTGGAGAGCCTGAAGATCGGCCGGGCCGGTCTCCCGGAGATCGTAGACGTTACCCAGTACCGGGACATCATCGGGGTGGCCATCCAGAAGGCCATCGAGGGCGCCAAGTCGGCGGACGTCATGGCCCAGGCCCACAAGGAATTCCAGGAACTCCTGGACAAGACCGAGAAGTAGTCTCGCCCACCCCTCGGAGGAACCTGGCCCTCCCGCCGATCGCCTGTGAGAAGGCGGGAGGGCCGGGCTCTTTTTGCGAGAGGGGGGAGGCCGCCTGAAATGGCGAATCGGACCCGCGCCGTCCACTTGCCTACCACTGAGGCTCCGTTGGGAATCGGCGTTCGCCTGTCGCGGTTTGCCCACCGGAACGCGCGCTACATCTTTCCCGCCCCCGCGGCCATCACGGTTGCCCTCATCATCGTGTATCCCGTTTTCTATACCGGCTGGATGAGCCTGCAGGAGTGGTTCGCTTCCAGTCTCACGCCGCCAAAATTCATCGCCTTCGCCAATTATCAACAGATCCTCACTGGGGATCCGAGGTTTCGCGACGCGTTCTTCCGCACCCTGTACTTCACCTTCCTGGCCGTGTCAGTGGAGACGGTCCTGGGCGTGGGCATGGCCGTGCTGTTCAACCGGGAGTTCTGGGGGCGCGGCCTCGCCCGGACGTTGTCCATCCTGCCCATGATGGCGACGCCCACGGCGATCGCCCTGGTCTTCGTCATGATGTACCACCCCACGTTGGGGGTGATGAACTACCTGGTGAGCCTGGTCGGCCTGGCCCCGTTCAAGTGGACCTACAGCAGCCAGACCGCCCTCTACGCCCTGGCCCTGGTGGACGTCTGGGAATGGACACCCCTCATCATGCTCATCGCCCTGGCCGGGCTGGCGGCCCTGCCGAAGGAGCCCTACGAGTCCGCCCTCATTGACGGGGCCAGCGGCCTGCAGTCCTTCTGGCACATCACGCTCCCCCTCCTGCGGCCGACGATCATCGTGGCCGTCCTCTTCCGGTCCATTGATGCCCTGAAAACCTTCGACATCATTTTCGTAATGACCCAGGGGGGGCCGTCCAATTCCTCCGAGACCATCAACATCCTGCTGTTCACCCAGGCCTTCTCGTATTTCAGCATGGGGTACGCCTCGTCCATGGCCGTGGCCCTGTTCGCCATCGTCATGGGTGCCTCCCTCATCCTCATGAAAGTGAGACGGACGGGATGGTAGTCCAGCGGAAGAGACTGAGGAATCTGCTCAAGAGCATGGGGTTCTATGCCCTCGTCATCATCGTCATGCTCCCCACGGTCTTCGTCTTCTACTGGATGATCACCCTTTCCCTGAAACCCCAGATAGAGGCCGCGGGTTATCCCCCGAGTTTCTTTCGGTTCACCGTGACCTTCAAGGGCTACATCGAGGTGTTCGCGAAGCACCCGTTCCTCCTCTACACCTGGAACAGCTTTGTGGTGGCCACGGGGTGTACCCTGTTGGGCCTGATCGTGGGACTGCCGGCGGCCTACAGCATCGCGCACTGGCGCCAGGGTGGCCTGGCCCTCGTCGTCCTGGCGGCCCGCATCATCCCGGGCATCAGCTACCTCATCCCCTGGTACATCCTGTTCCGCAACCTGAGAATGGTGGATACCTACCAGGCCCTCATCCTCACCCATCTCGTCGTCGGCTTACCCATCATCATTTGGGTCATGATCGGCTTCTTCGAGGACATCCCGCCGGAACTCCGGGATGCCGCCCTCATCGACGGCTGCTCCTATTACGGGGCCTTCTTGCGGGTTGCCGTCCCCCTGGTCAAGCCGGGGATCGTTGCGACGTCCATCTTGAGCTTCATCTTCTCCTGGAACAACTTCTTGTTCTCGGTGATCCTGGCCGGCCGGAATACGCGGACCTTACCCATCGCGGTCTTCAACATGATCGGGTACGAGGAGATCAACTGGGGGCCCCTGGCCGCCGCCGCGACGATGATCACGCTTCCGGTCATCGTGCTTACGCTTATCATGCAGCGACACATCGTCACCGGTCTCACCTTCGGGGCAGTCAAGGGCTAGGGGATGGCAGTGATGAGAGCCGGCTTGAGACCCGGCCTGGACTTGACAGTGCCCCGATCTCCGTGCTACAGAGTGGACTGTTTCTTCGCGCACTGCCTGGATTCTCGGATGGTCACTATTCAACCCACCCCTGAGATGGGCGAGGGGCCACTCAGAGGGTGGGCAAGGATGAGGAGGGTGCCATGGCGAAAAAGAAAAGGCACGGAGGTATCTCCCGGCGAGACCTGCTCAAGGTAACCGGCGCCGGGGTCTTGGCGGCGGGGATCGGCCCCGGCATCATCATCCCGGGCCGCGCCAGGGCGCAAACCAAGACGCTGAAGATCCTTCAATGGAGCCACTTCGTTCCCGCCTACGACAAGTGGTTCGACCCCTGGGCCAAGAATTGGGGGGCCGCCAAGGGAATCGAGGTCACCGTTGACCACGTGTCTTTCGCCGACGTGGTCCCGCGCGCCACGGCGGAAGTGGCGGCTCAGGCCGGCCACGACATTCACATGTTTATGGCTCTGGCCAGCGCCTTCGAGGAGCATGTCATTGACCTCAGCGACGTTGTGCGGACGCTCGAGGCGAAACATGGCCCGAAGGTGGAGCTGGCGAAGCGCAGCACGTACAACTCGTTTACGAAGAAGCAATTCGCCCTCTCTGACATGTGGGTGCCGGATCCGGGCGACTACCTCAGGCCGGCCTGGAGCGGCATTGGAATGCCCAATGGCCCGGCGACCTGGGAAGACCTGGTGAAGGCCGCACCCGAGATCAAGAAGAAGTTCCCCGAGATGCAGATCCCGATCGGCATCGGTCTCTCGCAGGACATCGACTCCAACATGGCGACCCGGGCCATCCTCTGGTGCCACGGCGGCTCGATCCAGGACCGAGACGGCAATGTGGTGCTGAACTCCCCCGAGACGCTCCAGGCCCTCGAGTACACGAAGCGGCTGTACGCCGTCGGCATGAACCGGGCCGTCCTCAGTTGGAACGCGGCCTCCAATAACCAGGCGCTCAACGCCCGGGAAACCTCCTACATCCTCAACTCAATCTCGGCCTTCCGCACGGCCCAGGACAACAAGCTGCCGGTGGCGGACGACATTTTCTTCACGCCGGCGCTCAAGGGGCCCACGGGCATCCAGTGGGCCTCCGAGCACGTCATGAGCGGCTATGTGGTGTGGAAGTCCTCGAAGAATCAGGAGACGGCCAAGGAGTTTCTCGTAGCCCTGGTGGATGCGTCTCGAGACTCGATGCTGGCCAGCAAGCTGTATAACTTCCCATCCTTCTACGGCGCCGTGGCGGAGCCAGGCACGCCGCTGAACAGGAAAATCGAATCAGGCGCGGCCTGGATCGCCAAGCAGTGTCGCAACGACCCCTTCGGGTCGAAGCCGGCCGACAAGCTCGCGGTCCTGGAGACTTCGCAGAAGTGGTCCACAAACCTCGGGCATCCCGGAAACGCCAACCCGGCGGAAGGGGAGATGTTCGACACCTACGTCCTCACGGACATGTTCGCCAAGGCCGCGACCGGCGCCCTGTCACCCAAGGACGCCCTGGCCGAGGCCGACACCCGGACCAAAGAGATCTTCAACAAGTGGCGGAAGAAGGGGTTCGTTGGCGGCGGGTCCAAGGACAGGTAGCTTCGGCGGTCTCTGAATCACCCACGAGCCGGCAGGCGGGCGGTGCTTTGCCCACTGCCGGCTTGTCTTTGATGGGGTCCCGGGACCCGCCCGCTCACCCAGGCCTCACGTGATCGACCCTCCCCCACCCACGACATGTACGGACCGGGGTCAAGGGTGACAGGTGTACCGGGGACATGGGTTACTCTTTGGGCAGCCTCCGCAGATCGAGCTCGAGGATCCGCTGGTCCGACCGCCGACTCGGGGTCATCCTGCTCTCCCCTGCCATGGCGTGCATCATCCTGCTCGTGGCAGTGCCGTTCCTCCTGGCCCTCGTCCTGAGCCTGACCAACTCCTCTGCCGGCAGCCTCGACTTTTCCTTCGTGGGGCTCCAGAACTTCAGAAATGTCATCAAGAGCCCGGTGTTCCAGCGAGCCCTGTGGAACACCTTCGTGTTCACCGTTGCCTCGCAGTTCACCATCATCGTGCTGGGCAACATCCTGGCGCTGGCCCTGAACCAGCGGTTCTGGGGCAAATCCGTGGTGCGCTTCGCGATCCTGCTGCCCTGGGCGGCCCCCATCTCGTTGGCGACCCTCAGCTGGCTGTGGATCTTCGATTCCACGTTCAGCGTCGTCAACTGGATCCTGAAGGTCACCGGCTACTTCGGCCCCGGCGAGTGGTACTACTGGCTGGGGGACACGACCCTGGGCATGATGGCCATCATCATCATTCACATCTGGCGGATGCTCCCCTTCTCCACGGTGATCATCCTGGCGGGGCTCACCTCCATTCCCCACGAGATCCACGAGGCAGCCGACATTGACGGCGCCGGGATCGTGGCCAAGCTCGTCCAGGTCACGATCCCCATGATGCTGCCGATCCTGACTGTCGCCACGCTCTTCGGGACGGTGTTCACCTTCACGGACATGAGCGTGGTGTACCTGCTGACCCGCGGCGGCCCGTACAACAGCACCCACGTCCTGGCCAGCCTGGCGTTTCAGGAGGGGGTCCTGGGCGGCGACGTCGGCCGGGGCGCGGCAATCGCCATCTTCCTCATGCCAGTCCTCCTCGTGATGGCCATCCTGATGCTGCGCGTCTCGCGGCGCGCCGAGGTGCAGTAGTGCGTCGGTCCACGCTCCGGAAGGTGGGGGGAACCATTGCCCACCGCGCGGTGATCCTGGCCTTTACGATTTTCGCGCTGTTCCCCTTCTACTGGATGTTCGTGACCTCGTTCAAGCAGAATGCCGACCTGTACGTGGGGGCCACGAACGTCGCGCACAACCCGCTCATCTTCAACCAGACGCCCACGCTCGACCATATCACGTTGCTCTTCGCGAACACGCTGTACCCTACGTGGCTGCTGAACACCCTCGCCATCGGTGTGACGGTGGTGGCCATCACGGTGGCGCTGGCGGTGCCGGCCGGCTACAGCCTGGCGCGCCTGACGGGGCGGGGAGGCGAACGACTCAGCATCGGCATCTTCCTGACCTACCTCGTGCCCTCAACCCTCCTCTTCATTCCCTTTTCTCGCCTCGTGTCTCTCATGGGCCTCCAGAACAGCACCTGGGCACTGGTGATCGTCTATCCAACCTTCACCGTCCCGTTCTGCACGTGGCTCCTCATGGGCTTCTTCAAGTCGCTGCCCAGGGAGGTCGAGGAAGCCGCCATGGTGGACGGGTGCAGCCGCCTGGGGGCGATCTGCCGGATGGTCTTGCCTCTCTCGTTGCCCGGCATCCTCACTGTGGTGATCTTTGCGATGACCCTGGTGATCCAGGAGTTCGTCTACAGCTTGACCTTCATCTCCTCCGTCGAGAAGATGACCGTCAGCGTGGGCGTGCCGGTGGCCCTCATCCGCGGCGACACGTTCTACTGGGGCTCCTTGATGGCCGCGTGCCTGGTCACGAGCGTGCCCATTGCCGTTGTCTATAACCTCTTCCTGGACCGGTTCATCGCGGGATTCACGGTCGGGGCAGTGAAGGGGTGAGAGGGAGCGCCACCCGGCCTATGGCGGGGGTCCCGGGGCGGGCAGAATGGCCAGGCGGTCGTGGCGTGTCGGGGTTAGGATCCCTCATGCCCGGGCTTTGGCATGACGGGGAAGGCGGCGGGGGCGACCGGGCCCGCTCTCACGGTTTATAGGGAGGCCGCGCTCAAAGGGTTAGCCTGGAATCAAGGCGAGGGCTGTGAGGGGACTTACAAGGGCCCGGGATGCGGAACTCCAAGGAGTGGTCAAGCCGGAACGCGGATCATGGCACAGAGGGGATCCCGGGAAGCTGATTCAGGGCGTCGATGAGCTGGCGGAGCCGGCCGAAGTTCCGACGATTGAAGGGCAGGACCAGGCGCGGGAGATTGGCCAGGGCGTGGTCGTTTCCCTCTTCCGGGAGTGCGGGGGAAACCGCCATGGCCCCCTCCGCCAGGATGTCCGCAAAGTCGTGGTTGAGCCGATCCAGCGTCTCGCCCGCCGGCGCCTGGCGGAGGCGGATCACCAGACGCTCCCCCACGTAGCGGCTCGAGTGGTAATTCCGGTAAAACCCGGTGATTTCCTCGAGGGCCGCCTCGAAGTTGTTCGTGACACGGTACAGGGAAAGATCCTCGGGGGAGATCAGGCCACGGGCCAGTAGGACGTCCCGCACGTAGCGATCCCAGGCCAGCCAGTAGTCCCCACCCGGACGGTCCACACACACCACGGGCAGCGGGTTGCTCTTTCCCGTCTGGATCAGCGTGAGGATCTCGAACGTCTCGTCCAGGGTGCCAAAGCCGCCGGGAAACAGGGCGATGGCGTCGGCTTCCTTCAGGAAAATCAGCTTGCGAGTGAAAAAGTACTTGAACGTGATCAGCTTGGGATCGTTCTTGATGAACTCGTTGGCCGGCTGGTCAAAGGGCAGCCGGATGTTCACCCCGAAGCTCCGGTCCCGGCCGGCCCCTCCCTGCCCCGCCTTCATGATTCCGTCCCCGGCCCCGGTGATGACCATCCAGCCCCGGCGGCTAATGGCGTGGGAAAACGCCTGCGCCATCTGGTACTCCAGTTGCTCCTCCGTGGTCCGGGCGGAGCCGAACATCGTGACCTTCGGGATCCCCCGATACGGGGCAAAAATCCGGAAGGCGTAGACCAGCTCGCGGATCGCCGCGTTCAAGATCTTGACGTCACCCCGATCCGCCTGGTCTTGGACCAGGCGGAGAGCGGTGTGAACCATCTCCTGGATGTACTCGGCGTGGGGCGAGCCCCCCGCCGCCTCGACCAGCTCGTGGACCAATTCCTGGACCTTCCCGTTTCTCGACGAGCCCAGGGGGCGGCGGACCGTGCCCGCGCCCAGTTCCAATGCGGAGCCCTGATGTCCAGAATCTGCAGGAAACTCGGTCGGTCTCATCCCTTGCCTGGCCCTTTCCACGGGGCGTAACCGTATGAATTCTTTGGATCTCGGATCGCCATGGGAGCGAGCACGCTCAGCGCAGAACGCGCTGATCGAAAAGGTGCATGAACCGGACCACATCCACCTCCTGGCACACGGTTGCCGTCGGCGTCGCCCTGCTTCTCCGACGAAGGTCGGCAACCGCCATCCCGGCGGTCAGCTCCCCCCGGCGCTCAACGTGCACGGCCATGGCCTGCCCGCGGACCAGGGAGGGGTCCACCGCGCTTCCCACGGCCAGGGGATCGTGGAGGAACATCCCATCGAAGCCCTCGACGTCCCGGTGGAAGACCATGGTCATCGCCGTCATCTCCCGGATGAAGGCCTGCAGCCTGCCGTCCCCGGCCCCCTCCACTGCCTTGCGGGTCAGGATGACCTGTTCGGTCACATCCAGCGGGACCAGCGTCAGGGGGAGCCCCGCCGCCAGGACGATCGCCGCGGCCTCGGGGTCCACCGCGAAGTTGAACTCGGTCGTGGGGGCCACATTGCCCGGCACCCGGATCGCCCCTCCCATCACGATGACCCCCTGCAGCCGGCGCATCGCCGTCCCATCCCGCTGGATCGCCGTGGCGACGTTGCTGAGCGGTCCCGTTGCCACCAGGGTCAGCTCCCCGGAGAAGCGGTCGGCCATCTCCAGGAGGAAATCCACCGCGCCCTCCCTGGCCTGGCGCGAGGGGACCGGATACTTCCGGGTCACCCCGCCCAGCCCGTCCGGGCCATGAACCTCGGACGCGGTGAATGCCGTCCGCGCGAGCGGCCCCCTCGCCCCTTCCACGACGGGAATCGCGGGCGCGCCGAGGATCTCCAGGACCAGGAGGGTGTTGGCCGTGCACCGTTCCACCGACACGTTTCCGGACACGGTGGTGATGCCCAGCACCTCCAACTCCGGCGAGCGGAGCGCCAGGATGATGGCCAGCGCGTCATCCACCCCGGTGTCCACGTCCAGTACGACTGGTCGCCGTCCCATCACACCGTCAGTCCCATCGAGCCCGGAAGGCCAGCGCCGAACCGCGACGCCGGCTTCTCAGCCGAGAGGCGACTTCCCTCCCACGACCGGCACACATCACGGCGCCTTGCACCAACCAAGCGGACACCATCCCACCAGCTTCGGAACCCGATCGGACACAGCGACTCGTCGAACAGCTCGCGAGGGAACGCCGGGGGAGGAGAAGGCAGGGGCCGTGGGGGAGATCAGTTCCGCTCGATGGATTCCAACGCGCGGGCCAGGTCCTCTTTGATCCGCACGTTGATCTTCAGGCGATTCAGGAGATCCGGCTGGTGCGCTGCCAGGTACTGTAGAAGGGCCGCGGCATCCAGCGGTGCCGTCCGGGGCTGCGTATCCAGGATCCAGTCCGTGAGCGATTCCTTGTACAGCCGCCGCACCTCGGAATCCTGGAAGATGAGGTCCAGAATGCGCTGGGCCAACGGTTCGTCCACGGACACCTCCTGGAATTGATGACGGCGTGAGTATAGCAGGCGGATCGGCTCTTGGCAAGTCGGCGGAAACCCATGAGATGGGTTTCCGACATGCGTGCCCATCATCCCTTTCGACGGGTGCCCGGCCTTGTCTGATTCGGGGTGAGGCCAGTGAGGATCTGCCGTGCCCTGGCAAAAATTCGGCGGAACATGGGGACCGTGAGACGCCCTGTCTGGGTGTTCTGCTGGCTGGGGTGATAGGATGCGAGCAGCCGGACGCCTCCCGGCAGTTCGGCCACGGCGCCGTGGGCGAACCGCGGTCGTGGGGTGGGCGCCGGTCGCCCCGCCCGGACCCACGTCTTCAGGAACGCCTCGAAGGCGATCCGGCCGAGCGCCACGACAACGCGTGCTCGCCGGAGCAGGTGGATCTCCTCCACCAGGTAGGACTGACAGGTGGCTAGCTCTTCCGGAGTCGGCTTGTTGTCTGGGGGAGCGCAGCGGACAGCCGCGGTGATGTAGCAGTCGCGAAGCGCGAGGCCGTCTCCACGGTGGCGGGACCAGGGTTGATTGGCGAACCCCGCCCGGTTCAGGGCAGCAAAGAGGAAATCACCGCTCCGGTCGCCCGTGAAGATGCGGCCCGTGCGATTGCCCCCGTGGGCCGCGGGGGCCAGGCCGACGATCAGCAACCGCCCTTGCGGATCGCCAAAGCTCGGGATGGGCTTTCCCCAGTAATCCTCGTCGCGGTAGCGCCGAACCTTCTCCCGCGCCACCCGCTCCCGATGGGCTACCAGACGGGGACACTTCCGGCATGCCACTATGCTGGCCAGCAAGACCTGAAGAGGATCCACCCCATCGACCTTGGAGGAAATCACAGGCTACAGCCCCCAACTGAACGTTCGGGTCGGCGTCACCTCGACGACGGCCGAGTCCTTCTCCTGGATGGCCGCATAGCCTGCGTACTGGGGGAAGCGCTGATAAAGCAGCCTTTGGATGCGTCGAAAAGTCGGCCCCGCATCGACCACCCGGGCGGTCCCCCAGACGAGGATGCCCTTCAGGCCTGCCCAGGCCTCCGTGTACTCGTCATACACCAGGGCCACCTGCGGATTGCCCTGAATGTTCTGCACCTTGACCGCATCGGCGGCCGAGCCAAAGTAGATCCGGTCCCGGTCCAGGATCGGGCAGACGGGTACGTTGTGGGGCCGGCCGTTCCTCCCGACCGTCGCCAGGCGGCAGACCCGCTGGAACATCAGGTATTCTCGCTCGGCTTTCTTCAGGCGCATCGGAGGCTCCTCAATCCGATCCCAACCCATTAACCGCCAAGGCGCCAAGTCCTCATGGGAGGCGATTAGGCAACTGGGCAATCTGGCACCCTGGGGTCCCAAGTTGCCTGATTGCCGGATTGCCGGATTGCCAGCTCGGAGGCGTCATGGCGGTTCACATGCTGAGGGTTTTCCCCGGCGCCGTTCGCCGGATCTTCCCTTCGAGGTGCGAACTCGGCGCGCTCCAAGATCCCGCAGCGTTGCCGCCCCCCGGAATTTCGCCAGGTCGGGGAACCGAAACACCACTCGGAGCCGATCCGGATTCGTAATCGGCCGGGGAAGCTTCTGGAGCGGGCCCAGGTCAAATCGGTAATACAGCGCGTCCTCGCCGCGCCGGCCCGGCCAGGTGAGTCCTGGCAGCTCGGCCCGCCGCACGCGGGAGACCCGCAGGACCGCCGCGTATTCCCGAATCACTCCGACCTGGCCGCGGAACCGGGTGGCCCCTTCGTAGAAGGCGATGAAGGCCACAGCCGTCCGGGACGCCGCGATGGCGGAGGTCGGCACGTGATAGAAACCCGCCCGGCGAATCAACTCCAGGTGCTCCGGCCCCCGCACGCTGCCGACCATGACCTGGGCCGACTCGCCGCCATCCGACACCGTAACGACTCGCACACGCCCCCGGGCAAGATAGACCCTCGCCTCGGGGTGATCACCAGTCTCCCTCCGCATCGTGGCCTGCGGTCGCCGTGCCCGAACCATGTTCAAAACCGTACCACAGTCACTAGGGATTTTCCAGGCATGCTGCCGGGCGCACGCGCCGGCTGGGACGACCTCGCTGCCTTTTCCTCACCATCGTCGCCTTGACAGCCGGACATCGCGCACGTTGGGGGTCAGGCCTTACAAACCAACAAGTAAGCGGGACGGCAGGTGACGGTCAGGCTGACTTTCTATCTTCAGGTGGGAGGAGTTCGTCCAGGACAGTCTCGTAGGTTCGGAGGGCCGCGTGGCCGAAGAGGACGAAGCGGACCAGGCTGATCTCGGGGTGGGCCTTCAGGAACTCGAGGGTGGTGCGGAGGCCGATGCGGGCGGCGTCGGCCAGGGGGTACCCGTAGGCCCCGGTGCTGATGGAAGGGAATGCCACGGTCTTGACGCCCTTCTCCGATGCAAGCTGCAGACTGTTCCGATGGGCATTCGCCAGCAACTCGGGCTCTCGATGCTTGCCATCACGGTAAACGGGGCCCACGGTATGGATCACCCACTTGGCCTTGAGGCGTCCTCCCGTGGTGATGCGCGCCTCTCCCGTCGGGCAGCCACCGATTTTCTTGCACTCCTCCAGGATCTGGGGGCCGCCGGCCCGATGGATGGCCCCATCCACGCCACCCCCGCCTAGTAATTTCTCGTTGGCGGCGTTGACGATGGCTTCCGTGTCTTGCTTCGTGATGTCTCCCTCGACCAGCTCCAGAACCGAGGTCCCGATCTTCACGCTACGCATGACCTACTCCTCGAATCCTGATTACACCTTGCCCGCAACCTCACCGGCTTGTCATGAAACCTCGTGACCGCATCTGCCTATCGTGGCCCTTTTGGCCGCGGTGTCCTGGCCGCCTGCTTCTCGGCCCAACGCTGAAACCACTTGTGGACCTGGCGCTCCACCAGCTTCATGACGAGAATGGCCAGCCCGCACAGAAGGATTATGGCGACGGGCGAACGCGCCCCCGCCCCCAGGCGAGGGATCACCACCCAGGCAATCCCTACAATCACCAGGAGGACACCGAGCCCGATCCATCGCCGCATTCTCCTGGTATCCCAGCGGTCAGCCATCAGCGGTCAGCTCTCTCCTGGGGATCAGCCCTACTCTGCATGGCCCACGTTGCGGGCGAGATAGGCCTCCAGATCCTCGACCCGCACGCCGTACCGAGATGCCAGCCGCCGGAGGTCCGGATCGCGCTGCGGCTCCGGCACCTCGGCCCCGGGCGCGCGGGTGCCGGTGGGCGCGTATGGCTGTTCCCGGATGTTCAGCGACAGCAGGTCAAAGCGCGCGTAATGGCCCAGGCAGTCAAAGTACGCCTTGGCCAGCCGCCGCTCCTCCGCCTCGATGTCGGCCCAGACGATGGTTTCCTCGTTGAAGACCGGCCCCTTCAGGTACAGCCCCGCCGGGTTCACGATGCAGCTTCCACCGACTGCCAGGTTGTACCGCATGCTGTCCCGCAAGTCCGCCGGCACGTCCTCGGGCTTGAGGAACCAGCTCGAACTCACCACGAAGGCCTGGTTCTCGATGGCGTACTCGCGGATGGCCGGTTCGATGTCGCAGGTTTCCGATCCCGGTTCGGGGCTCTTCCCCCCCAGGTGCTTGTCCACCTTCCACCAGCCGGGCCACACGGCGCAGTGGATCTCTTCCCCCTTGATGGCCATGGCAGCCCGCAAGAGCGTCATGTGATGCTCGTAGCAGATCAGGCCGCCCACCACCCCGATGTCCAGGGGAAAGACCCGGATGTCCGCGGCGTCCCCCATCCCCCAGTACACCCGTTCGGAGTGGGTGGGCATGAGCTTGCGGTGGCGGCCCAGGATCTTTCCGTCGCGCCCCACGAACAGGAGGGTGTTGTAGAGCGTGAGGCTGCCGGGCCGGTCGTCCAGCTCGTTGCAGCCGACCACGCAATGCACCTTGGCGCGCCGCGCGGCATCCGCGATGACCCGCGCCTCCTCCCCGTCGGCCCGGATGGCGTGCCGCTGCATCTCCACGATCAACTCCGTGGACCGGCGGACGGACACGGCCCCCCGCCAGTACGGGTAGGCCGCGAAATAGGTCTCGGGAAAGACCAGGAGGTCGAGGCCCAGCCGCCCGGCCTCTTCGATGACGCGCACGGTCTTCTCCAGCGTTTTCCCCTTGTCGAAGAAGTGCGGCGCCACCTGCGCCGCGCCCACGCGAACCCGCTCCTGCATGACAGCCTCCTCCCGCCCCCTCGCGGGCAGTTCTCATATGCGAATCTATCCCGGCCGGGAACCGGGGTCAACATCGGCTACCTGGTTGCGGGGTCTGGGGGAAGAGCGGGGTTTATCTCAGTCTGGGAGGGTATGGGCGCATAGTGGTCGGCGGCAATCCGAGAGGAGGCTCGAAGGAGATGTGGCTGCCGCTATTTCGGCGGAGGGACCGGCGTGATCTCCGCCTGCAGCTCCAGGAGATCCTTGAGCAGCACCCGCAGCCGCTGCACATCCCAGAGCCCGGGAAGGACCTTGTCGGCCGCTTCCAGGCGCTCTAACGCCCGGCGGTAGTCCCCCTGGAAGTACGCGGCGATAGTTGCCTCCCACTCCTCCATGAACGGGTCGTCGGTGTTGGGCGTCACGCCGTAGTCCTTGGCCATTTGCAGGATGGTCTCGACCGGGATCAGAAAGTTGAAGCCCTGGATGGCCTGGTCCCCCTCCACTGAGGTGGTGATGAACGTGGCCAAGCCGATCACCTCACCGTTCCGATTGAACGCCGGCCCCCCGCTGTTCCCCCAGGAGATCGCCGCATCCGTCTGAATGACCCAGCGATCGTTGACATCCAGCTTGAACCCCGACACCCGGCCGAACGTCACCGAGGCCGCGCCCCGGCTCTCCGTGCTGAGGAAGTCGTGCCAGAGCACCGCTCCGGGGAACCCGATGATGAACAAGGGCTCGCCCAAGTGGACGTGCGTCATCCTTCCTTTCACGTCAACTGTGGGAAGGTCCGTCATCTCGATCTTGATGATGGCGGCATCCAGCATTTCCTTCCCCTTCGGCGGGACGCCGCCGCCTTTGGGTATGGCCGCGGGGTCGATCGGAGGGCTGTAAGCCATCACCACTCCCGGGACGCCTGGGGGGGCTGGGGTCCCGGGGGCCACCCGCTTCTGGAGGAACACTTCGAGTCGCTTGGTCAGCTTGACTCCCTTCCGGTTCTCCGGGTCCTTGAAAATCGCCTCCAGCCGCACCTCGCGCCACTTGGCGGGGAGCTTGGCCAGCCCACAGGCCGCATTCGCCGCCTGCTCCAGGAAATTGGCGATGTGCTCCTCGTCGTCCTTATAGACGGGCTTGACCACGTGGCCGTTGGTGGCGATCCAGCCGTCCGGGTGAATGATGAAGCCGGTGCCGTTCTCGCGATCCGGATCCGGCTTCACCACATAGGTGTCGTTCTTCCCGCAGCGAATGGTCACCTCAGCCCGGACATCGGTGAGGATCCCCACGACGGCCGGCTTGACCCGGAGGATCATGGCCTCCACCCGCTCTACGTCTCGCTCGGTGGCGCGCTGCCCGCCTGCCGCCAACTGCGGGAGCGTCACGAGGCCAATGACCAGAGCGCACGCAAGAAGCCAGCCGCGCCCACGCCCCGCGCCCCGTGGCCAGACCCGGCCCCGGCCGCCCGTTCGCGCAAGACTCCGCTGGATCATCTTAGACTCCCTCACGAGTCGTCCTGGCGCCCCAGGCCTTTGCTCGTCCTGCTGCCCTGGCATGGAGGATTTCTCCTCTTCAGATCCTCGGTCAAATCCGAAATTCGAATATCGAAATCCGATCAAACCCAAAATCCAGGCTCAATTTCGAAACTCGAATATCGAAATCCGAAGCAAATCCGAAATTCGAAAGGGCAATGATCGAAACGCGCCATGCGGTTTCGAGCCTTCCTCTTGCCTGAACGTTCGAACTTCCTTCAAGTCTCGCGTTTCGGATTTTCCCCCATTCGAAATTGCTTCGGATTTCGGGCTTCGGATTTCGAATTTTCCTACGTTTGTTTCGAATTTCGTGCTTCGGATTTCGGATTTATCGTCCGTTACGGGTTTTGTCTGCTCGCCGTTACTTCTTGACGGCCGTGAGTTCGACCTCGGTCAGCCCGCCGGCCACGTTGGCGCCGGCGATCCCCGTGACGCTGACCGGCTGGAGCGCGAAGCCCTTCTTGGAGCCGCCGAGGAGCACGTTGGCGCCCAGCCCCCCCGCCCACGCGGCATCGGCCGTGACCCCCACGTAGGTGCCCACGAACTCCCCCGGCACGATTTTCTCGGACGTGGACATCACGCCCCAGTAGATCACGGCGTCCTCCTGGTAGCCGATGTCCACGCCGAACTTCTTGATCTTGCCGGTGTAGCGGGTCGGCTTCGCCCCCTTGGCGGCCGGGGTGAACACGCACTTCAGATCGGTCGAGGAGCCGAAGACGAGCCCCCAGCCGCTCGCCTCATTGCACTTGAGCACGCCCACCTTCACGCCCTTCTTCTCCTCGCCGGCCCAAGCCGCGGCTGCGAGTCCCACGAGCACGACCACCATGAGCCCACTGATCAGTCCGCGTCGCATCGCAATCCTCCTCTCGTGTGGGGTGAACGGCCGTGCCCCCCACCCCCGGTTCCCTGCCGTGCCGCCACCGCGGCGGCTGCCCGCATCTCCATGTCCCGCAGATCCATCCGCGTGATCATGGAGGAACATGCCCTGCAGCGGCCCCCGCATCTCCGGGGGCGCATGATCCGCCCGAGGGGCGGAGGCCCCCCCCGGTGATTTGGCGACTAGGAAGGCTCAATCGCCAAGTTCCCTGATTGCCGGATTGCCAGATTGCCCGATTGCCATCCCTGTCCCCGGGGGGCCATCGAGAAACTACTTGCCCGACCGACTGATGTAGGCCTCGATCTCCTCCATGGTCAGGGCCCCGTTCCTGTTGACGTCGGCGGTCTCGAAGTCCAGGAAGACCGCGTTCAGGAACTCCTGTTGCGTGAGCTTCCCGTCGCCCTTGCGGTTGATGGCCTTCAACGTCTCCGGCGCCATCACACCCCGGACATCCTCCAGGACGAGGTAACCCTTGCTGTTCTTATCGCGGAAGTAGAACACCTCGATCATCCACTCCTGGAACTCGGCGCGATCGATCCGGCCATCACCGTTCTGGTCGTGCGTCCGGAACCGGGCTTTCCAGTCCGGCTGGCCCTGGAGGGCGGTCTGGGCAAGGGCCGGGCCGCCGAGGCCCCCGAGGGTCAGGACGGTGGCGAGGAGCAGGGCTCCGTAGCGGCTGTGCATGATCGGGCTCTCCTTTCGGAAAAAATATGAACCGCCAAGACGCCAAGGACACGAAGGTGTGGAATCAAAGTGGGAGACCCCTGACGCAGCTTCAAGGAGCTTTGAGAATTTCCGTTCCCTTCCCTGCATGCACCGTCCAATCTTGGCGTATTTGGCGCCTTGGCGGTTGATGATTTCGGATTGGGGTTAGCTGACGATCTTCCAGCTTCCATCCGGCTGCCGGCACGCGGTGCCGTAGGCCTTCTCGTTCTTGTCGCCTACCGTCACATTTGTTTGATACTCGCGACAGTACTGGCCGCTGGCGTTCTGGTACGTCTTCGTCGGGGTCACCGTTCCGGAATGCCCACTATCCGGGTTCCGCCACGCGACGCTCGTGCCCGCTGGGGCCGACTCCAGCGCCTTCCGCTCTGCCTCAGCGGCCAGCCGCTTGTCCCGCTCATCCAGAAGGTTACCGATCAGCCCACCCACCAGGATGCCGCCGATCACGCTCGCGGCGATGGCCGCCGGGTTCCCGCCCGCGGCCGCGGCGATCAGGCCCCCCAGCGTCCCGCCCCCGACGGCCCCGATGGTGGTCTTTGGGTTGGCCTCCATCGTGGCGCAGCCGGTCGTGAGGAGACCGACCAAGGCGCTGACCGCGACCACCTTCCGCACTCTGTCTCGCATGCCCCTGCCTCCTTTCCCGCCGCCTGCGCCCCGTGCCTCGTCCCCCGCCCGGGGGAGCGCCTGGCGGCTTTAGGATGGGTATTCTTAGCACACCGGAGACCCCCCGGGCAAACAAGAATCGCGCCTGCTGGACCCGACCGAGCCGGCCGCCCTCCGCTGGCGAAAAGGTACCGGACGCCTTTCAGCCTCGGATCAGCTCCCGCAGGTGGGCCAGGAGCACGTCGAAGTCCTCCGGGGTGGGGAAATAGCTGAAGAATCGAAAATCCGTTCCGGGGGTATCAGGCAATTACCTCTCGAAAGGTGTCCGGTACCTTCTTGCTGAACTCATTGCCCGCTGCTCTGGGAGGACGAACCGGGCTTCCAGCCGAAAAACATTTCCATCATCTGGTTGGCGCCAATGGTGCGGACGAGTTCGGTCCCCGAGCAGTATAAGAGTAGCGACACCAGGAGCAAGATTTGGAGCGCCCAGAAATGTGGCCATGATAGCTCCTGGACGAGATGCTGGCTCGCACGAATCACGCTGCCATACTTGGAAAGCATTGGGACGAGTTCTTCTACGTACCGAAAGAGAAGGACAATACTGCCAAAAATCATGGTCTTCCAGATGACGCTATACGCCAGTGGCTTATTGCGGAACAGATCGATGAAAGGAAGCTTATCTGCGATCAGAATGACTTTCGCGACGATCAGTGCACCGATGGTCGCGGCGGCCGCCCCTGCCGGTGTGATTCCATATTCTTCGAGTATCAGTGTCTTCGTAACCGCCACAAGATGAAACGTGAGAAGGAAGAAGATCGTCGCCGGTATTACCTCCCGGATCTCGCGGACAACTGTGGAAACGATCTTTCCCATTTGACCTCCTCCGGTCCCACGGGCGAGTGCCAAATTCGCCCCATGAGAAACCCCCGACTCCCCAAATGTGGCCGGCAGTCAGCCTAACACGCCCTGGCCTGCAGATTCAGGGCGCGTGCAGTTTCGGGCGCCTACCACCCCTTTCCGCAACCGCCGTCCTCGCGGCGCCGCACCCGCGGTGGTCGCGCCCCCCCGCCACGTCCCAGTGGCTTCTGTTCCCACCCCTGCGGCCGCGCGCGCAGGCCGGTTTCGTCCTACTCATCCTCCTCATCCTCCCCGGCGGGCTGGGAGGCCGTGCCCGGGGCGTCCGATGCGTCTCGGCGCAGGCGCACCTCGGGCTGGGCGGAGGGAAACGACATCCCCGCCGCGAGCACCGCATCGTAGGCGGCGACCGCGACCTCGCTCCGGATCTGAAACCATCGGTCGAAATGCTCCGTCCAGACGCGCAGCTCGAAATTGATCGCGCTGTCCCCGAAGCCGGTGAAGAAGGCCTGAGGCGGCGGATCGCGCAACACGTCGGGATGCGCCCGCCCCACCGCCCCCAGCACCTCGATCACCTTCTGGGGCGGGCTGCCGTAATCCACGCCCACCGGCAGATCAATGCGCCGCCGCCGGTCGCTGAGTGTCCAGTTGGTCAACCGCTCCGTGATGAGCTGCGCGTTGGGGACGATGAGCTCGGCCCCCTGCGAGGTGCGCACCACGCTGGCGCGGATGCCGATCCGGGAGACCGTTCCCGCCTGATTCCCGACCTCGACGCTGTCGCCCACGTGGATCGGCCGCTCGAACAGCAGGATCAGCCCCGAGACAAAATTGTTCACCACACCTTGCAGCCCAAAGCCGATGCCGACGCCGAGCGCCCCGGCCAGGATGGTCACCTTGGTGAGGTCCAGCCCCAGCACCGCCAGGCCCAGCAAGAACCCGAGGGTCACGATCAGGTAATTCAGCAGGCTCGAGAAGGCGTAGGAGACGCCGCGCGTCAGGCCGATGCGGGGGTACACATCTTCCTGCAGCGCGAAGCGGATGAACATGGATAGCAGAAAGGCCAGACCCACCGTGAGCGTGAAATCGAGGACATCGCCCAGGGAGATGCTGATCGAGCCCCGCTGCAGCTTGGCCGCCAGCAGGCTTTGCCCCAGGACCCACACCGGCCCCAGCAGGCCGACGTAGGCAAGCGACCGGAAGGTCCAGGCGCCAACCGCGACCCAGACCAGCACGCGGTGCGTGCGGCGCTCCAGCAGGTCGCGGTGGTGTTGGACCATCCCGAGGAGGCGGACCGGCCACATCCGGAAGACCAACGCCGCCACGCCGGTTAACACTCGGACGTGCGCGTTCAGGAGCAGCGCCGCGTAGGCGCTGCCGAGCACGCCCGAGGCCAGCAACCGCCCCAGGCGCAGATACCCAAGGACCGCGGCTCCTAGTGTGGCGGCGAACAAGAACAGAACGAGGCCGGCCCCCATCCGGAGGGATCTCAGCCGCTCCGATTCCCTCGCCCCCGCAGGGGGGCGCCGGAGATCCCCGCTGGACAGCGCGTACCCCAGCGCCAGGATGCCCGCGAGCATCTCCAGCGCCAAGAGCGCCGGCCCGAGGACCGGCCCGCCGGCCACGACACGCCGGACGGTATCGAGGGCGAACAGCGTCCCCAGCATGAAAAGGCCGGGGACCACCCGCGGGTCCACGAACGGCGTGGTCAACCGAATCATCGGGACCAGGAGCAGAACCCCGACCAGGTCCCGCACCACGGGGCGAAAGGGCCCATACACGATGAGGTGGCCCAACACCGCGATGAGCATCGCGGCGGAGAGGGGAAGATCGAACACCGCGGCCCCGAACGACGGGGCCTCTTCGGCGGCCGCCTCCCGACGTACCCAGCGTTGCGCCGCCCACAGCAGCACGGCCAGAACCAAGGAAAAAACCACAGTCGGCGCGAGGCCCTCGGCGGGATTGCGCAGGGCCAGGGTGATTCCCCCCCACCAGGAGGCGGCCAAGTCGCGGACGCGGCGAAGGTCCTCGGGCCACGCACCCCACAACTCGCCGCTCCAGAGCGGCGGGTGGTCCCGCACCAGGAGCCCTTCCAGCAGCTGCTTCTGCACCTCGGCGATCTGCGCCAACGCCGTCTGGCAGCGGGCCACCTCTTGGGCGACGCGGCTCTGGAGGTCGAGCACGGTGGCGCGCTGGGCCAGGAGGGTCTTCTGCGCCTGCTCAATCGCGGCGAGGACCCCGGCGATCTGCTGGAGGATCGGCCCCGGCGCCTTCGCCGCCCGCGCGGCGTCCTGGATCTGGGTCCACCTCTGCTGCTCGTCCGCTAGGCGGGTCAGGCCTTCCTGGAGTCGCGTGGCCCGCTGCGTGATCTCATTGAGCCAAGTGGCCACCTGGCGCAGCCACTCCACCCAGATTTCCTGCCCTCCCTCGAGCGTCTCGAGCGTCGGCTGCTCCCGCAGAAGGCGCAGCAGCCTTTGGAGTTCCAGCCCGAGACGAGCGCTCTCCGCGGGAAGCTGGCTCTGGACCGCCGCGATCTTGCGGCTCGGGGCCCCCAGCG
>CAZNWB010000032.1:30834-36328 GCA_964576535.1 uncultured bacterium | reverse complement strand
TCCTGGACCTCAAGTTCCACGACATTCCCAACACCGTCGCCGGGGCCGTGGCGGCGGCCAGAGGTCTGGGCGTCTGGATGATCAACGTGCACGCCAGCGGCGGTGGGGCCATGCTGCGGGCGGCGGCCGAGGCCGCGGCACGAGGTGGTTCCCCGCACGCACGGCCGCTGGTCCTGGGCGTCACCGTCCTGACTAGCTTGGAGGAGTCGGACCTCCGGGCTGCCTTCGGGACCACCAGAACGCTTAGAGAACACGTGCAGGTTCTGGCGCGAGCGGTGCGGTCGGCCGGCCTCGACGGGGTCGTGGCATCGCCTCACGAGATCGCGGACATCCGCGAAGCGTGCGGCGCCGACTTCCTCGTCGTGACGCCGGGCGTCCGCCCCGCCCAGGCGGACCGGGCCGATCAGCGCCGGGTCTTGACGCCTGGCGAGGCGATCCGAGCCGGGGCCGATTACGTCGTTGTGGGACGGCCGATTCTGGCAGCCCCGGACCCGGTTGAGGCGGCGCACCGGATCGCGGAAGAGTGCCGGGCTGCGAATGCGGAGTGAGTCTTGGAACCTCCCATTCCGCATTCCGCATTCCGCACTCCGCATTTGAATGCACCGAGAGCCAGGCGAGAGGTGTCGAATGTTGACCGATGCCGACAAGAAGCTGGTGGATGACCTGTACGCCATCCAGGCCCTGAAGTTCGGCGAATTCCGCCTGAAGTCCGGCGCGCGCTCTCCCTTCTACGTGGATCTGCGCGGCATCATCTCCCACCCGCCCATCCTCCAGGCCGTTGCCCTCCGGATCCTGGACGTGCTGCGACCCTTGCGCTGCGATCGAATCGCGGGGATCCCCTATGCCGGCCTCCCCATCGCCACGGCCGTGGCGCTGGCGGGGAACATCCCCATGCTCTACGCCCGGAAGGAGGTCAAGGATCACGGCACGCGACGGGCAATCGAGGGCGCCTTCGCGCCGGGCGACGTGGTCGTCCTGATCGACGACGTGATCACCGACGGGGCGAGCAAGTTCGAGGCGGCGGCACCGCTCCTCGAGGCGGGCCTGATCGTTCGCGACTTCGTGATCTTCCTGGACCGGGAGCAGGGTGGGGCCGACCGGTTGCGGGAGAACGGGTACGCCCTGCACAGCGCCCTCAAGATCTCCGCCGCCCTGGATCACCTGCGGAACGCGGGTCGCCTGTCAGCCGGGGAGTTCCAGCACTGCATGGACTTCATCGCGACCGTTCGCTTCTGACGCGCCCGTGGACACCCTGGACCTGTTCCCCGGGAAATCGCCAGCCCCCCGACGCGGCGCCCCCCTGGCCGATCGGATGCGGCCGCGCACCCTGGAAGAGTTCGTCGGCCAGGCGCACCTGCTGGGCGAGGGGAAGGTGCTCCGGGTCGCGCTGGAGCAGGGGGAAGTCCCCTCCCTGATCCTCTGGGGGCCGCCGGGAACGGGCAAGACCTCGCTGGCGATCCTCTTTGCGCGCCATGTGCAGGCCGCATTCGTCCCCTTTTCGGCCGTCACCTCGGGCATCAAGGAGATCAAAGAGGTAATGGCCGAGGCCGACCGGCAGCTCCGCGGTGCGGGCCGGCGCACCATCCTGTTCGTGGACGAGATCCACCGCTTCAACAAGGCGCAGCAGGACGCGTTCCTGCCCCACGTCGAGCGCGGGAGCGTCACCCTGATCGGCGCCACGACCGAGAACCCGTCCTTCGAGGTGATCGCACCCCTGCTCTCCCGAGCCAAGGTCCTCGTCCTGCATCCCTTGTCCGAGGCGGAGATTTGCCTGATCGTGGACCGGGCCCTCACGGATCCGGATCGCGGGCTGGGAAAACGATCCCTGCACGTGGCCGAGGACGCACGGGCGGCGATCGCCCGGTGGGCGAACGGGGACGCGCGGGCGGCCCTGAACCTCCTGGAGCTCTCGGCGCAACTGGCCGAGCGCTCGGCCGCGCCCCATCAGATCAGCCTGGCCGTCGTGCAGGAGGCGGCGCAGCGCCGGAGCCTCCTCTACGACAAGGCCGGCGAGGAGCACTTCAACCTCATCTCGGCCCTGCACAAGAGTCTTCGGGGGAGCGATCCGGACGCGGCCCTCTACTGGCTGGCCCGCATGCTGGCCTCGGGCGAGGACCCCCTCTACCTCGCGCGACGACTGATCCGCTTCGCCTCCGAGGACGTCGGGAATGCCGATCCCCAGGCCCTTCCCCTGGCGGTGGCGGCCAAGGATGCCTACCATTTCCTGGGCACCCCGGAGGGAGAGCTGGCCCTGGCCCAGTGCGTGATCTACCTGGCCACGGCCCCAAAGAGCAATGCGGTCTACGTCGCCTTTGGCGAGGCAAAGGCCGACGTGGCATCGGCCCCGGCCGAGCCCGTGCCGCTCCACATCCGGAACGCCCCGACGCCGCTGATGGAAGAGCTGGGATACGGCGAGGGCTACAAGTACGCGCACGACTCCGAGAAGGGATTCGTGGACCAGGACTACCTCCCCCAGAGCCTGCGCGGTCGCGTCTACTACCGGCCGACCGATCGCGGCCTGGAGGCGGAGATCCGAAGGCGGCTGGCCGCCTGGCGCCGCCGCTCCTGATGTCTTCTGCCAGCGTTCAGCAGTCAGCTATCAGCTTTCGGCCTCGGAAAACCCGGCGGGTGGGCTGAAGCATGCGGCTGACCGCCGATGGCTAAAGGCTCATGTGGCTTTTGCCTTGACACCCCCCGTACACCTCTGATATGAGGCACGACGCCTTCTGGCACGACCGGTCTTCATTGTCCTCAGGGGGTTCCCGGGATGCAGGAGAGGAGGGTCATCCCATGACGAAGGCGGAAGTGGTAGAGCGAGTGGCCAAAGATGCCAAGATTACCAAGAGGGCCGCGGAGGCAGCGCTGAATAGCTTCACCATGTGCGTCCGGGATTCATTGAGGCGGGGAAAGCGGGTGAGCCTGGTCGGCTTCGGGACGTTCGCCGTCAGCCGCCGGGCCGCACGGAACGGGCGGAACCCTCAGACGGGCGAGGCCATCAAGATCAAGGCGGCGAAGGTACCGAAGTTCAAGGCGGGAAAAGTGCTCAAGGATGCCGTTCGGTAGGTGCGGTCGGGCAGGAATGCGAGAGCCCGGGGCGGTCTGCCCCGGGCTCTTGGCGTTTTCCCAGCGCCATGGCCTCAGCCGAGGGTCGAGCGCATCACCTCCAGCACCCGCGTGATCCCGGCCCGGTCCACATCTTTGTGGGTCACCATCCGGATGCGATCCGGGCTGACGCTGAAGCACTTGATGCCCTGCTCCCCGAGCTTGAGGACGATGCCGGGCGCATCCAGGTCCTTCCGCTGGACGCTGAAGATCACGATGTTGGTCTGGACCTTGCGCAGGTTGACGTGAATCCCCGGGAGCGCGGCCAGCCCCTCCGCTAGGACCCGGGCGTTCTCGTGATCCTCCCTCAGGCGGTCCACCATCCGCTCCAGGGCCACCAGCCCCGCGGCCGCCAGGATCCCGGCCTGCCGCATCCCCCCACCGAGCATCTTTCTCGCCCGCCGCGCGCGGTCAATGAAGGCCCGCGATCCAACCACGACGGACCCCACCGGGGCCGAGAGCCCCTTGGAGAGGCAGAAGGTCACCGAGTCGGCCTGGGCGGCCACTTCCCGCACGTCATCCCCGGTCGCCACGCAGGCATTGAACACCCGGGCGCCGTCCAGGTGGACGGCCATGCCGTGGGCCTTGGCAACGCGCCGGATCTCGCGGAGGGTCTCCAGCGGATACAGCGTGCCGCCCCCGCGGTTGTGGGTGCTCTCCACGCACACCAGGCTGTTCCGCGGCGAGTGGATATTGGGGGCCCGGACGGCCCGCCGCACCTCGTCGGGGTCCAGGATCCCATCCTGGCCCCGGAGGGTCCGCGGCTGGACCGCCGACAGGACCGCCAGGGCCGCCACCTCGTAATTGAAGATGTGGGACGATTCGTCCAGGATGATCTCGTCGCCTCGCTGCGTGTGGGCCATCAGGCAGACCTGATTCCCCATGGTCCCGGAGACCACGAACAGCCCGGCCTCCTTCCCCAGGCGCTCGGCCGCCACCGCCTCCAGCCGGTTGACCGTGGGATCCTCGCCGAAGACGTCATCGCCCACCTCCGCCTCGGCCATGGCCCGCCGCATCTCGGGCGTGGGCCTGGTCACCGTGTCGCTGCGGAGATCCACGACGAGATCGGGTCGTGTGGATGGCATGAGTCGCTCCTCTTCGTACCACGAGGTGAAGAGTGTCGGCCCGTCGCGATCCATCTCCGGAACCATGTCACAGCGCCTTGAGCCGCTGCTGCCTCCGACGCTCGGCCTTGGGCAGGCGCCGGGCCGTCCCTTTCCCGGATTTGGCCTGCCGCGCTTCCTCCTCGCCACCCTTCAGCGTGGCGATTCGGCCGGCCTCCAGCCGGGCGACGAACTCCGCCGCAGGCAGCGTGGCCGCACCGTACCGGCGGGCGGTCGCGGCCACCTCGCGATCGGAACTCACTACCACGGTCCCCGCCCCCCCGTCCGCCGCGAGCCGGGCGATGACGGCATCGGCGGTCTCCCCGCGTTTGGAGTAGCGCACCGCGATCCCGGCAACGCTCTCCGCCGTCTCCGAAAACCCGCCCTGCTCCCGTCCGTCGAAGACCACGGTGATCCGATGTCCTCGGGCCCGCCGGTATGCCTGGAGTTCCCGCAGCAGGGCGTCCCGCCCCGCCTGGAGGTCGCCCCGATCCAGCATCGCCAGCTCGGGCCACTGGCGGATCACGTTGTAGCCGTCAAGGATGATTCGCATCTCTCTTAGTCGAGTAGTCGAATGGTCGAGCAGTCGATCGGTCAGTCAGCCTGGTCACCTCCAGCCCTTTGACCAATTGACTATTTGACCAGTTGACCAATTGACTACCGCTCGCCTACCGGCGAGCGGTGGCGACGGCAGCCAGGAGGGCGGCGGCCGCCTGGCCCGGATCGCGGGCGGCCATCACCGCGGAGATCCCGGCGATCCCGTCGGCACCCGCCGCCATCACCTCGCCGACACGCGACTCCTGGATTCCCCCGATCGCCAGGATCGGGAGGCCTGTCTCCGCCCGCGCCTCCCGCAAGGCGGCGGTCGTGAGTGGCGGGCCGTAGGCAGCCTTGGACCGCGTCTGGAAGATCGGCCCGAGGACGACGAAATCTGCCCCCCCGTCCTCCGACTCCCGCACCTCCGCCAGGGAATGGCAGGAGACGCCGATGAGCCTCTCCGGTCCCAGAAGCTCGCGGCACTCCCTGGGCGGAAGGCTTCGGCGCGTCAGGTGGACCCCGTCGGCGGAAAGCGCCATGGCGACATCCAACCGGTCATTGATGAGCAGAGCCGCCCCCGCCGCCCGGGTCACCGCCAGGAGCTTCTCGGCCAGATGATACAGGTCGCGGGTGGGCAGATCTTTCTCCCGAAGCTGGACCGCCCGAACGCCCGCCGTGAGAGCCTGGCTCACCACATCCAGCAGATCACGACCGCCAGTCTGGTGGCGATCGGTCACCAGGTACAGACCCCA
>CAZNWB010000032.1:0-30734 GCA_964576535.1 uncultured bacterium | reverse complement strand
CCAGCAGATCACGACCGCCAGTCTGGTGGCGATCGGTCACCAGGTACAGACCCCAATTTCGAATTTCGAATTTCGAATTTCGAATTTCGAATCCCGGGTGCTACTCGATCATGCCTTCCATCGTGGTGGAGGCGGTGGCGTACAACTTCTTTGGAATCCGCCCGGCCAGATACGCCAGGCGGCCGGCCTCGACCGCCTTCCGCATCGCCTCGGCCATCATCACGGGATCCTTCGCCCCGGCGATCCCGGTGTTCATCAGGACCCCGTCACACCCCAGCTCCAGGGCGACGGCGGCGTCCGATGCCGTGCCGACCCCCGCGTCCACGATCACCGGGACCTGGACCGCCTGGAGGAGGAGGAGGATGTTGTAGGGGTTCCGGATGCCCAGTCCCGACCCGATCGGCGCTCCCAGGGGCATCACCGCGGCCGCGCCGGCCTCCTCCAGTTTCCTGGCCATCACGGGATCATCGTTGGTGTAGGGGAGGACGATGAACCCATCCTTGACCAAAATCCGGGTGGCCTTGAGCAACTCCTCGGTGTCGGGGAAGAGGGTCCGCTGGTCCCCGATGACCTCCAGCTTGACCATCTCCGACATGCCGACTTCCCTGGCCAGCCGGGCGTACTGGACGGCCTCTTCGGCGGTATAACACCCAGCGGTGTTCGGCAACAGCGTGTACTTCTTGGTGTCAATATAATCCAGGAGCGATTCCTGGGTCCGGTCCAGGTTCACCCGGCGGACCGCCACCGTCACGATCTCCGCCCCCGACGCCTCCAGCGCCTTCTGCATGACGTGATAGTCGGGATACTTCCCGGTCCCCACGATGAGGCGAGAGTGGAATTCTCTTCGACCGAACCGCAGCACTGTCCCGTCTCGCATGACAAACCTCCTGCCCACCAACGACAAACCAGGAGCGGATCGTCCCCGACCCCTGACCCCCGGCCCCCAACCCCCGTTTCTCAGCCCCCCGCCATGATCGTGAGAATCTCGACGGTATCGCCCGGCTGCAAGATGATGTCCTCGTACCGGTCGCGCTTGACGATGTCCAGGTTCCGCTGGACCGCCACCCGTTGGGGATGCAGCCCAAGCTCGTCCAGGAGTCGCCTGACCGTGATGCCGTCCCCGACTTCCCGTGCCTTGCCGTTCAGCCGGATCTCCATGACGCGTGCCTGCCGGCCATAAAAGCGTTCGAGTGTTCGGTAGTTCGGTCGTTCGGCTGTTCCAGGAACCTTCGGCAATCGACCTACCGAACTACCGAACAGCCGAACCGCCGAACGCTCTTATTCGGAGAGGACACCGGCGCGCCGGCCAGCCGCGAGCATTCGATTTATGACGTCGGCCGTCCCCGCGGTCATCTGATACCCGGGGAACTCCTCGGGAGCCACCCAGCGCGCCTCCAGCACCTCGTCCGACGGCTGGATATCCCCAGCCACCCAGCGCGCCAGATAATCCACAATGACATAGTGATACTGGATCCGCCCATCCCCGTCCCGGTGCAATCGCTCGATCATCTCGATCACGTCCGTCAGCTCGATCTCGATGCCGCACTCTTCCCGGATCTCGCGCGCCGCGGCCGCCTTGAGTCCCTCGCCCAGCCGTACCGCGCCCCCGGGCACCGACCAGAGGCCATAGCTCGGCTCTTTCCCCCGCCGGGCGAGGAGCACGCGTCCGCTCTTGACCACGATGGCGCCGACCGCCAGGATCGGCCGGTCCGGATAGCGTCGCTGCATAGCTCGAAGAGCCTAGAGCCGAGAGCCTAGAGCCGAGCCTCGAATATAAGGCCTGGCTGGCTGACCCAATCCCTCCCGGCTCCCGCTTCTCGGCTCTCGGCTCATACCTCCCCCGCTCCGCTCCGCGCAGCGGGGCGGAGTCGGGGCTTCAAAACAAAAGACCGCGGCCCCCAGAGGAGATGCCGCGGTCGCCCATTGCCTCGCCCGCTTCCCTACGCCGGAATTATCCGGGTCAGGTTCAGAGGGTTGCCCCGTCCAAACGGACGGTGCCTCTCAGCGCCTGCTCCCCTAGCGGTAGGGGCATCCTACTGGATATGTGGGGTGTTGTCAATGATCGGCGCCGGGGCGCTGCCACCTTGGGTCGGGCACCCCTGGGAAGCCGGCCAGGCAGCAGGAGCGAATCCATTTCTTTGAGACTGATCTTACAGGCGCTCCCAGAGGTACTGGCCGTTGAAGTACAGGAGGGCGTAGGCTTCGCTGGTCAGGGGCTTGTTGCCGGGGCAGGAGAACTGTTGGCAGGAGGTGGCCTGTACCTCGTTCAGGAAGGCGTTCAGCATGTTCTTCGCCACGTGGTTTTGCCCAGCCTCCAGCTTCCGCTTCGCGTTTATGAGTTTTGCGAGGAGGCTTTTCTTGGCGCCATCCCGCGTGATCCACGCCTGCTGGCGGCTATCGTGGACGAGGGAGATGAGGTAGTTCAGGAACTCGACGGGGACAAAGGTCGTCGACGGAGCCTTGGGGCCGACAGTTTTGGTACGGAAAGTGAACCGCTCATAAAAGGCGTTTAGCTCTGTCCATTCTAAAAGATCTTCCGGTGGCTCCACGCCACCAGGTTGGATCTCAACTTGACGAATCCCTGGCAACCCATACGACGTCAACTGAAAACCCTGCAGGTTCTGACCGGGGAGAATCCGAAACGGCTCGTCTATACTTGCCCACCCGGCAATCCCTCGGGGTGGAGTCTGGGCATCGAACCCGAGGCTGGAGGTCCATCCTTCCGGCCCACTGATTCCCACCGGGACCATCGGGACCTGTTGGAAGGCGTCTTCCGAGCTAGCGCGCATGTACCTAGGTCCATTGACCAGTCCCTCGCGGCTTAGAACCGCTTCGGCGGGACCTCGGGTAGTCTCCATATTTATACTACGAATCTGCCCGTTGTTGGTGGCGGGGTTGAATACTCGATACCGATAGGTGAAGATTCCACTAGCGGTCTCTTTCCCTACCTCCACTGATATTGTGACTCCTTGCAGCGGGGAGGGGTTGGACGTGGCCAACGCCGGAACCCCCCAGCTTGCGAAAAGCAAAAGCCCAATGGTTATCCGATGGATTTTCATCACTTTTTCCCCCGCTACCGTGGCCACTCACAATGGAATGTAGGTTCATTAGCCATCCGAGCCCTGCCACGACGCTCACATGCAGCCTCAATGAAGTCTCGTCGCACGCTCAGCCTGCTGCTGCATCCACCCGAAAGATTTGGGTCCAAGCAGGCTTCTCGGTCAATATCTACACCGGTGCCTATCCGATGACTTCTGTGCCCGGTAGCAGAGCGACCATCAATGGTACATGTGCTCCCCGGATCCCATGTCGCGCAGACATCAAATAGGCCACCCTGGCGAAGACTCATGTCGTTGATCCCGAGAGTCGCGCAAGTCCCAAGGGTATTGCATGAATGTTCCAAATAGTCGAATGCCACGAGTTGAGTATTCGAGACGACATTGGGCGTTCCCCAGTGGTTGTCGGGGTGCGTGCTGGTCTGCCCAGTAAGCCTGAAGAAGTTGGATTGCACCGCAGCGAGGTTGACGAGTCCAAGGATCCGGACGGTTACATTCTTTTCATCTTTATTGAATCCGGTGGCTTCAGCGACGATTTTCTCGACGCCGCTCACAGCAGAGGGATGATACTCCAACGTCGAGGAACACGTGCCCATTCCAGTGGCATCAATTGGTACGGTGCAGCTTGTGGCAGCCTGGCCACCACGCTTCAGCGTGCCTTTCGGCCTTTGCGTATTATGGTCGTGGCCGCCTGCTTCGGTGCTGGCGTCTGTCGGGGCCGATAGCACCTCGAAGGTTACCTCTACGCTTGCCGGGGCGCTCCCACTTTGGGCAGGACAGGTCTTTACGAGGGCTGTGACAGTCGCGGTCTCAGTTGTCGGGCTCGTCGGAAGCTGGGTTCGGACCGAATCAGGTGTCACCGTGACCTTAAGCTCCTTAGGGCAGTCCGCCTCGAAGCGCACCTCGAGGTCTCCGTCCCCTCCGAAGCCGTGGAGCCAGGGATAGTTCGCCCTCGCAAAGAAGAAGTACCATGCCCTGCGGAGGTCCCCCAGGACCACGGGGGGAATTGGATCTGCGGTCAGCTCCAGCAGGCCGCCACCCTGGGCGGCCAGGGCGCGTGCCTCCTCGGTGAAATCCCAGGTGACCCGGTAGATACAGTTGGGGAACCCGCCGTGACACGAGACCACGGCGATGGCCGTCGGCAGTTTGCCCTGGAGCCGGACCGCCGCGATATCGCCCCACACCACCTGCACCAGAGCCCGCAGGACCGCACGCTGCAGCCGTGCCCCAGGCGGGGGCCGCGGGATGAAGTAGGTCGCGCTGGAGCGGACGCTCTGCGGGAATGTTACCTCGGGGAATTCCTGGTACTCCAGGCCCACGAACCCGAAGAGGGGGCGGGGGAGGCTGGGGTTGCAGGCTGAGGAGGTTTGGGTACCCCCAAACTGGACGAATCCAGTACATTCAACGACGTAGAGGCCGGGCCGGGGATAGCCGAAAAAGTGAAAGTCGGCATCCAGCAAATCGAGGGCCCGGCCCACAGAAAAGAATTGCCCCGCCGGGTCAGCCCCAATCCGAACGGTCACGCCGCGCACCTCGACCTGATCCTGTTCCGCCAGGACCTCCTCCCGGTGGGTGGAGGCGACGGTCCGCGACGTCTCGCCGAGCCAGAACGGGGTATCGGCAAAGAGGATAACCTTCCGCTCCCGGCGCGCGTGTCGCAGGCTGGCGAAATGCGGCTGTCCGGCAGGCCGGAGGAAGTCCTCGTCGGTCCCCGTGTAGGAGGAGGGTGCCCCATGGGAGCCGGGCGAGCCGGTGGGGGGAATGGGTGCGACCGCGATGTCCACGCGGGACGGCGGGGACTGGAACCACCCGTCCCCCTCATCCCGCACGTAAGCTGCGACGTAGTACGCCCCACTTTCGGAAACGGATATCGCCTGCTGGTAGATGGCGCGCGGGCCGTAGATGGGCTGGCCGACCGGGGCCAGGGAGGCGGGGTTCGTGCCCAGCAGGAGCCCGGTCTCGATGAGGTCACACGCCGGCTCGATCACCCAGGTAACCGGGATCGCCCTGCCCATCCCGGACGGTTGCGCCGCGAGCCAGATGCGGCTGCCCGCGCACGAGCCCTCCGCGAGATCCCCGGCAGCGAACCAAGCTCCCACGGACAACGCGATCACGCACACCAGCCTCTTGCGCATCCCGGTTCTTTCTGGTCAGGGGAACTTCTCACCTTATAGCTAACCCGCCTTCTATGGTCGAGCCAGTACCAACTGGCTCGCCTTCTTCGCTTTCGCCCCCGAGGAGGGATGCCGACGACCACGATGCTATGCCTCTACCCCGCCGTGCTGTAACCCCCGCTCACACTCAGGACCTGGCCCGTCACATATGCGGCCAGGTCGGAGGCAAAGAAGAGGATGGCGCCGGCGACATCCCGGGGCTCGCCCAGCCGTCTGAGAGGATACGCCTTCACCATCTTCTCCTCGCCGACCCCCTCGATGAATTCCCGGGATCCGGGCGTGCGGGTCGTGCCAGGCGCCACCGCATTCACCGTGATGTTGTTTCGGCCCAGCTCCTTGGCCAGGGCCTTGGTGAACCCGATGACGCCAGCCTTGGCCGCCGAGTATACCGTCAGGAACGGCTCCCCGATCCGGCCCGCGTCCGACGCCACATTGATGATCCGGCCGGAGCCTTGCTGCATCAGGGGCTCCACGGCCGCCCGGGTGCTGTGCAGCGTCCCGAGGAGGGCGATCCCGATGTCGGTGTCGTAATCCTGGGGCGTCAGCTCCTTGAACGCCTTGACGGTCCAGCGGGCGGCATTGTTGACCAGGATGTCCAGGCGCCCGAAGGCCCGGAGGGTCTCCTGCACCATGCGCGCCGTCTCGGCTGGCTTCGTCACATCCGCGGAGATCGGGATGGCCCGGCCGCCCTGCTTCTCGATCTCCGCCACGACGGCCTTGGCCGAGTCCCCAGCGAGATCCACAACGGCCACGCGGCCGCCGGCCCCCGCCAAGAGGTGAGCGGTCTCCCGTCCGATGCCCCGGCCCGCCCCGGTGATCAGTGCCACTTTTCCGCTGAGGTCGATCGCAATCGTCATACGGCCCCTCCCATTCCTCTGGTCCTGGGGTTTGGCCCGGCAACAAGCGGCGGCAGTCTATCGGGGGGGATGCAGGGTGTCAACCAGCCATCAGCGGTCTGCCATCAGCGGTCAGCTTTCCGCTGACGGCCGAGTGCTGAAGGCAGATGATCCCGGGGGCCTTGGCACACCTCCACCCGTAGGGTATAGTGCAGGACATGGATGCCCTGACCCTCCTCGCCGTTGTTCAGGACGCACGCCGCGCCCTCCTGGGTGGCTGCGTGAAAAGCGTCCATCCGGCGGGACCGCGCGCTCTCTGGATCGAGTTCCTGACTCCAACCGGCCGGGACTCTATCCTGGTCTCGGCCGGGGACGCGTCCCCCCGCCTCGCTCGCGGCGTGCTCCGGCCTGCCCCCGGGGGATCGCCGTCCCCGCTCACCGCCGTCGCACGGCGGGTTCTCCCGGGGGCCAGCCTTGCGGGTGTGATCCATACCGGCCTCGACCGCCTCGTGACACTGGATTTTGCCTTTCCCCTGCCCGCGGGTGAGGCCGGATGCCGCCTCGTCGCGGAGCTGTTCGGGGGGCGCCCCAACTTGATTCTGGTGGACCGGTTGACTGGTCTGATCCTGGAGGCCGCGCAACACTCGACGGCAGGGGACGCGCGGCTCATCGCGCCCGAGCAGCCGTATCTGCCCCCGCCGGGTCCGGCGCGTCCCGACCCCCGCATCCTCGGAACGGTCGAGGCGATCGGCGCGGCGCTTGCCTCCCGGCTGGCTGCGGGGCTGGCGCCCACCGTGGCCCTCCGCCAGAGCCTGTCCGGCCTGACGGAACTCTGGGCGAAGGAGGTGCTCTCCCGCGCCGGTCAGGGGACCGCGGAGGGACTGGCGCAGAGCCTCACGGATCTCATGCGCGAGATCCAGACCGGGCCCTGGGAGCCGCACCTGATCCTGGACCGTGCCGGGCTGCCCCTGGCCGCGTCGCCCATTCGCATACGGCACCTGCCGCCGGACAGCCAGGAGCCTTTCCCCTCGCTGGGCGAGATGCTGGAGCGGCTGGCCCGCCATCTCACCCAGCGGCATGCCGTCAGCCTGAAGCAGACGGCGCTGCGCCAGCTCCTCCGCCGACTGGAGGTCCGGCTGCGATCCCGCCGGGCCAAGCTGGCTGCGGAGTCCCTGGAATTCGGTCGGGCCGAGCTGTCCCGCCGGATGGGGGAGATCCTGGTGGCCCATCAGGGCGACGTCCCCCGGGGCGCCACCCAGGCGATCCTGCCGGATCACGCCGCCGGACCGGGCGCCACCATCGTCATTCCCCTCGATCCCGCGCTCCCGCCGGCGGCGAATGCGGAGCGGTACTTCAAGGCCGCCCGCCGGGGACGGCGCGGCTGCCTGCGCGTCACGGCCCGCCTGCAGGAGACCGAGGAGGAGCTGGCGCGGGTGCATGGCTGGGCGCAGCGCGTGGCGGACGCGTCACGTCTCGAGACGCTGGAGGCCCTGCAGAAGGAGCTGGAGGCGACGCCGCGCGTGCTGGCGCCCCGGGACCGGGCCGCCCTGGCGGGAAGCCCGGCCGAGTCCGCGGAGGATGGCCGCCATCGGACCGGCAGGGGCGACGCCGCACGACGGCGCGCGGCCGGCCCGGAGCCGCGCCGCTTCCTCTCCTCCGACGGCCTCCCCATCCTGGTGGGACGGGACACCGAAGGGAACGACTACCTGACGACCCATCTGGCCAAGTCGCAGGACATCTGGCTGCACGTGCAGGGACGGTCGGGCTCCCACGTCGTGATCCGGGTTCCCCATCGCGCGAACGGCGTCCCCCGCCGCACCCTGATTCAGGCCGCCCAGCTGGCCGCCTACTACAGTCAGGCCCGGAACGACGGGAAGGTCCCCGTGGATTACACGCAGCGGAAATACGTCCGCAAGCCTCGCAAGGCCAAGCCCGGCCTGGTCACCATCAGCCAAGAGAAGACGATCATCGTTTCCCCGGACAAGTCCCTCGTCCGGAAGCTGGCAGCACCTCTGGACCTCTGACGCGGTCCCGGATTGTGGATTTGTGATTTCTGATTGCCGATTTACCTTCCGGCAAATCAACAATCCTAAATCACCAATCAACAATTTCATGACGATGCGTGTGGCGGCAATCGATGTCGGGACCAACACCCTGCGGCTCCTGGTCGGCGAGCCGGACGGCGCCGGGGGCTACCGAGCCATGGCCGCCGCCCAGGAGATCACCCGGCTCGGCCAGGGCCTCTGGCCCGACCGACTTCTCCAGCCGGGGCCGATCCAGCGAACACTGGCGGTGCTGGAGCGGTTTCGCCGGCTGGCGGACTCCCACGGGGCCACCCGGACCGCCGTCATCGGAACCAGTGCGCTTCGCGAGGCACGCAACCGCCAGGAATTTCTGCGCCGGGCCCGGATGGAGACCGGGCTTGACGTGCGCGTCATCTCCGGCGAGGAAGAGGCGCGCCTCACTCTCCGCGGGGTTCGAGCCACGCTGCCCGCCGCCGGGTCCCCCCCGGGTGGCCGTCTGCTCCTGATCGACATCGGCGGGGGGAGTACGGAGTTCCTGCTGGCCGACGGTGACGAGATCGTGGCAGCGGTGAGCACCGGGCTGGGAGCGGTGAAGCTGACGGAAGCCCATGTGAGGCACGACCCACCCCTCCCGGCGGAGCTGAAGGCCATCCACGACGTCGTCGCGGCCCGGCTGGCACGCCTGCGTGCCCAAGAGCTTCCCGATGTGGGGGAAGCCGCCCCGGGGCCGGGGCTGACCGTCGTGGGCACCGCAGGCACGGTGACCAGCCTTGCCGCCATCGACCTGTCGCTCGCGGCGTACGACCCCGGGCGCGTCAACGGCCATCGCCTGACTCGCGACCGAGTCGAGGCGCTGCTGCGGGAATTGGCCGGCCTCCCGCTGGTCCGCCGAAGGCGGGTCCCCGGCCTGGAGCCAGCCCGGGCGGATGTCATCCTGGCCGGGGCGATCGTCTGCCTGGTCGCCATGGAGTGCTTCGGCATCCCAGCCCTGGGGGTGAGCGACGGCGGCCTGCGTGAGGGGGTCCTACTGGATGTCCTGGGGGGACCGGCCGCGGCTTCGCCTCCAGGCCGGATCGGCCCCTCCGTGGCCTGAAGCCATCCGGACGGTTGGCAAGGGCGGGGCAGGCCCGCCCAAACTTGACAAAGCAGGGGCAGTTTGTTAAAGAGAACGGGCAACGTGCGCCGAGGAGCGCTGGGGCCACGCGGAACCTCTGTTCTATGAACGCAACCAAGGTACTGATCCTGAACCAGACCTTCGAGCCCTTTCAGGTGTGCAGCGCTCGAAGGGCGGTGATCCTCCTGTTCGCTGGAAAGGCCGAACGAGTCGAAGACACCTCGCGGCTCATTCGTTCACCCTCCACGGCGCTCCTCCTGCCTTCGGTCATCCGCCTGCACCGGTACGTCCGAAAGCCGGGCCGACCGAGCATTGCCTTCAACAAGAAGAATATCCTGAGGCGGGATGCGCACACCTGCCAGTACTGCGGGCGCAACGGTGGCGAGCGGATGACGATCGACCACGTGATCCCCAAGTCCCTCGGCGGGCGCACCGTGTGGGAGAACGTGGTGAGCGCGTGCCGGGCCTGTAATCTGCGGAAGGGAAACAAGCCACCGGAGGAGGCCGGCATGCGCCTCTTGCATAGACCCTGCAAGCCCCTCTCGATCTTCTACCTCGGAATCCTCGCTCATGCCTCGCAGCGCTACGAGAGCTGGAGCAAGTACCTGCCGAAGGAGGCGGACGGGCAGGCGGTGATGGGGCCGCGCTGAGAGCCGACGAAGGGCACCGAGGCATCGGCTGGCTGCACCAGGGCACCGGGACATGCTCATGTTCTCGCAATCGGGAATTCGCCTTCGCGGAATCCCCGCAACCACCGGGAGGAGGTCTGCCATGTGGAAAGCGCGGGCATCCCTGAGTTTTCTGGCGTCGCTGCTGGCCATCGGCGCCGTCGTCGTGGCTCCGCGTGTCGCTGATGCGGCGGCGGAGCCCTCGGGAGTCCAGGATGCCGTCCATCAGGTCATGCTAGGGGACGAATTGCACCTGATCGCTGGCTATTACTACGGCGACGCGCGCCAGTGGGAGCGCATCTGGGACGCGAACCGGGACCAGATTCGGAACCCGAACGTGATCGAGCGGGGGGCCCTGCTTCGCATCCCCGATGCCGCGGCCCCGGCCCAGCCGTACCCGGACTTCGTCGCCCGCACCCGCCCCGGCTACCCGGCGCCGGGCGAGGCCCGACCGGCACCGGCCGCAGCGCCACCCGCCCCCGAGGTTGAGGTACGCATCATGGGCGAGGACCAGTCCGCCCGGGGGATGCCGGCAGAGGCGCCCGCGACGGCGCCGGGGGCGTCCGCCCCGTCCCGGATAGTCGGGGCCCCGGGGACGTTGCCGCCGCGACCGATTCCGACGCCGGGAACCAAGGCGCCCGGGCGGGAAGGCTCCTAGCACCGGGGAGCCATGACGCACACGTCGCCCGGCCCAACACCTCGTCGCGGTCCCCCGAGGATGCGCGCCCCCTGACGGACACCATGTCCCGCTTCAAGCTCGTCTGCGACTACCAACCGCGCGGCGACCAGCCCCGGGCCATCGCCGCCCTCTCCGAGGGGGTCCTGCGCGGCGAGCGTCACCAAGTCCTGCTGGGGGTCACCGGCTCCGGCAAGACCTTCACCATGGCCAACGTCATGGCCAACGTGGAGCGGCCCACCCTCGTCATCGCCCACAACAAGACGCTGGCGGCGCAACTGTACAACGAGTTCAAGCAGTTCTTCCCCGAGAACGCCGTCGAGTACTTCGTCTCCTACTACGACTACTACCAGCCCGAGGCCTACATCCCCCAGACCGACACCTATATCGAAAAGGACTCGCTCATCAACGACCACATCGACAAGCTGCGCCACTCGGCCACGCGCAGCCTGCTGGAGCGGCGTGACGTGGTCATCGTGGCGTCCGTCTCCTGCATCTACGGGTTGGGGTCCCCCGAAGTCTACTACGGCATGGTCCTCCTGCTGGAGCAGGGGAAGACCTGCCCGCGGGATGCCATGCTGCGGAAGCTGGTCGAGATCCAGTACCAGCGCAACGACCTGGACCTCCACCGGGGCACGTTCCGGGTCCGCGGGGACGTGGTGGAGATCTTCCCCGCCTACGAGGACACCGCGGTCCGGGTGGAACTCTTCGGCGACGAGGTGGAGGCCCTCTGGCAGATGGATCCGCTCAAAGGCGAGAAGCGGGAGCGCCTGCACCGGGTCCCGATCTACCCCGCCAACCACTACGTCACCCCCCAGGACCTGCGGGAGCGCGCCTACGCCGCCATCCAGGCGGAGCTGGAGGAGCGCTGCCGGGAACTCACTGCAGAGCGGAAGCTCCTGGAAGCCCAGCGGCTGGGCCAGCGAACCGCGTTCGACCTGGAGATGATCCGGGAGATCGGGACGTGCAAGGGGATCGAGAACTATTCCCGACATCTCTCCGGCCGGGGCCCGGGGGAGCCCCCGCCGACGCTGATGGATTACCTGCCGCGGGATGCCCTGGTCATCATCGACGAGTCCCACCAGACGGTCCCCCAGGTCCGCGGGATGTACCATGGGGACCGGGCCCGCAAGCAGACCCTGGTCGAATACGGCTTCCGCCTGCCCTCGGCGCTGGACAACCGGCCTCTCACCTTCGAGGAGTTCGAAGGGTGCGTCAGCCAGGCTATGTACGTCTCCGCCACGCCGGGTCCGTATGAGCGGAACCAGGTGAAGGGGCGGGCGGTGGAGCAGATCATCCGGCCGACCGGCCTGATCGATCCGGGAATCCAGGTCCGGCCCATCACCGGGCAGATCGACGACCTCATCCACGAGATCCGGGACCGGGCGGCGCGCGACCATCGCACCCTGGTGACGACCCTGACGAAGCGCATGGCGGAGGAGCTGACCGACTACCTCTCCGAGGTGGGGATCCGCGTCCGCTACCTCCACTCGGACATCGACACCCTGCAGCGGAACGAGATCATCCGGGACCTGCGACTGGGCAAGTTCGACGTCCTGGTGGGGATCAACCTGCTGCGGGAGGGCCTGGACATCCCCGAGGTGTCCCTGGTGGCCATCCTGGACGCCGACAAGGCGGGGTTCCTCCGGTCCGCGGGCTCGCTCATCCAGACCGCGGGCCGGGCCGCTCGCAACGTCGAGGGCCAGGTCATCCTCTACGCCGACGTCATGACCGCCTCCATGCGCGAGGCCATCGCCGAAACCGACCGCCGCCGGCAGCTCCAGGTCGCCTACAACCAGGAACACGGCATCACCCCCGAGACGATCAAGAAGGCGATCCAGGATGTCCTGGCCAGCATCTACGAGCGCGATTACTACACCGTGCCGGCCCTGCGGGACGAGGAGGTGCAGTACGTCCCGCGCGAGGAGATCCCGGCCCTCATGGCCCACCTGGACAAGGAGATGCGGGCCGCGGCCAAACGGCTGGAGTTCGAGAAAGCGGCCGAGCTCCGGGACCGGATCGCCGAGCTGGAGAAGCGCCGCCTGGGGATCGTGGACACCCGACGATGACCGCCCCCCGCCTGACCCCTCCCGCCTCCCGCCTCACGGGTCTGGTGTTGATTGCCGTCCTCTGGGTATTGGCGCCAGCGCCTGCCGCTGCGCAGGCACGTATCGTGGAGCTCCGCCCGGTCAAGGGGCCGACCGGGGGCGGCACCGCGGTGCTGATCGACGTCGATGAGAGCCTGTTGCTGGGTCCTGTCCGGGTCGAGTTCGGCAGCCGGCCCAGCCCTCAGGTGCGTCGGCTCGGCATCTCCATTCTGGAGGTGATCACCCCTCCCGGGGAGCCCGGACCGGTCCCCGTTCGTGTGGTGTACGGACTCTGGGGCAGCAGGACGGCGCCGGTCGTCTTCACCTACGTCCCCCCGGCCCCGTACCTCGCCCGGCTGGACCCGCCCAGCGTCCCGGCCGGCTCCGACGACTTGGTGCTGACCGTTCAGGGGCAGAACTTCACGGCCACCTCCAGCCTGCGCGTGGGGGACATCCCGGTCTCCACCACCTTCCTCAGCCCCGAGCGCCTCCAGGCTCGCATCCCGGCCGCCCTCCTCACCAGCGCGCGGACCATGGACATCCGGGCCACGGAGAACACGGTGGGAGGAGGCGCGTCCAATGCCCTCCCCTTCGCTATCGCCAACCCACCCCCCCAGCTGACCGGCGTGAAGACGCCTCCGCTCAGCGCCCCGGGTCCCCCCGGGGGAGCGACCCTCATCGTCCGCGGCCGGGACTTCCGATCGGATTCGCGCGTCACCGTGGCCGGGACCCTGCTTCCCACCGACTACCGAACGACTGAGGAATTGGCGGCCATCGTCCCGCCGGAGTTGCTCGCCAAGCCAGGCGACCTGGCGGTGACCGTGGTGACCCCCGAGCCGGGCGGCGGGCAATCTCAGGCCATGCGGCTCTCCGTCGCGCCGCCCTTCCCGGGGCGCTTCCTGGTCTTCACCTCCAACCGGCGTGGAGGGCGGAACCATATCTTCCTCTTTGACCGCGAGAGGGGACGCCTCGACCCGCTGGAGGAGGCCAACAGCGGTGCCGCCAGCGACGCCTATCCGTCCATCAGCGCCGACGGCCGGTTCATGGTCTTCCAGTCGGATCGGAACGGCGGCCAGAACGACATCTTCCTCTTCGATCGGGAAATGCGCCGGCTTGATCCCCTGCCGGAGCTGAACCACCCGACCGCCTTCGACGGCTTCCCCCACATCAGCGCCGACGGCCGGTTCATCGTCTTCGAATCGGACCGTCTGAACGGACGGCCGAAGATCTTCCTGTTCGATCGAACCACCCGCACACTGTCCGAACTCACGCAAGCCAACGAGGCGACGGCCGACGACGGCCTGGCCTCCATCAGCAACTGACGGACTCGGTCGCGGAGGCGATGAGCGGTCGGCCCGCAGGGCTGGCCACGAACCAGCGGGAGGGAGGGATCGGGCGCCAGAGGCGTGCGGGAGGTTCGGTCGTGGCATCCGCCCTGCGTTCCGCCCGCACGGCCCGGGGGCAGCCCTGGGCCGACACAGTCGGTGGTTGTCGTGCCTCAACAGACCTCACCGAGGGAGGAGCGGAGATGAAGGGGAATGTGAAGTGGTTCAATGCGACGAAGCGGTTCGGGTTCATCGTCCGGGACGACAAGGGACCGGATGCGTTTGTGCATGCCAGTGACGTGGAGGGCGGGCGGACCCTCCGCGAAGGCGAGACCGTCGAGTTCGAGCTCGGGCAGGATGATCGGGGCCGGCCCAAGGCCATCCAGGTCCGGGTTGTTGGCTGAGTCCTGCCCCCGTCGCACAGGTCTGATCCCTCCCGAGACGCTGCGTGCCGGAAGCCCGGTGCGGGCTTTCGGGATTCTCACGCTCGCGGGCCGCGCCGTGTTCGATGGGCCTGTGCGTCCCCGATCCGGCACCTTCAGGCGCCGCAAGCTTCCGGACGGTGACAGACATCGCCCCATCACGCTGCGGGCGCTAAAGAAGTCCGAGGCCTCATGAACACCACCAAGTTCCGGGGGCCCCTGGTCATTCCCCTGCTGTATGCGCTCTTCGCCGGACTCTGGATTCTCCTGTCTGACCGCCTCCTGAACGCCCTCACCGCCGATCCGGATCTGCTCACCCAGCTCCAGACCATCAAGGGCGAGGTCTTCGTCGCCACGACGGCCTTGCTGCTCTTCCTGCTGATGCGGCGGGAATGGCAGAGGCGGAAGCAGCGCGATGCGGCGATCCAGGGACACGAGGATCGCCTGCACCTGGAACACACTGCCCTCGAAGCGGCGGCCAATGCCGTGGTCATCACCGACCGCGAGGGGCGCATCACGTGGGTGAATCCGGCCTTCACGCGTGTGACCGGCTACTCCATGGAGGAGGTCACGAGCCAGACCCCGCGCCTCCTTAAATCGGGTCGGCATGATCCACTCCTCTACCGGGATCTGTGGGGCACGATCCTTGCCGGACGGGTGTGGCATGGCGAGATCGTCAACCGGCGCAAGGACGGGAGCCTCTACACGGTGGAGCAGACCATCACGCCCGTTCGGGACACGCGGGAGGAGATCAGCCACTTCATCGGCATCAGCCATGACATCACCGAGCGCAAGCGGGCGGAGGCAGCGCTGCGGGAGAGCGAAGAGAAGTTTCGCAATCTGGTCGAGAACACCAGCGACTGGGTGTGGGAGATTAATGAAAAAGGCGCGTATACCTACGTCAGCCCGAGGGTGCGGGACATCCTCGGGTACGCCCCCGAGGAGCTCCTCGGCAAGACCCCCTTCGACATCATGCCGGCCGACGAGGCCAAGCGGGTGGCGGAGCTGTTCGCCCCCCTCAGGGGCCGGATGGAACCCTTTGTGCTCCTGGACAACGTGAACCTTCACAAGGATGGGCACCGGGTCGTCCTGGAAACCAGCGGCATCCCCATTTTCGACAGCCACGGCCGGTTTCTCGGATATCGGGGGATCGACCGCGACATCACCACTCGGAAGATCACTGAGGAGACCCTCGTTAAGCGAACGAGACAGCTCGAGGCGGTCCGCGCCGTCAGCGCTGAGGTCACGCGGGAGCTGGACCTCCCGGCCCTGCTGGACCTCATCATTCAACGGGTGATAGAGCTGGTGGGGGCCGGGTCGGGGGCGATCTTCCTCTGGGACGAGGCGGCCCAGGTTCTCCTCCCGCGGGCATGGTGCGGGCTGGGGGAGTGGATGAGAGAGGTACGGCTCAGGCTGGGAGAGGGATTCGTGGGAGCCGTCGCCCAGAACCGGCAGGGAATGATCGTCAACGACTACCAGGCCTCAGCCTATGCACTTCCACTCTTCTTGGAGCGAACCAGGATCACGGCGTGCCTTGCCGAGCCGCTGCTGTATCGGGACCAGCTCGTCGGTGTCATCGGGATCATCAACGATGGAAGCCGACCACCATTCATCGAGCAGGATCGCGAAACGCTTGGCCTCTTGGCCGCCCAGGCGGCTATCGCCATCGAGAACGCGCGCCTCTATCAGGAGGTCAGCCAGCAGGCCATCACCCTGGAGCAGCGAGTGCAGGAGCGGACCCGGGAGCTGGAGACGGTCAACCGGGAGCTGCAGGGCGCCTCGCGCCACAAGTCCGAGTTCCTGGCCAATATGTCCCACGAACTCCGGACCCCCCTCAACTCGATCATCGGCTTTGCGGAGGTCTTGCAGGACCCGGCGATAAGCCCCCTCACCGAGAAGCAGGCTCGATTCCTCGGGCACATTCACCAAGCGGGCAGGCACCTCCTCGACCTGATCAGCGACATCCTGGATCTCAGCAAGGTGGAGGCGGGCAAGCTCACCCTGCAGCCACGGGCCCTCTCGGTCGCCATCACCCTCGAGGATGTCCTGGTGCTCGCGCGGGACCTGGCCAGCAAGAAGTCCCAGCGCCTGGTCAGCGACATCGAAGTCGAAATGCCGCCCCTCCAGGCCGACCCCGTCCGCTTCAAGCAGATCTGTTTCAACCTGCTGAGCAACGCCCTCAAATTCACCCCGAAGGGCGGCACCATCACGCTCCTCGCCCGGAAAGTCGATTGGTCAACTGGTCAAGTAGTCAATTTGTCCCCACCAGTTGACCATTTGACAACTCGACCAATTGACAGGCCGGGAGAGTGGCTGGAGATCACGGTCCGAGACACGGGGATCGGGATCAAGCCGGAGGACTTGCCCCGCCTCTTTCAGGACTTCATGCAGCTCGAGAGCGTCGAGACGAAACAGCACGAGGGAACCGGCCTCGGTCTCGCCCTGACGAAGCGCCTCGTGGGGCTCCACGGCGGCCGCATCTGGGCGGCGTCGGATGGGGAGGACCGGGGGAGCACCTTCACTGTCCTGCTGCCGTTCCCACCGCCCGGTAAGTGATTTGGGATTTGAGATTGAGGATTGTTGATTGCACGAGAGCTTCGCACTTCCGTCAGGAGTCGCATATGGCTCCGCCCATGACGCCCGATGAACTCAAACGCAGGACGAAAAGATTCGCCTTGGCGATAATCAGGCTGGTTGGCACGTTACCGCGGACTGAGGCTGCCCGCGTCATTGGGGGTCAGTTGCTGCGCTCGGGTACAGCCGTGGGTGCCAATTACCGCGCGGCTTGCCGTGCCCGATCTCGTGCAGAATTCTCCTCCCGACTCGCGGTTGCCGAAGAAGAAGCGGATGAGGCGCTCTATCAATAATCCTCAATCACAAATCCAAAATCGTAGGGTTAGGGGAGGGGGCCGGTTAGCCGAAGGAAGTCCTCCGGGATGGGGGCCACGATTTCGAGCCAGGCGCCGGTCCGGGGGTGGTGGAAGCTCAGGCGCCACGCGTGAAGCATCTGGCGGTCCGCGCGCGGTGCCCCTGCGGCCACGCGTCGCCGTTCCCGCCGCCCGCCGTACAGCTGGTCGCCAAGGACCGGATGGCTGATGTGTGCGAGGTGGACCCGGATCTGGTGCGTCCGGCCCGTCTCAAGTTCGAGTTCCAGCACGGTCATGCCCGAGAGCCGCCGGACCACGCGGTAGGCGGTCCGTGCCTCCCGCCCACCCTCCCGCCGGACGCCCATCCGTTTCCGATCGTGTTCCCGCCGGCCGATGCTGGCCTCGATTCGCCCCGAATCCTGGCGGAGTTCGCCGTGCACCAGCGCCAGGTATCGCTTCTTCACCACCCGCGCCTTGAACTGCCGGCTCAGGGACTGGTGGGCCGTCTCGGTCTTCGCCACCACCAGCACGCCGGAGGTGTCGCGGTCCAGGCGGTGGACGATCCCCGGCCGTTCCACGCCGCCGATGCCGGGCAGGCTCTCGCAATGGGCGAGGAGGGCGTGCACGAGTGTCCCCGTGGTGCGTCCCGCGCCCGGGTGGACCACCATGCCGGCCGGCTTGTTCACGACGAGAAGATCCGCGTCCTCATAGCGGATGTCAAGAGGGATCGCTTCCGGCGTGAGGGTCAGGGGTACGGCGGGTGGGATGCGGAGGTGAATGCGCTGGCCGACGCTCACGCGATGGTGGGATTTCTGCGGGTGACCCCCGACCAGGACGTGCCCGTCCGCGATGAGCCGCTGGACGCGGGCTCGGGACAGGCCGCTGACCCGCGCCACGTAGGCATCCAACCGCTCGCCCGCCTCCGCCCGGGTGACGACGAACTCGCGGAAATCCATTGCTCCCCGTCGGGTCACCCATCGGACCGTAAAACGTAAAGCGTAAAACGTACGTTACGTATTACGTCTTACGCTCTTCCGCTCGCGGCGCCATTCCAGGACCATTTCCAGGACCATCAGGGTCACGCCGACAGAGATGGCGGAGTCGGCCACATTGAAGGCCGGCCAGTGATACTCGTAGACGTGCACGAGCAGGAAGTCCACCACCATCCCGTACCGCAGCCGGTCGATCAGATTGCCGATGGCCCCCCCGAGGACCAGCGCCAGGCTCAAGGACGCCAGCTCGTGCTTCTGCAGGTGCCGCGTGCGGTAGACGAGGATCAGAATCACCGCGGTGACGGAGATGGTGATGAAGAAGGGATTCCGCACCGAGTCGGGAAGCGTGGCGAGGAAGCTGAAGGCCGCGCCGGGATTCAGGACGAGGACGAGGTCAAAGAAGCCGGGAACGATTGGGAGACCCTGTCCCAGCCGGAGCGTCCCGACGATGACCCGCTTGGTGGCCTGATCCAGGAGGATGATGGCAACGGCGATCAGGTAAAAAGTCATGATCCCCGGTGGTGCTCATTGCTCATTGGGAATTGGACTTCGGCGAGCTCAGTCGAGCCGTCATTGGTCATTGCGATTCCTGCAGGACAGCCACGCAGCGGTCGCACAGCGCCGGGTGTGCAGGCGAGGCGCCCACGCTTCCCCGGTAGTTCCAGCACCGCTGGCATTTCTGCCCCGGGGCGCGATCCACGCGAACCACCAGCCCTTGCCCGGCCGATCCGCCCTCGGCGCGGTGGACCGTCAGGTGCGAGACGATGCAGATCGTCTCCAGGTCCTCCCGGTGGCCTGCCAAAAACTCGAACTCCGGACCGGCAGCCTGGACCGCGACGGCGGCCTCCTGGGCGCTGCCGATCCGCTTCTCCTTCCGCGCCACCTCCAGGGCCCGCAGGACCTCGTCCCGGACGCCGAGCAGCCGTTCCCACTCCTGCGCCAGGCCGTCATCCAGCAGGTCCGTCCGGACCTCGGGGAACCCTGTGAGGTGGACGCTGGCCGGCTTGTCGGGCATGGGAAGGTACTGCCAGACCTCCTCCGCGGTGAAGGAGAGCACCGGCGCCATCAGCTTCACCAGGCTCACTAGGATCTCGTGCATCGCGGTCTGGGCCGACCGGCGCAGGCGGGACGTCCGCCCCGAGGTGTACACACGGTCCTTCAGGATGTCGAGGTAGAAGGCACTGAGGTCCACGGCGCAGAAATTGTGCAGGCTGTGGTACAGGATGTGAAACTCGTAGTCCTGGTACGCGGATCGGACCCGCTCGACGAGTCGCTGGAGCCGATGGAGAATGAACCGGTCGATGGGGAGCAGCTCCCGGACCGCCACGGCGTCGCGCCCCGGATCGAAGTCGGCGAGGTTCCCCAGGAGGTACCGGCAAGTGTTCCGGATCCGGCGGTACCCCTCGGCCAGGCGGGTCAGGGTCTCGTCGGACAGGCGGATGTCATCCCGGTAATCCTCGGCCGCCACCCACAGGCGCAAGACCTCCGCTCCGTATTTCTCGATCACCTCCTGCGGGGCGATCACGTTTCCCAGGGACTTGGACATCTTGCGCCCCTCGCCGTCCACCACGAACCCGTGGGTGAGGACCGCCTTGTACGGCGCGCCCCCCTGCACCCCGACGGCCACCAGCAGGGAGGAACGGAACCAGCCCCGGTGTTGATCGCTCCCCTCCAGGTACATCTCGCACGGCCAGTGTTGGTCCCGCCGGATGCGCAGCACGGCCGCCTGGCTTACGCCCGATTCGAACCAGACATCCAGGATGTCGGTCTCCTTGGTGAACTCTTCCCCGCCGCACTTGGGGCAGCGGGTCCCGGGCGGCACGAGGTCCCGGGCGGGCCGGGAGAACCAGACATCCGCTCCCTCGCGATCCATCAGGGATGCCACGTACTCGATCAGGTGCGGCTCCGCCACCAGGGCCTGGCACGCGGCGCAGTAAAACACGGCGATGGGCGTGCCCCAGGCCCGCTGGCGTGAGATGCACCAGTCCGGCCCGTTGGCGATCATGGTGTAGATCCGCTCCTCCCCCCACGGCGGGATCCACTGCACCTGGCGGATGGCCTCGAGACTCCGCCGGCGGAGGCCGTTCACCTCCATGGAGATGAACCACTGGTTCGTCGCCCGGAAGAGGGTCGGGTTCTTGCACCGCCAGCAGTGGGGGTAGGAGTGTCGGTACTCCTCGGCCTGCAGGAGCCTGCCCTCCTTCCTCAGCAGCTCGATGATCGCCGCGTTCGCCTCCCACACGTTCATCCCGGCGAAGTGGGGCACCTCGGGCACGAAGCAGCCCAGGTCGTCCACCGGGTTGTAGATGGGCAGGCCGTGCTTGATCCCGGTGTCGTAGTCGTCGGCGCCATGGCCGGGCGCCGTGTGGACGCACCCGGTCCCCTGGTCCATCGTCACGTAATCCGCGGTGAAGAGGGGGGAGGGCCGATCCAGCCACGGATGACGCGCCACCAGGCCCTCCAGTCGCGCGCCCGGGGCGTGGAACACCACCTCTGGGTTCGCCAAGCCGCACTTCCGGGCGGTCTCGTCCAACCGCTTCCCTGCCGTGAGGAAGTGGCGGCCGCCCGAGCGAAAGACCACGTACTCCTCGCTGGGGTGGACGACGATGGCCAGGTTTGCAGGCAGCGTCCAGGGGGTGGTCGTCCAGATGATCACGGACACCGGCTTCCCGGCCAGGGCCGGATCGAGCGCTGACGGGTCGGAGGTAAGAGGAAAGGTTACGTACACCGAGGGCGAGGTGTGATCGTGATACTCCACTTCGGCCTCGGCCAGCGCCGTGAGGCACGAGGTGCACCAGTGGACCGGCTTCAGCCCGCGGTAGACGCCTTCAGTGGCGAAGAACTTCCCCAACTCGCGGAGGATGTTCGCCTCGTAGCGGTACTCCATGGTGAGGTAGGGGTCCTCCCAGTCTCCCAGGACGCCGAGGCGCTTGAACTCCTCCCGCTGGATGTCGATGAACTTCTGGGCGTGGGCCCGGCACAATTGCCGCTTCTCCGCGACGGAGACCTGGCGCGCCTTGGCCCCCAACTCCTTGTCCACCTGGTGCTCGATGGGCAGGCCATGGCAGTCCCAGCCCGGCACGTACACCGCGTCGTACCCGAACATGGAGCGGGACTTCACCACGAAGTCCTTCAGGATCTTGTTCAGGGCGTGGCCCATGTGGATGTGGGCGTTGGCGTACGGCGGCCCATCGTGCAGGATCCACATCTCCCGGCCCGCCCGCCCCTCGCGCAGCTTCCGGTAGAGGCGCCCCTCCTCCCACTGGCGGAGGATGTGCGGCTCCCGCTCCGGCAGGTTGGCGCGCATGGGGAAATCGGTCTTGGGGAGATTCAGCGTGTCCTTGTAGTCCATGTCTGCATTGGCCCAAGAAGCTGTCAGCCGTTAGCGTTCAGCAGTCAGCCTTTGGCCGCAAGATCAGGGTTCGGAGATCGCCTGGTCCCTTTCCCCGACCCCTGTCCCTAGCTGATTGCTGATGGCTGATGGCTCATAAAAAAACGCCCCGGCCCGGGGCGTCTTATCACTCGTCGCGGGAGCGGTCCAGCGCGCAAAACGTACCAGGGAATCCAGGCCCTGTCAACTTGCGCACGCCTTTTGAAGGCGTTCGGTGGTTTCCGCCATAGGCGGATTCGGCGGTTCGGTAGGTCCATGAATGCCCGGCTCAGGGGAACGACCGAACACCCGTACCACCGAACGCACTTGATCTCTGCTTGCTGAACGCTGATCGCTCCATCAGGCAGTCTGCACCATCACGACGCCTGCCAAGACCAGGGCGCCACCCAGGATCTGGAGCGGGATCAGGGTCTCGCCGAGGATGAGGTAAGCCGCCACGGCGGCAATCACCGGCTCAAGCGTGCCGACGATGCTGGCCTGCGTCGGCGGAAGAAACCGCAGTCCGCTGATGAACAGCCCAAAGGGTACCACCGTGCCGACAGTGGCGACGGCCAGAAAGGCGCCCCAGGTCTTGAGATCGAATCCGTGAGCGATGACCTGCCATGGCGGTATCACCACCGCCCATGCCAGGCTCGCCGAAAGGTACGCGTACGTCAGGAGCGTCCAGGGATCGAGCGTCCGCAGGGCCGCCCGGCTCGCCAAGATATAGAAGGCGAATGCCCCGGCCCCGCCCAGACCTGCTGCCACCCCCACCAGGTTCGGTCGGAACACCTCGAGGTCGTAGGCCCGGACCACCAGGGCACACCCCAGAATGGTCAGCGCCATGGCCAGGATGACCCGCCCCTGGAGAGCCTGGCGCTGGACCAGGACCGTGTACAGCGCGACCACGATGGGCGCCTGGTACTGGAGCAGAAGGGCCGTGGCCACGTTGGTGAGATGCAGGGCCTCGAAGTAAAAGAAATTATTGACCGCGAGCCCGATGATCCCAATGATGGCCGCAGCCCAGAAGTCCCGGCGCTTGATCCGCAGGCGTGCAGGATTCAGCAGGGCCAGGACGGTGACCAATGTGATCGTTGCCAGGTAGGCCCGGATCACGACCAGGAAGAGCGGATCCACGCCGCGGTCGCGGAAGAGCATCTTCACCACCGCGGCCATGACGCCCCAGCACACGGCGGCCGTGACCACCATCGCATACCCCCGCCACTTCTCGACCACTCACCCCTCCATGGCAATCAGGCAATCCGGCAATCTGGCAATCTGGCGGTTCCAAGTTTCCAGATTGCCAAGTTGCCCAGTTGCCAAGTTGCCGGGCTGCCAAGTCGCCAAGATGCGAAACCCTAGCACAGCCCGAAGTTTCCCTCAAGCGCCCGGAGCGCAGACAAAGAATACGAGCGGGGGAATCGCCTTGACATGCCTCGCGGCGCTTGGGTATAGTCCGCGCGGATTGTGATTTTCCATTCAAGGCGATCATCCCGGCTCGCCTCGCGTCCGGGTCATCCATCAGTCGCGCCTCACGCGTCGCGGATTCCTCATCGCTACACCGTAGAGGGGGTCACACGCCATGAAGCGTTACCTGCTCGCGCCTGGACCCACGCCCATCCCACCCGAGGTCCTGCAGGCCATGGCCCTGCCCATCATCCACCACCGGACGCCGGAGTTCGAGGCGCTCTTGGCCGATGTGCGGCGGGACCTCCGCCTGGTGTTCCAGTGCCGGAACGAGGTCCTGATGTTCGCCGCCTCGGGAACGGGCGCCATGGAGGGGGCCGTGGTCAATACCCTCTCCCCCGGCGACCAGGTCGTGGTGATCCGCGGGGGCAAGTTCGGGGAGCGCTGGGCCGAGATCTGCGAGGCGTACGGGGTGCGCGTCTTTCCCGTGGACGTGCCCTACGGCAAGAGCGTGGACCCCGGAACCGTGGCCGACGTCCTGAAGCGCGAGCCGGGCGTGCGGGCGGTCTTCGCGACCCACAGCGAGACCTCCACGGGCGCCGTTCACGACGTTCAGGCCCTGGCCGCCATCGTCGGCGCGACCGACGCCCTCCTGGTGGTGGACGCCATCACCAGCCTGGGCGTGATGGACCTGCCCATGGATGCCTGGGGGGTGGACCTCGTGGTGGCCGGCTCGCAAAAGGCCGTCATGCTTCCGCCCGGCCTGGCCTTTGCCGGCCTGTCCGACAAGGCCTGGGCCCGGGTGCCCGAGTCCCGGCTGCCCAAGTACTATTTCAACTTCACCTCGGAGCGGAAGGCGATCGAGAAGAACCAGAGCGCCTATACGCCCGCGGTCTCCCTGGTCGTGGGGTTGCGCGAGGCCTTGCGCCTGATCCTGGCAGAGGGTCTGCCCAACGTCTTCGCCCGGCACGATCGCCTGGCCCGGGCCACGCGGGCCGGCGTCCAGGCCCTGGGTCTGGAGCTGTTCGCCGAGCATCCCGGCTGCGCCTGCACGGCCGTCAAGGCGCCCGCGGGTATCGAGAGTGGCGCCATCGTCAAGGGCTACCGAAAGCGGGGGATCACCATCGCCGGGGGCCAGGGCAGCATGAAGGGGAAGATCTTTCGGATCGCCCACATGGGCTACGCGGACAACTCCGACGTCCTCGTCGCCCTGGGAACCCTGGAGCTGGTGCTGGCCGACCTGGGGTATCCGGTGAAACTGGGCGAGGGCGTCCGGGCGGCCCAGCAGATCCTGCAAAAGTAGTCCACGGCCGCAGGCCGGTACAGTGGAGAAGGCCATGACCAGCCAATTCGACCTGCCCGCTTCCCGGGTTCGGGTCCTCGTGACCGACAACCTCTCCCAGCGGGGCGTGGACCTGCTCCGACAGGCCCCCGGGGTCGAGGTCGAGGTCCGGAGCAAGCTTGCCCCGGAGGAGTTGAAGACCCTCCTCCGGGACATGGATGCCTTGATCGTGCGGAGCGCCACCAAGGTCACGCCGGATGTGCTGGCGGCCGCGCCGCGACTCAAGGTGGTGGGGCGCGCCGGGGTGGGCGTGGACAACGTGGACCTCGAGGCGGCCACGGCCCGCGGCGTGGTCGTGATGAACACCCCGGGGGGCAACACCATCAGCGCTGCGGAGCACACGGTCTCCATGCTCCTCAGCCTGGCCAAGCAGATCCCCCAGGCCACCGCCTCAATGAAGGGCGGCAAGTGGGAGAAGGGCAAGTTCCTCAGCGTGGAGCTGTCGAACAAGGTCCTGGGCATCATCGGCCTCGGCCGCATCGGCAGCGAGGTGGCCAAGCGGGCCAAGGCCTTCAACCTGCGGGTCCTGGCCTATGACCCCTTCATCACGGCCGAGGCGGCCCAGGCCCTGGGAGTGGAGCTGGTGGAGCCGGCGGAGCTGTACCGGCAATCCGATTTCCTCACCCTCCACACCCCCCTCACGGAGGAGACGAAGGACCTCATCAACGCCGCCACCATCGCCCGGATGAAGGACGGCGTCCGGATCGTCAACTGCGCCCGCGGCGGTATCGTGAACGAGGCCGATCTGTGTGAGGCCCTGAAGAGCGGAAAGGTGGCGGGGGCCGCCCTGGACGTCTTTGCCCAGGAGCCCATCACCGACAGCCCCCTGTTCGGCCTCCCGAACTTCATCTCCACGCCGCACCTCGCGGCCGCCAGCGAAGAGGCGCAGGAGGCCGTGGCGGTCGAGATCGCGCAGCAGGTGATCGACTACCTGCAGAAGGGCATCATCCGGAACGCGGTGAACGCGCCCTCGGTCCCCCTGGAAGTGCTGCGCGTCCTGCAGCCCTACCTCACGCTGGGGGAGAAGCTGGGACGCCTCACCTCCCAGCTGTCCGAGGGGCGCCTGGCCGAGATCCATCTGGAATACCGCGGCGAGATCGCTTCGTTGGACTGCATCCCGCTGACGGTGGCCACGGTGAAGGGGATCCTGGACCCCATCCACGACAGCGTGAACATGGTGAACGCCATGACCATCGCCAAGGGGCGCGGCGTTCGGGTGGTGGAGACCAAGTCCACCGAGCCGACCGACTTTGCCAGCCTGATCACGATCCAGTTGCAGACGGATCGCGGAAAGACCGCGACGGCGGGGACCCTTTTCTCCCGCCAGGACCCGCGGGTGGTGGACATCGACGGCTTCCGGCTGGAGGCCCACCTGGAAGGCTACATGCTGGTCTTCTCCAACCTGGATGTGCCGGGGGTCATCGGCCGGATCGGAACGATGCTCGGCCAGTACCACGTGAACATTGCCGGGATGCAGCTCGGGCGTGAGCGGCGGGGCGGTCGCGCCGTCTCGATCGTGAACGTGGACGATCCGATCCCGGGGCCGGTGCTGGAGGAGATCCGGCACATCCCCAACATCGTCTACGCCAAGCTCGTCCACGTGTAACCTGGAAACAGCCTTCAGCTTTCAGCAGTCAGCGATCAGCTTTCTTCGGAGGCGGCTCGCCCGCGGGATGCCAATCGCTGATGTTTGATGGGTGACGGCTGATGGCTGACGGATGATTCCCCGCAGCGCGATTCCCAAAGGTGTCCGGGTCTTCACGCCCGAGGAGACCGCCCAGCGCCGGGCGGTGGAGGCCAAGCTTCTCTCCGTCTTCCACCGCTGGGGCTTCCGCGAGATCATCACCCCCACCTTCGAGTACCTGGAGGTCTTCGAGCAGCCGACGGCCGAGGACGCCGGCGACCAGATCTTCAAGTTCGTGGACCGGCAGACCGGGCGCCTGTTGGCCCTGCGAGTGGACATCACCCCCCAGGTGGCGCGCCTGGTGGCGACGACCCTGCGGCAGACCCCCCTGCCCCTCCGCCTGGCCTACGCGGCAACCGTGTTCCGGTACCACGAATCCCGGGCTGGGCGCCAGCGCGAGTTCGAGCAGGTCGGGGTCGAGCTGATCGGCCTGGAGCTCCCCGAGGCGGACGCCGAGATGATCGCCATGGCGGTGGAGGGGTGTCAGGCCGTGGGGCTGGATGCCTTCCAGATCGATGTGGGCCAGGTCGAGGTGGTGCGGGGCCTCCTGAACGCGCTTCAGCCGACAGCGGAGGTGCGCCCCCGCCTCGTCTCTGCCATCCGGCGCAAGGACCCGCGGGAACTCGAGCTGCTGCTCCGGGACGTTCCGGCCGATCCCGGGCTGAAGGACGCCATCCTGGCGCTCCCCCGGCTCTACGGCGGCCGGGAAATCCTGGACCAGGCTGGACGGCTCGCCTTTCCGCCAGCCTCCCGAGCCGCCCTGGCCAACCTGGCCGAGGTGGTGAAGATCCTGGAGAATTACGGCCTGGCGGCGCACGTGATCCTGGACCTGGCGGAGACCTACGACTTCGAATACTACAGCGGCGTCGTCTTCGGCGCCTTCTCCCGGGGACTGGGGTACCAGCTCGCCAGCGGCGGCCGCTACGATCACCTGATCGGCCAGTTCGGGTACCCGTGCGCCGCCACCGGCTTCACCTTCGACCTGGAGCGGGTCATCGCCGCCCTGACGGCCGCCCAGGCGCTGCCCCAGGTGTTCGGGCCGGACGTCCTCCTGATCGACTTCAGCCCCGACAAGCAGGCCGCGCATCGCCTGGCCCGGCTCTTGCGCGACCGCGGCGTCGCCGTGGCCCGCGACATCATCAAGCGGGACCTGGCCGGCTCCCTGGACTACGCCAGGCAATCCGCAATCAAGCGGGCAGTGATCCTGGGTTCGGCGGAGCAGCCGCCGGACACCGTCCTGATCCACGATTTCGCCACAGGGGCGAAACACACCCTGCCTCTGGAAGTCTTCGTGCGGGCTATCGCACAGGATGATTCCCCATGGCCAGGCTGATGGCGGCCCTGGTCAATCGGTGCTATTCTTGGGCTGCCATGAGCGAGGAGCCAGGTTCCCCTGTCGCTGTCCCTGTCGGTGCCTTACCCCGGTAGGAGCCTGGAGCCAAGATGGCGAACATCATCGTTGTTGGGGCGCAGTGGGGCGACGAGGGCAAAGGCCACCCGAGGCGGCCCACGGAGCAGATGAACCCCGCCGAGTAGACAGTGGATAGCCAGGAGCCAACATGGCTAACATTATCGTCGTCGGAGCACAGTGGGGCGACGAGGGCAAAGGGAAGATCGTTGACATCCTGAGCGAGCGCTTCGACGTCGTCGCCCGATACCAGGGGGGCAACAACGCCGGCCACACCGTCGTCGTGGGCGAGGAGAAGGTCGTCCTGCACCTGGTGCCGTCCGGCATCCTGCGGAAGGGGAAGATCTGCGTCCTGGGCAACGGCGTCGTCATTGACCTCGGCGAGCTGATCCACGAGATGGACCAGCTCGAGCGGCTGCAGGTCCGGTTCGAGGATCACTTCTTCATCAGCCGCCGCGCCCACCTGGTCCTGCCCTACCACAAGATCCTGGACGTGGCCCACGAAGAGCGCGCCGCCAAGAAGATCGGCACCACGGGGCGGGGGATCGGCCCGGCGTACGTCGATAAGATGGCCCGGGTCGGGATCCGGATTGGTGACCTACACAGCCCGGCCCTGTTCAAGGAGCGTTTGCAGCAGAACCTCGCGGAGAAGCGTACCCAGTTCCCGGACAACCAGGCCCTGGCGGCGCTGGACGCGGACAGGATCTGTGCTGAGCACGTGAAGCACTACGAGAGGATCCGCGGCTTCCTGGTGGATTCGGCCCAGATCCTGGACCGCCTGATTCGAGAGGGGAAGCGTGTACTGTTCGAGGGGGCTCAGGGCACTCTCCTGGACGTGGACCTGGGCACCTATCCGTACGTCACGTCCTCCAGCGCGACTGCCGGCGGGGCCTGCACGGGAACCGGCGTGAGTCCGAAGCGCATTGACGGCGTCCTGGGAGTGTGCAAGGCGTACGCGACCCGCGTCGGCGAAGGACCCTTCCCCACGGAACTCACCGACGCCACCGGCGAGCACATCCGGACCCGCGGGCAGGAGTTCGGCGCCACCACGGGCCGGCCCCGCCGGACAGGCTGGTTCGACGCCGTGGGTGCCCGCTATGCCGCTCGGGTCAACGGACTGGATGCCGTGGCCTTGATGAAGCTGGACGTCCTGGACGAGCTGGATCCCATCCTGGTATGCACGGGGTATCGGTACCGCGGCCAGGTGCTGACCGAGTTCCCGAACGAGACGGACATCCTGGCCGAATGCCAGCCGGTATACGAGGCCCGCCCTGGCTGGCAGCAGAGCACGGTCGGCACGCTGGATGAAGCGAAGTTGCCCGCGGCCTGCCGCGCCTACCTCCAGTATCTCGAGACCCTGGTAGGGGTCCCCTTCACGCTCGTCTCCACCGGACCGCGCCGCGACCAGACCATCGTCCGCCCCAACGCGATGTGGAAAGCCTGGGGCCTCGCCTGACGCGAAGCCAATGAAAAATTTCAAACCGACAACGGACAACCGGTCAATCGCTGCCGCCCGGTCCGGATTTTCCTTGCCCCCATCCTCCCACCCGCTTGACGTCCACCAGCTAAGGAGGTAATTTAGTCCAGGTCGCTCTTATTAGTCTCAATTGCTCCTCCCTGCTGGCCGACGGGGGCGATGAGGCCCCCGCGTCGCTTTGCAATTTCACATCGGTTCACGGCGTCGGCACGCTCGCCCTCGCATGCAGGGGGCTCCAAGGAGGTTTGTCATGAAACAGGTTCGCCGATGGCTCGTACTCGCTTCGCTGATTCTCATCCTCTCCGCCGGAACCGCGGGGGCGGAGATACTGGCCATGCTCAACTACGAGACTAAGCCCGAGCAGATCGTCCGGAAGGAAGGGATCGCAATCATTGACGTCGATCCCAAGTCCCCGAGCTTCGGCAAGCTCCTGGCGGACATCCCCCTGCCCCCGGATCTCGTGGCTCACCACATCTTCTACACCCACGACCAGCGCAAGGCCTACGTCACCGCCCTCGGAAAAAGCATTCTCCATGTGATGGACATGACCCGCTTTCCCTACCGGCTGAAGGCGATCCAAGTGCCCGAGTGCGTGGTCGGTGAGGACGTGGTCTTCTCCGAGAACGGCAAGACCTGGTACCTCACCTGCATGGGTTCCAACAAGGTGATCGTCGGCGACGCGGCAAGTGATCGGGTGACCCGGGTCATCGACGTGCCGAAGTATCCCCACGGCATTGCCATCCACGACGGGATCGACCGGATCCTGACAACCAGCACGGTGCGCGCCTCCGACCTCGGTGATCCCGGGGAGATCATCGCCGTGATCGAGGCCAGCACCGGGAAGGTCCTGTCCACCCACAAGGTCACGGACAAGCCCTCGCCCGCCGGGGATGCGCCGGTGGAGATCGTCTTCGTGCCGCGAGCCAACCCTCCGGTGGCCTACATCACCAACATGTACGGCGGGACGCTATCGGTCGCGGTCTGGAGCCCGGCCAGAAAAGACTTCGACATCCGGCGGGCTTTCGACTTCGCACCCCACGAGGCCGGGGTGCCGCTGGAGGTGTACTTCAACAAGGAGGCGGACCGGCTCTTCGTCACAACGGCCAAGCCGGGGAAGTTCCACATCTTTGATATCAGCGGGGACCCGTCAAAGCCCAGGCTTCTGAAGACCCTGCCCGCGGCCGCCGGTGCCCACCACGTCGCCTTCACCAGGGACGGGCAATATGCGTTTGTGCAAAACTCCCTGCTGAACCTGCCAGGGATGAGCGACGGCTCCATCACCGTGATTGACCTGAGGACGCAGCAGGTCGTCGCCAGCATGGACACCCTAAAGAACCAGGGCCTCAACCCCAACTGCATCGTCCTGCTGCCGGAGTGGAATGAACCGGCCGGCCACTAGCCTCCGGCGCGGTGGGGCCGGGCTCCTCCAGGTGTGCGGAATGTTCTAGGTCGCCCGGCCCCCTCACAGCAAGACCATCATCCGCCCGAACGCGCCCTGGAAGGCCTGGGGCCTCGTCTGACGCCACCCCGGTGGCACATGACTCTCCCGAATGCGGGACACCCAGAGGGTGCCCGAATTCGGAATGTGGAATGACGGCAGGCGATCCATCAGACTCCGCGCGCCGCATTCCACATTCCGCATTTTCTTCTTGGCCCTCGGCCATTCTGAACTCCGATTGCACAGTTGACCTTGACACCATCGGTCCAGCACTGGTACGTTCCGCGCTGTGGGCGGGAATAACAGAGCCCCCAACTTCACTGAGGTTCTGCTGGAGGCGCTGGGATGAAGGCAAAGACCCATCCTC
>CAZNWB010000031.1:8565-36460 GCA_964576535.1 uncultured bacterium | reverse complement strand
CCATGCTACGCCACGCGGATGCCCCTGTCAAGGCTTACTTAACCTAGTAATACTAAGGCCTCGTGGTAATCCGAATCGGTTGAAGGTGGGGAATCGGCCGGGGATGCAAGGCCCTCCCACCATGTAAGAGTTATCCTGGGCAGTGCGCCTTTCTTACACAGACGTCTCCCCCAACGAGTCTCCCGAGCCTACCCGTCCTCTGCCCAATAGAAAGTGAGTGCTAGGGAATTCGGTGAGTTCCCTCGCGCTGCATCACCTTTTCTCGAGGTGGCACAGACATTGCTCCAATTAAACGAATTGGCCCGACGACTGCTCCACGACTGTAGGCTCGGATCCGAGAAGTTTCAGGCCGTCAAATGAGCCCAGACAGTCCAGACCCTGAACTGCCGGTACCAACGCCATCCGCCACAGGCGGATTGCAGCGCCCAGTGCGCCAACAAGCTCCTGATCACCAAGAGTGAAACGGAAAGAGCCTTGGGGGCAGGGGGACTTCTTGATTCCGATGGTGTCCGGGGGAATGGGGATGGGCTGCCCATCACTGGTGAGAGCGCTGCATGAGCGAGCGAGACACAACCGTCTTCGTGGTGGATGACGACCCCTCGATCCGCGAAGCCCTGCACGGTCTCATCCAGTCGGTGGGGCTCCGCGCCAAGACCTTCGGCTCAGCCCAGGAGTTCCTGAACAGCCATCTCCCGGATGCGCCCGGCTGCCTCGTGCTCGACGTCCGGTTGCCCGGATTGAGCGGTCTCGACCTCCAGCGCGAACTGTCCAAGGCGGCGATCGAGCTTCCGATCATTTTCATCAGCGGTCACGCCGACATTCCGATGTCGGTGTGGGCGATGAAGGCGGGGGCGTTCGAGTTTCTGACCAAGCCCTTCCGCAACCAGGACCTGCTGGACGCGATCCGACAGGCGATCGAGCGGGACCGGACAGCGCGACAGGAGCGGGCAGAGAGGGTAGAACTGGGGCAAAGGCTCGACTCGCTGACCCCCCGCCAGCGGCAGGTCATGGGACATGTGGTCGCCGGACTGGTGAACAAGCAGATCGCGGCGGAACTGGGCACAAGCGAAGTCACCATCAAGGTCCATCGGGGCCAACTCATGCGAAAGATGCGGGCCAGATCACTTCCCGAGCTTGTCAGGATGGCCGGCAAGTTGGGAATCCCTGCCATACAGAAGTAGTCCTCCCATACCAACGTATAAGAAAAAACCTCCACACGCATAATAGACGGCCCTGCGCGAGCGGTGGTACGGTCCCCTCACGCGAGTTGCGCTTCCTGAAGGGCCGGTGACGGTCAGGAGGCGAACCAAGGAGGGGAACATGAGCAGAACACCGGTGGTAATGGCGGCGCTGTCCATCCTGCTCGTAACTCTGCTGGGTGCTCCGGGCGCCGATTTCCGCGCCAGTGACCCCGGACTCCGGGACGGCTCCGCGGGCGCCGGGGACCCGCTGCCCGGGCTGACGGAGTCGCAGTTGGCCCTGTTCAATGCTGGCAAGGACGAGTTCGAGGAGGCCGATGGCCTGGGGGAGGGGCTTGGGCCCCGCTTCAATCTGGACAGTTGCGTCGGGTGTCACCTCCAGCCCGCATCCGGGGGAACCAGCCCGCCCGTGAATCCCCAGGTCGCCGTGGCGACCGATTTCGGTGCCAACAACCGTGTCCCTTTTTTTGTGACGGCCGACGGGCCCGTACGGGAGGCCCGGTTGCAGTACAACCCCGATGGGACACGCGATGGTGGCGTGCACGCCCTGTTCGTCATCAGTGGCCGCGTTGACGAGAGTGGCGATGCCAGCGGGTGCGACATCCGGCAGGAGAATTTCCTGCTCCAGGCGCGGAAGGACAACCTGGTATTCCGCATCCCCACCCCGACCTTTGGCGCCGGCCTGATCGAGCAGATCCCCGACAACGTGATCCGGAGTAATGCCGCCGCGCAGGAGAACCGGAAAGCGGCACTCGGGATCTTCGGCCGGCCGAACCGTATCCGCGTGATTGGTGACACGAACCGCACGGGCAATGATGGGACCATCACGCGCTTCGGGTGGAAGGCGCAGAACAAGTCCCTACTGCTCTTCTCGGGCGAGGCGTACAACGTCGAGATGGGCATCACCAACGAGCTGTTCCAGACCGAGCGCGACGAAACAGCGGCCTGCCAGTTGGCGCCCACGCCAAATAACGTCACCAACCCCGAGGGCGCGACTGCTGCCGACGTCCTCAGCGCCATTGAGAAGTTCGCGTTTTTCATGCGGTTTCTGGCCCCGCCGACCCCGTCGCTCACGCTACCGGGCGGTACCAGCTCCATCGAGAACGGCCGCGCCCTCTTCCAGAGCATCGGCTGCGCGCTCTGCCATACGCCGACGCTCACCACAGGTGAGGCGTCCGTGGCCGCGCTGAGCAATCAGCCCGTGAACCTGTACTCGGACCTGCTGGTGCACGGCATGGGGCCCCGGCTCGCCGACGACATCATCCAGGGGGAGGCCGGTCCGGACGAGTTTCGGACGGCGCCGCTCTGGGGGCTCGGCCAGCGGATCTTCTTCCTCCACGACGGACGCACGGCCGACCTGCTGGAGGCGATCCTGGCCCACAAGAGCGGGCCCAGTCTCAGGTTCCCGGCGTCCGAGGCCAACGCCGTCATCGACCGACTCAACGACCTCAGCGAGCCGCAGAAGCAGGATCTCTTGAACTTCCTGCGCTCGCTGTAGGGCCATTCGGCGACTGCGCCGGGGGCTCCGTCGCCGCCAACGGCTTGATCGGCCTTGGGCCAACAGCCTGGTTGAACCCGCGGGCCACGGCCGGATTCCGTGATTCCGCCGAGCGGCCTCGTCCGGCCGCCCCATGTTCCGCTTGTTCTCACGGGGTCCCCGCGCCATGTGCGGTCCCCCGAGGGTGCCCGTCCCGCGCGGCCCGAAGCGAAACCCCTCTCGGCCGTCAGCCAACCTCGCCCGCATCTCACGCCTCAGCATGAGCGATTGACCTGTCCTGCCCATCCTGACTAGAATATGGCAGTCGTGATCTCCTGTGGTTCGTCCATCCAGAGATGGCCATGTTGCCAGAGCAACTGAAAGCCATTCCGTATTTCCAGGACCTCGAGGCAGGCGTGCTCGACCGCATCCGGACGAGTGTGTTCGAAGTGCGGCTGCAGAAGGGCCAGATCCTGTTCACCGAGGGGGAGCCCGCCCAGGCGATGTACGGTCTCCGGTCCGGCCAGGTGAAGATTTTCAAGGTGTCCCCCGACGGCCGCGAGCAGGTCCTTCGGATCATGGGACCTGGGGAGTGCTTCAACGAGGTTCCGGTGTTCGACGAGGGGACCAATCCGGCCAACGCCCAGGCCCTGGAACCGGCGGTACTCTGGGGGATCCGGCGGGCGGACATGCGGCGTCTGGTGGAGGAACACCCGGCGGTCGCCATCGGCTTTCTCAAGGTGTTTGCGCGAAAGCTCCGCTTCTTCACGCAGAAGGTTGAAGACCTGTCGTTTCGAAGCGTGACCAGCCGGGTGGCCAAGCTCCTTTTGGAGATGGCCGAGGACGATGGACACGGTACCCTTCGCCTGAAGCAACAGTTCACCCAGCAGGAGTTTGCGAACGTCGTCGGCACCGCCCGCGAGATGATCGGCCGGGCCTTCAAGGCCCTGGAGAAGGAGGGGGCCATCAAGCTCTCGCGGCACCGGGTCGTCATCCTGAGCAAGGCCGCGCTCACCCGAATGCTCTAGTATCATCGCCCTCTGCCCACATTCCTCTCACCTGCCCCGATCCAGACAATCCATCGGGCCTATTGGCGAATCAGAAAAGCTCATCCATTATCATAAAGAGCATATTTATCCTATTGAAAATGCTATGATTTTTGCATTATTCATTTCCATTCCTGCGTGTAAACCTTTCTGCACCTTGGCGAGACTAAAGTCGCAGACTCCCGGGACCGCCTGGCGTATCCTGCGGGCGACGCTGGAGGCCGCGCCCGAGTGGAGAGAGCACCCATGGATGCAACCCTGGTTCTCCCGAGGATCGATCGGGCCGCGTGTACCGGATGCGGGGACTGCGTGGATGTCTGCCACGCGAGTGCCCTGGCCATCCAGGACCGGATTGCGGTGCTCGTGAGCCCCGAGGACTGCGACTACTGCACCGATTGCGAGGCGGTGTGCGCCGTCGGCGCGATCGCGTGTCCGTTCGAGGTCGTGGTCGCTGCATGATCCCCCAGCCGTCCATCCAGGCGACCTCCCGTCATCCAGGACGGTTCGGGAAAGACGTGCTCGGCAACCAAACGGCAGCAATGGAGGGGAACGAGCAGCCATGACGGTGAGTAAGGCAGCCGGCGCCGGAGCGGGCCTCCGACCCACTCTGGACACGAAGGTGTCCGACCTGCTGAAGGCCTACCCCGACATGATCGAGGTCTTGGCCCGGTTCAACAAGCACTTTGAACTCCTACGGCGTCCGGCCCTGCGGAAGCTGGTGACGCCCCTGGTCACCATCGGGAAGGCCGCCCGAACCGCCCAGGTGGACCCCAGGGAAATGCTGCGGGAGATCTACCGGGCCATCGGGGAACCCCTTCCGACCGAACTGGCAGAGACGGGCCCCGCCCCGGAGCCACCGAGCACACCGATGCCCCAGGAACTTCGGGGACTGCTCCACGATCGGCGCGTTGTCCTGGACGTGCGGGAGCAGGTTCGCGCCGGGGAAGAGCCGTATCACCGGATCATGCAGGCCGTGGGAGCCCTGAAAAGAAACCAGGTGCTCCAGCTCTGCAACATCTTCGAGCCGGCGCCCCTGTACGACGTCCTGCAGCAGCGCGGCTTCGCCCACTGGACCGAGCGCCGGGGCCCCGAAGAATGGTGGGTGACGTTCTATCGGCCCGCACGACCCCTCGGGAGGGCTTCGAGCTCTTCGACATCGCCGGCTGCCCCGGCCGGCACCGAGACGCCTCTCGTCGTAGATGCCCGCGGGCTGGAGCCGCCCCAACCGATGGCCCGCATCCTGGAGGCGTTGCCAAAGATCGAGGCAGGACGGCAGCTCCTCGCGATGACGGATCGGCGCCCCATGCTGCTCTACCCCAAACTCGAGGACCGCGGCTTCAAATTCGCCACCGAGGAAACGGCGCATGGCTGGTTCGAGACCCGCATCTGGAAATAGCACGCCGGCCCGGCAGCCATCGCTCTGGGTGCCGCTCCGGTACTTCATCGTGGCACAGGCCGCATTCCTGACGGCGCTCTTCTGGGCACCATTTCGCGTGAGCGACTTCTTGGACTTCTACTACCAGGGGCACGACCTTGCCTTCACGCACCTGCTGACCCTGGGCTGGATCACGATGACCATCATGGGCGCGTCGTTCCAGCTCGTCCCGGTGGCGCTGGAGACCACGCTCTACAGCGAGCGGATGGCGCGCTGGCAGTTCTGGCTCATGCTCATCGGGATCTCGGCGATGGTGGGGCATTTCTGGATCGGCCGGCACTTTGGCATGGCCTCTGGGGCGACCCTCGTCCTGATCGCCGTGATGCTCTTTCTCATCAACATGGGGCGCACGTTGTGGCGGCTCGAACGCTGGGACGTCATCGCCATGCACGTCGCGGCGGCGCTGGTCTACCTCGCCGCGACCGCCGTCCTGGGGAACCTCATGGCCCTGGACAAGATCTTCGATTTCCTCGGCGGGCAGGTCCTGCGCACGATCCACGCCCATGCCCACCTGGCCGGGATCGGCTGGATCACCATGATGATCTTCGGCGCCGGCTACAAGCTGATCCCCATGTTCAGCCTGAGCGAGCTTGGAGAGGAGCGGCTGACCCGCTGGCAGTTCTGGGGGCTGAATGTCGGGCTCATCGGATTGTTTTGGTCCCTCCTGCTCCAGAGCGCGTGGGCAATGCCGTTCGTACTCCTCATCGCCCTGGCGATCGGCCTGTTCCTCTGGAAGATCCGGGAGGTCTTGCGGACACGCCGGCGTCCCCGCCTGGACTGGGGGCTCCGGCATGCCCTGAGCGCCCTAATCTACCTGCTGATCGTGACGATCCTGGGAATCTGGCTTGCCACGGGCTGGGTGCCCAGCGATGAATTCGGCGCCCGCCTGGCTTTCGGGTATGGGGTCCTCGCGCTGTTGGGGTGGGTGTCGGTCATGATCATCGGCATGATGTACAAGATCATCCCTATCCTGGTGTGGCACCACCGGTACAGCGACCTCGTTGGACTGCGCCCCGTCCCGCCCGCGACGCAGTTCCTGGGCGAGGCAGTGCCCCGGGTGGGGTTCTGGCTGCTTCACATGGGAATCGTGATCACCGTGGGGGGTTTGATCCTGGAATCTTCCGTGGGCATCCAGACGGGCACAATCGCGTTGAGTCTGGCGGGCCTGAGCTTCGGCGTGGGGCTGGTTCGGATCTACCGGCACCTGATACCACGTCTGACACCGCTCTCCGAGGCCCAGGCGTCCGAAATGTGAAGCCCCGCGGTTCATCCGCGGGGAGGGTCAACCGCGTAGCGTGAAACCCCCCCGCCCAAGGCGGGGGGGGGAAGTTGCAGCGCGATGAAAGGTAAGAGGGAGACACCATGACCCAGATAGGCGCACCACCTGTCACCGAGGAGCGGATCTACAACGCGCTACGGAAGATCATCGATCCGGAGCTGGAAATCAACATCGTGGACCTGGGCCTGATTTACGACGTGCAGATCCAGGGCGGGGAGGTCTCCATTCAGATGACCCTCACCACACGGGGCTGCCCGATGCATGGGAGCTTCGTCCAGGCGGTGGAGCGGGTCATCCGCGCGCTGGCCGGGGTCACCGCGGCAAGCGTTGAAGTCGTCTGGGAGCCTCGCTGGAATCCCGGGATGATTTCCCCGGAAGGCCGGCAGGCCCTGGCGGGGACGGGACGGGGGGCACCGGGATTCTGAGGCCGACGCTCACCAGCGACAAAGACCTCCCGCTCATGAGGCTATTCCGGAGTTGATCATTCGCGAACCCGAATCCCTGATCTTGCAAAGGAGGAACGATTCATGGCACCGATGTACACAGCGACCGTGGATGCCCGGATCCTGCCCATTCCCCAGAAGCACCCCACCATCTTTCGCACGTTCGAGGGCCTGAAGGCCGGTGAGGCCATGCTCCTGGTGAACGACCACGATCCCAAGCCCCTCTACTACCAGTTCGCCGCGGAGCGGACCGGACAGTTCGAGTGGCGCTCTTTGGAGAGCGGCCCTGAAGTCTGGAAGGTGGAGATTCGCCGGATCGCCCCGGCATCGGCCGCGCAACAGCCCGCCGAGGCGCTGGGCTGCTGCGGGCACGCCGGTACCGGCCAGGGTGCCGGTGTCGGTCATGGACACGGCGGGCCGCCGACCCAGGTCCTGATGGAGGAGCACACCCTGATCCTCCAGGCCCTGGATGCCCTGGAGCGCAAGATCGCCCAGGTGGAGAGCGGTGCCCCCGCGGATCCGGCCTACTTCCAGAAGGCGGTGGAGTTCCTCCGGACCTTCGCCGACAAGTGCCATCACGGGAAGGAGGAGCACCTGCTGTTCAAGACCATGGTGGAGCGGGGCTTCCCTCGAGAGGCCGGCCCCATCGCGGTCATGCTTCACGAGCATGACGTCGGTCGCGCCTTCGTCCGCGGGATCGCCGAGGCCGCGGCCAGCCCAGCCCCGGATGGCGCTACAGTCCGGCGCATGATCGAAAACGGGCGAGGCTTCATCCAACTCCTGCGGGCCCACATCGACAAGGAGAACACCATCCTGTTCCCCATGGCCGACAACGTTCTGAGCCCGGAGGACCAGGCGTATCTGGAGAAGGCATTCGAGCGCTTCGAGGCCGAGGAGACCGGCGCCGGCGTCCACGAGACCATGCTGAAGCTCCTGGAGGAGCTGAAGGCCGGCGCCCGGTAGCCGGTTTGCCTCAGTCAGCGCAGTACCTCAGTCCCAGGGACTGTCCACCTCGCCCCTCTCTGGCCGCCCCGAGGCCAGAGAGGGGGCGTCTTCCCGCGATTCTTCCGTTCACTGCAAGTGGTCGGGCTCGGAAGCTTTCCCGGCGCCGTTCGGTCCGGGCCAACTCTCACCCCACACTCTCACCACACGCCGCTTGACATGCCTCACTTGCACTGCTAGCGTCGCCGCAAACAGCATTTCTCGCGGGTCTTCGCCGGCCCGACCGTCGCGGCAGTCTCAGGATTTTCCAGCCCGCAGAGGCGTTCGAGCCCGGCCCTCACCGTCCCACTGGGTTCGTCTGAGTCCGATCCCGTCTCGGAACGAATGAGGAGGGGACACCGTCATGCGCCGCTGGCTGCTCGCGTTGGTCGTCGCCCTAATCCTGGCCCCGCCTGTCGCGCGGGCCCAAGTCACTGTTCAGGTCTACGCCCTGCCCGCCGGCGGGGGCTCCCCCCACGACGTCGCCGTCGGCGCCGATGGCATCGCGTGGTACACGGCGCAGCGGACTGGCCAACTCGGTCGCCTCGACCCAGGAACCGGGAAGGCGGATCTCATCCCCCTCGGCCCGGGGGCGGCCCCGCACGGCGTGATTATCGGGCCCGACGGCGCGCCGTGGATCACCGAGGGCGGGACCAACGCCATCGCTCGCGTTGATCCGCAGACGCGAGGGGTCAAGCGGTGGCCGCTGCCCGAAGCGCGCGGCTACGTGAACCTCAACACCCCCACCTTCGACAGGCGCGGCCGCATCTGGTTCACCGGCCAGAACGGCGTCTACGGCCGCCTCGACCCGAAGACCGGGGACATGCAGGTCTGGGACGCGCCTCGCGGCCGCGGTCCCTACGGTATCGCGACCACGCCGGACGGCGCCGTCTATTACGCCTCCCTGGCGGGAAGCCACATCGCTCGCGTGGACCTCGACACCGGCGCTGCCACCGTCATCGAGCCGCCGACCAAGAACCAAGGCGCGCGGCGCGTGTGGTCGGACTCCCACGGCCGGGTCTGGGTCAGCGAATGGAACTCCGGGAACGTCAGCCGCTTCGACCCTCGGACCGGGAGCTGGCGGACCTGGAAGCTACCCGGCGAGCGCCCACGCGCCTACGCCGTCTATGTCGACGACAAGGACATGGTGTGGGTGAGCGACTGGGGGGCCAACGCCATGGTCCGCTTCGACCCCCAGACTGAGAAGTTCGAGGCCTTTCCGAGCGACCGCCCCGGGGCCAACGTGCGCCAGATCCTCGGCCGGCCGGGCGAGGTCTGGGCGCCGGAGTCCGGCACCGATCGGCTCGTCGTCTATCGCGTGAAGTGACGGGGCCGGCCGGGCTGCTCCCCGTCGTTCTCGCCCTGCTCCTGGCGCCCCTGCCCGGGTCGCGTCCCGACCCCCTGCGGGGCGAGCGCGTGTTCCAACGCTGCTACGCCTGCCACTCCGTGATCGCCGGCGAGGACACTCTTCCCGGGCCGAACCTGCGCGGCGTGCTCGGCCGGCGTGCGGGAACCTTGCCGAGGTTCGAGTTCCCCCCGCCATGATCGAGGCCGGCACCTCGCGTGGGCTCGTGTGGACGCGAGGGACCCTCGACGCATTCCTCGCCGATCCGCAAGGCATGGTCCCCGGCACGACGATGATCATGCTGGGCCTGCCGGACCCCGACGACCGCCGGGACCTCATCGACTATCTCGAGCAGGCCAACTGACGCCTCTTCCGCGGGGACTATCCCTCCTGCATGGTCGCGGCTGGCGTCCCTCACGATGCCGAACCGGTGCCCCCCGATCGGCTGGGGTTGTCCCAAGCCCGCCCAGCGGCGCGCCGCTTTAGTTAGAGGATCCGAACTTAGGCAATTTGTACTTCGTTCTTGCCTCCGTCAACTTGCTCATCGCGTTCCCTCATGGATCGCGCTCGCCGGGGTCTGCCTGCTCCTCGCGGACCCCCGAGGCCACAACGGCCCTCCGGGGGGAGGTGATTCGGATGAGGCTGTGGTTGGCCGCATCAGCTTCTCTTCGGTCGGCGGCATTCTCGGCTGGCGATCCGCTCATCCGATGGCGGGGAGTCTCCCTCCGGGGTCTGTTCGGAGCCTCCTCCAATGCTCACAAGTGTCTATTCGGTTGACACGATGCGGTCCCATTGATAGGTTGAGTGCGTCAGGGATTTTGTGCAGCGATTCTTCTTCCCACGGAACAACTTCCGGATGAAAGGAAGGATAAACATGGGGGAAGCCGACTGGCGGGACCGGATCTTGCTCGATCCGGCGATACACCACGGAGATCCTTGCATCAGGGGAACCCGTGTGCCCGTGAGCGTCATCATCGGCAGCATTGCCGATGGCGATACTCTGGCAGACGTGCTCGCTGCGTATCCGTCGCTCACAGAGGAGGATGTCCGCGAACGCCCTCCGCTTTGCCGCTGAGGCTGTCACTCGGGCTGATTTCCTACCCCTGAAGGCGGCCAGGTGATTCAGCCCGTCCGCGTCAAAATCGACGAGGATTTGCCCCATCAAACCGCAGATCTTCTTGCTGAGAAAGGGTACGAGGCGATAACTGTTGTTGGGCAAGGTTGGCAGGGATTACCGGACGAGGAACTTTGGTCTAGGCTCCAGGCCGAGGGACGCTGGCTCATCACAGCAGACAAGGGATTCGCAGACCTCCGGGCGTATCCCCCCGGCACTCACGCCGGGGTGTTGCTCTTCCGGCCGGAGCCTGAGAGTAGCCGCGCCTATCTCGATCTCGCCCGTCGGACTCTGGAAACCCTCGACCTCGCCGCCGTCCCCGGCGCCGTTGTCGTCGCATCCTCCGCAGGCATTCGGATTCGGAAGGGGTGACCGAATGCCGTCCCCGTGGCCACCACCGGGGTCGTCAGTCCCGTGAGGTGCCTGAGTTCGCCTTCCAACTTCCTGTGGGTAATGTCCGCCGACTCCTGATCGGCGATCTGGCGCTCCTTTCACGATAGCAACTCGACCCGGTGGGATGCTCGGAGCGGGGCCGACGATGTCCCTCTCTCCAGCGGGTGTCCGGCTTGATGCCTCTAGCGGCCGGTGGTAGCGTCGCCACAGATGGCCCGGTCTCACCATCGAGGAATTCAAGAAGCTCCTCTGAATATCACCCTCCTGCCGTAACCCTTCGTCTACCCGCCGATGAATAGCGCACGGTCTTCCATCCGAGCAAATCCAAGCCGCTGGTAGGTCTTGAGCCTCTTTTCGTGCATCTTCCTAAGCACGGGCGCGTACAGGTCGGCATAATCATATACCCGCACCTCGCTTTTCCCCTCAGCGGTTCGCATTGCGCGTCCCACATATTGGATCAGCTTCCCCTTAAAGGAAATTGGGAAGGTCAGAAATAGCGTGTCAATCTGGGGACAGTCGAAGCCTTCGCCAAGGTACTGTCCGGTGGCGATCACAACCAAGGGCGCCCCCGCCCGCACTTTCCCGTCCGGCCCTACATATTTACCAGCAGCTCCGGCCCTGACGCCCCCCATCAGCTCCTCGCGTGTTCTCTTGGATAGTCCCCCCTCCAAAAGAATTGGGGTATGGCCGTCAGCCGTCAGCCGCTCCGCGAAGGCTCGGCAATGTTCTTTCCTCTCGCTCAGGATCAGACACCGCCTGCCGGACGCCAGGGCCTCAAGAATGTCCCTGCAGATCGCGCTGGTCCGTCGGTCGTCCTTGATCAACGCGCGAAAGACCTGCTGGATGGATGCTCCCTCGGTACTTTGAAATGCGAACGCTGTCTCGCGAACCACGAGCTCGAGGGCAAGTCTGCTCATCGCGCCCGCCTGACGGATCGTCATGGTATACCGAATGGGACCACATTGCATGGTCATGATGTCCTGGAGCCCATCCCTGCGGTACGGTGTCGCGGTAAGCCCCAGGAAGTATCGAACCGAGGCGCGCTTGACCACCGCCTCGAATGAGAAGGCAGGCAAATGGTGGCACTCGTCCACGACGATCAGGCCGTAGTCGGCGAAGAAATGCTCGGCATCCTCCATTCCCCTCAGGCTTTGGATCATTGCGAGGTCAACCACCGCCGTCCTCTTACGCCTGCCGGAGCCGACTTGACCGATGTCGCGCGATGAGAGCCCAAGCAGACTTATGAGCTGTAGCCGCCATTGTTCAAGCAGGGGTTTCCTATGCAGCAAGACTAAGGCGGGCACTTTTCTGGCGGCAATCACGTAGCAGCCGATGACGGTCTTCCCGGTGCCTGGCGGAGCAACCAGCACCCCCTGTTCGTGACGCAACAAGTTACTCGCTGCCTGCTCCTGGAGAGGAGTGAGCGCCCCCCTGAACTCCATATCTACCCGCTTCGGGGAACTCCGCTGATCTACGATGGCCAGCTTGCTTCCCGCCTTTTCTACCGCCTCCGAAAGATCAGCCAGGATGCCTCGAGGCAGATGAAGGTGGGTCACATCCTCTTCATAACACCTGATGAAACGCGGTATGCGATGGGTCGAAAGCCGAAGCTTCTGCCTTTCGTAGAACACAGGATTGTGCAGAGATACGAGGTGCTTGATCGTGGAGAGAAGTGACGGCGGCAGGCCGGACTTCTCAAGGCTGATCCCCGCACCCAGGATACACGCCATGCGGGGAGGTGGGCGGCGCTGCTCCCGCTGTGGGCTAGGCGCAAGCCCAACTGAGCCGGGGCCGACGGCTACGCCCGCATCCGAGACCCCGACAAGGAAAGCTTCAACTTGCGACGGAGTAAGGCGCTTCACTTGGCTGAGAAACGCCCATTGGTCGGGCCAGGGACGAAGGTCGGGGTCGAGGAATTCCGTGTTGCCCAGAGCTCGACACTTCTTCTGGAGCGGTAGTGCAATCAGGTTTCCAAAGCCGCCCTTCGGGAGAAAATCCTGGCTAGGGAAGAAACGATCATAAGTGGAGAGATCCATTTCCGCCCGAGCAACCATCGTTTCCCGGAGCAGGAAGGCTCCCATCCGCCTCGTGGAGGTGGCCGGCACCGGAGCCGAAAAGAAGATCCAGACATGGCCCCCGTTGCCAGATCTGGACCTTTCCAGATATGGCGGGACCCCATATCTTGCGCAAACTGCGATAAACTCCAGAGCATCCAAAGCCCACCCGCCTTTATCAAAATCACAGGCGAGGAAACAGCACGTATCATCCCGGAGAAGCGGGTACACACCGATCGTCTTCTCCCCTGAAAGATGGGCCGCGATGACCTCGTCGTTTAACGGCAAATAATCCTTCGCAGCCCTTTTCCCGCCCTCTTGCATTTTCCTTATGAAATCAGCCGAGGGCTTGCAGGCCGGTGCGTAACCCTTCTTGCCGGTTCGCTCGTTGACCCATAGGACGGGATACACGTCCTCTTGGCCACGAAAGAGTTTCCGGAACAGAGCGATCTTGTCCTTCGTCGAAGAACCGGCAGCGACTTGTGGAAGGGGATCGGCTGGCGGGAAGAGCTGGGGGGTAGGTTCGCGGACTCTCAGGCCTTCGGAGGTGTCGGGAAGGTTCAGCGCGCGACGCAGGCGAGCATTCTCCTCGCGCAGCCTGACACATTCCTCCCGGGCTTCATCGAGCTGCCGGAGAAGGGCAGCGGTCAGATCCTGTGTGTGCGGTTCTTCAACCATGCTGGCAGATGCGTTAGCCCCTCTTGGAGCCGGAGCATAACCATCGCGTAACAATGAGTCAACCGCGCGTCAAGTGTCAAGTGCTTGTGGGCCCACATTGCGCGGATCTATCGCAACGTCTTGGGTTCCTTGACTGGCCGATACCAGATGCCTATGATTGCCCTCAACGCATTGGGGGGCTTGATGGGCTTACCAGAAACCACCCTACGGGAAAGACACTTCGCACTCACCAATGCGCAGAGATTGCTGGAGAGGTTTGGGGACACCCAGCGGCCCTCGCCGAGGTTCCCATGTGGCTGACGTGTCCGGGCCAGGTTTTGAGGTTCCTGTGGATACCGCAAGCTGGGGTGGGGATAGAAAGCATGCGACCGGTGTGGAGGCACTCGGTCCTTGATCAGGCCTTGGGGCGGCCGCCCGGGCGGTAGCCTTCCAGGTCCAGGAGGACGTACTGGTAGCCGGCGGCCTTGACCTGCCGCACGACCTCGGCGGCCAGTGCGGGGTCCAGGAGGCGTGTGCGCTCCTCGGGTGGCAGCTCGATGCGGGCGATGGCCTCGTGGTGTCGCACGCGCACCTGGCGGAACCCCAAGGCCCGCAACGCCGCTTCGGCCGCCTCGACCTGTCCGAGTCGCTCGACGGTCACGGGGATGCCGTGGGGGATCCGGGAGGCCAAGCAGGCCATGGCGGGCTTGTCCCACGTCGGCAGCCCCAGGGCGCGGGAGAGCTCCCGAATGTCCGCCTTCCCAAGTCCCGCTTCCACCAGGGGACTCCGGACGCCGTGCCGGCGGGCCGCCTCGCGGCCCGGGCGGACGTCCCCCAGGTCATCCACATTGGCCCCGTCCAGCACCCAGGCGTAGCCCTCCGTCCGCGCCATGGCCTCGAGGCGCTCATACAGATCCGTCTTGCAGTGGTAGCAGCGGTCCGGTGCATTGGCGACATAGCCGGGCCGGTCGAGTTCTGCGGTCTCGATGCACACATGCCGCGCCCCGAGGCGCTGCGCCAGTTGACCGGCCTCGTCCCGCTCGGCTGCCGGCACGCTGGGCGAAAGGCCCGTCACGGCCAGGACATTCTCCCCCAGGCACTCCATGGCCACCGCGAGGAGAAAGCTGCTGTCCACCCCGCCCGAGAACGCGACCAGGACCCGTCCCAGGTCCCGGAGCAGCGCCCGCAGCGTCTCGTAGCGCGTCGTCAGTTGCGGCGCCAGCGATACCGTGAGAGGAGGCGTCATGCCGTCACCTCCCGCCGTCACCCCGGGCGGCCTGGAGCAGGGCAGTCAGCGAGGCCGCCTCCGGCAGGACGTAGAATCTCCCCTCGATCCGCTGGCCCGGGTCCTCGAAAAGTGCTTCCACCACCAAGACCTCTGACCCTTCCCCTTCCAAATCCGCCATCACCTGCTGGATCAGCCCGGGAAAGTCGTCGACGTGCAGTTCGGGCGGCGAGGGCATCAGGCGTTTTCCCAGCAGGTCGGCGAGCCCACTCAGAAACGCCGAGGCCAGGATGTTCCCCACCTCCTCCACCGCCGACCGCTCCGTCTCGGAGAGGGACAGCAGCCGCACCTGCCCCTTCAGGAGCACCCCCAGCATCCGGAAGACCGTCGCCAGCGGAAACAGGATGACGATCTGGCCTGCGGCCCCGCCGCTGAACCGGATCAGGAGGCCGGCCATCGGCCCGGACACGGCCTCGGCCGTGAGGTCGGGCAGGGCACCGACCGGTACCGTGCTGATGGCCGAAACCGTGAGGCGCACCGGGTGCCCTAACAGCCCAGACAGCGACTCGCCGGCCCGGCGGAGGCTTTCCTCGCTCACGGCCCGGAAGCGCGTCAGGGCGAGATCCGGCGTGTCCTCGCTACCCGTCATCATCCGCTCGCCATCTTCCCCGCTGACTCACGACCCCCCTCTTGCCCGCTGGGAAGGCATTCTCCGGTCAGCGGAGAGGCTGGGCCAAATCTGGTGAATGGTTCCACGGACGGAGGTGGGCTCGCCGCCGAGGGGAATCACAATGTGTTGAGGTCCAGGATGAGCACGGTACTGCCGTCCCCGAGGATCGTCACCCCGGCAAACCCGCGCATCCCTTTCAGGGCCTTCCCCAGGGACTTGACCACGACCTCGCGGTAGCCGACCATCCGATCCACCGCCACCCCCACCAGCCGGCCCCGCATCATGCACAGGACCACCAGGGGATTGGTGCGGGACGCCTTCTGGGGGCAACCCAGGATCCGACCCAACCGCACCAGCGGCAGCAGAATCCCGTCCCGCGCAATCAGCTCCTGTCCCTGGGAGCGCTGGACGTCGTCCGTAGGGATCTCCAGGATCTGCTCCACATAGGACACGGGCAGCGCGTAGCGCTCCCCGCCCACGTCGACCAGCAGGACCGCCACCACCGCCAGCGTCAGGGGAAGCTTCAGGGTGAAGGTGCTCCCCTGGCCCACCACGGACTCGATGACCACACCCCCGCGGAGCGACTCGATGGTGGCCTTCACCACGTCCATCCCCACCCCGCGGCCGGAGACGTCGGTGACCTCCTTGGCGGTGCTGAACCCCGGCACCGTGATGAGGTTCAGGACCTCGTCGTCCGTGAGACTGTCATGCAACTCCCGCGTGATGACCCCGCGCTCCAGGGCGATCCGCCGGATGACCGCGGGATCCATGCCCCGCCCGTCGTCGCTCACCCGGATGACGACACTCTCCCGCTCCTTGGTGGCCTCCAGGCGGACCGTGCCAGTCGGGGACTTCCCCTTCCGCACCCGCTCCTCCGGCGGCTCGATGCCGTGGTCGATGGAGTTCCGGAAGATGTGGAGCAGCGGATCCGGCAGCTCTTCCAGGATCGCCCGGTCCAGTTCGATCTCCTTCCCCACGATCTCGAACTGGATCTCCTTCCCGCGCTTGCGGGCCAAGTCCCGCACGGCCCGCGGGAAGCGATCGGCGATCAGCTCCAGCGGCATCATGCGGAGTTTCATGGCCTGCTGCTGGAGACCCTTCACCAGGCTGTCCACCCGGTCGATGGTTTCGGTGAGGGCGCGGGAGGCGACGGCCTGGCCCACCTCCAACAGGCTCCCCTTCGCCGTGACCAGTTCGCCCACATGATCCATCAGGTCGTCCAGCAGCCGGGTGTCCACCCGAATCATGCTCGCCGCGCGAGCCGGGGGCACGGCGGGTCCCGCGGCGACCAGTCCCGGCGGGGCGGGGGGCGGGGGCGGGGTGACCTGGGCAGGGGGCCGAACTCCCCCGACCGGACGGGAAACCTCGACTGCGGCAGGGGGGGGAACCGGTCGCGCCGCGGCCTCCCCGGAGTGCGCAGGACGAATGAGGACAGAGACCACGTCCGGCAGACCGGTCAGGAAGGCCTGGATCTCCGCGGAAGTCCGGGACGTCGCCAGAAGGATCGAGAGGGTCCCGGAGAATTCGCCGGCCTGCACCTGGGTCACCGAGGGAACGGAACGCACCAGCTCCCCCAGGTCCCGCGCACGCCGCAGCGTGATGTAGGCGCGGGCCGAGGGTAACGGGGCATCCGGCGCAATCTGGAGCTCCACCGCCAGGAGGGCGAGACCCTTGGCCTGGGCCCGCTCTTGGGCCGCCACGATCTCCGCCCGATCGCCCGACGCCGGTCCCGCTGCAGCGGGACCGGTGACCAGCAGGGCCGCCATCTTGGCCACGTACGGCTCTGCCTTGAGGGTGGGCTCCCGGCCCTCGGCGATCTCCTCCACCGCTTTCCGCAGCAGGTCCACCCCCTCGAAGAGCACGTCCACGCCGTACCGCTCCAGGGCCCCTTTGCCGTTGCGGAACCGGTCCAGGTAGTCCTCCATCCGGTGCGAGACCTTGGCCAGCTCCTCATAGCCCATGGACGCTGACATGCCCTTGAGGGAGTGCGCTTCGCGGAAAAGCGTATCGATGGCCCCCCCCCGGTCCTCGCTATTCTGCTCCAGCGCCAGCAGGAGCCCGTCCATCTTCTGCAGATGCTCCTGCGACTCGCTGACGAACATCTTGATGTACTTCGACATGTCCATGGGGCACTTACTCCGGGCTGCGGGCCAGGACCGCCTCGGAGAGCCCCGCCAGACTGAGGCAGGCCTCGCGGATGGCGGCGGCCATCCCGCCGATGGGCACCAGGCGATCCGTCAGCGCCGCCTCGGCCAGCACCCGTGGCATCCCGTACACGACGCACGACTCCTCGGCCTCGGCCAGGATCATCCCGCCCCCAGCCTTGATGGCGCCTGCGCCGGCCAGCCCGTCGCGCCCCATCCCGGTCAACACCACCCCGACCGCCCGGGACCCGAAGGCCTGCGCCACCGAGGTGAACAGCTCGTCCACCGAGGGACGGACCCCGTGGCGGGGCGGCTCATCGGTGAGCCGGGACCGGTAGAGGCCCGGGCCCACCCGCTCCACCTTGAGGTGGCGCCAGCCCGGGGCCAGGTAGATCCGTCCCGGCTGGAGAAGCGCCCCCCCCTCGGCCTCCTGGACCGGGAGGCGCGACACCTCCCCGAGCCGTCGCGTCAGGATCTGGGTGAACTTCGGGTGGATGTGCTGGACCAGGAAGATGAAGGTCGGGGTGGGCAGGTCCAAGGCGCTGAGCAGCGTGAGCAAGGCCTTGGGGCCGCCGGTGGATGCGCCGATGGCCAGCGCCGGGCGGACCACCTCCCGAAGGTGAGGGAGTCGCCGCTTGCGGCCGTGGCTGCCGGTCATCGCGGCAGCCCTCCGGCCCCGGGCAGAACCAGCGGGAGGAACTGGTCATCCAGTCCGAGCACGCTCCGCGCCACCTTGAGGACGCGGCTCGCCTGAAACGGCTTGACGATGAAGTCGCTGGCCCCGGATTCGATGGCCTCGGCGATCAGGGCCTCCTGGCCCAGCGCGCTCACCATGACCACCCTGGCGGACGGATCGATGCCCACGATCTCCTTGAGGGCCGTGATCCCGTCCATCAGGGGCATGACGATATCCATGGTGGTCAGGTCTGGCCGGAGTTCCCGGTACAGGCGGACCGCTTCCACCCCGTTGTCGGCCTCACCGGCCACGACGAACGGCCCGCGGGCAAAGATGTCCCGGATCATGCTCCGCATGAAGGCCGCGTCGTCGACCACTAGGATGGTGAAAGACGTCTTCGCGTCCATCGCGCGACCGGGGGGTTACCTGGGCCCCCGCCCCTCGACCGTGACCCCCGAATCCGGCAACGCCCGGGCCAGGAGCCGCGCCAGGTCCAGGAGGCCCGCCACCCGCCCCTCCAGCTCGAAGATGCCCTCCAGGCCGGCCACGCCCCCCTCCCGCAGTGGGGGTTCCACGGCCGAGGCCGGAATCTGGCGCACGGGGGCGATCTGCTGTGCCGCCAGCCCGATGCACAGGTCCGGGTCCGCAACGTCCAGGACCACCGCATGGATGTTCGGACGCGTCCCGGGCGGGATCCCCAGGCACCCGCCGAGATCCAGGAGCGTGAGGACCCGGCCGCGGAGATTCAGGATCCCCAGGATCTCCGCCGGGGCGTTGGGCACCCGCGTCAGCCGGTCCAGCGGATGGATCTCGCGGACCCACTCGATGGGCAGGCCGAACCACTCGTCGCAGGCCTGGAAGAGAATGAGGCGTCGGAGCTCGTCCGGCGCCTCATCTGTTGCCTGCTCCACATGGAGGGGAACCAGCCCCTGCGCCTCAGTCTCCGACATTGAACCTCGTCACCAGGGTCTTCAACTTGTCCGCCAACCGACTCAACTGCTGGGCGTTCTGGGCCATTTGCTCCATGGAGGCTGTCTGCTCCGTCGTCGCCGCCGAGGCCTCCTCCGTGGAGGCGGCGTTGTCCTCCGCCACCTTGGCGATCTCGTCGATGGTCTTGACCATCTCCTGCGCCCCTTGGGTCTGCTGCTGGGTGAGGGCGGAGATCTCCTGGACTTTCTTCACTTCCTCCACCACCACCCGCACGATATCCTCCAGGGCGTCGCCCGTGTAGGTCAGGACCTCCCGGCCCAAGCTGATCTCCCGCGTCGCCACCTCGATGGAAGCGGCCACCTTGGTGTTCTCCCCTTGGATCTGCTTGATGATCTCCGCGATCTTCTCCGCGGAGCTGGCGGCCTCGGTGGCGAGCTTGCGCACCTCTTCCGCCACCACGGCGAAGCCCCGGCCCGCCTCGCCCGCGCGCGCCGCCTCGATGGTGGCATTCAGGGCCAGGAGGTGCGTTTGCTGGGCAATCTTGGTGATGACGTCCACGATGGTGCCGATCTGCTGGGTCTTCTCGCTGAAGCCCTTGACCCCGGATGCAGCGCCCTCGATGATGCTGAAGACGCCTTTCATCTTGTCCATGGCCTCGCGGGCGGACTTGCCTCCGGTCTGGGCCGTATACCCCGCCTCGGCCGCCGCCTCGGCCGCCGACTTGGCCCGGGCGGCGATCTCGCTGATGGCGCCCGCCATCTGCCGCATGACCTTGGAGGTCTGCTCCACCAGGCTCGCCTGGTGCTCCGCGCCCTTGGCGATCTGTTCGACGGTGGCCGCGATCTCCTCGGTGGCGCCGTTCATCTCCTCCGCCGAGGCAGACAGCGCCACCGCCGACGTGGTCACCTGGCCGGACGTTGTCTTGACCTCGCGGACGACGTCCCGCAGGCTCCCCACCATCTGGTTGAAGGCCGCGGCCAGCTCCCCCACCTCGTCCGTCGTGTTGACCGGCACGTCGCGGGTCAGATCCCCCTCCGCCACGGTGCGCGCCGTTATGGCCAGGGACCGGATCTCGGTCGTCAGGCCCCTGGACATCACGAACGCCAGGATCATGCCGGTCACCAGGGCCGCAGGCACCGTGATGATGAGGAGCTGTTCCTGGGCCAGGACCCGCTGGAGCAGCATGGGGAGCACGGCGGAGAGTACGACCGTGGCAAAGACTACCAGCAGGAAACCGGCATAGAGCTTCTTGCCGATCGTCGTCGAGGCTTGCATGACCACCCCTCCCCAAGGGGATTGCGTCCGGGCACCCAACCCACGGTTGGTGCTCAACCTGGTGGGTTGGGTGCCCAGCCGCAGAGGCCGCGAACCCCGCCGCAGAAGCGGGGTGCCGCGGCCGTTTCGTCGCCAGTGGTTACGTGGATCGTACCATAGCGATCCCCCCTCCCCAAGTCAAGCAGAAAGGCCCGCCACGTGGCGGGCCGGGGGGCGAACGTGTCCCCGACGCTGCCGGAGCAGGTCGGCGAGCCCTAGCGCAGTCGCCACTCGGGCTTGCGGTAGATCCGCTCGGGAACATTGACCGGCTCCAGGAGATCCCGGGCCGGCCCGGTCAGTCCCTCCACTTTCCCCAGCACCAGAAAGCCGCCGGGATTGAGGACCTCGACCAGGGCCTGCAGGACCCGCCCCTGCAGCACCTCGGTCATGTAGATCAGGACGTTCCGGCAGAGGATGAGGTCGATCCGGCCGAAGGGCACGGGCTCCAGGATGTTGTGGAGCTTCAGGAAGACGAGACGGCGCGCCTCGGGCCCGACCAGATAACGATCTGCCTCCCGCGTGAAATATCGCTTCCGCAAGGGAGCTGGAAGCGTCGCCAGGCTCGCGGCGGGGTACCGGCCTTCCCTGGCCTGGTGCAGGCTGGTCGGGTCGATGTCCGTGGCGTAGATCGTGCTGGAATGCGTTTGCCGGCTTTCCGTCCCATGCTCGAGCAGCAGGATGGCCAGGGAGTACGGCTCTTCCCCGCAGGCGCACCCGACGCTCCAGAGACGCAGGGCACGGCTCCCGGCCTGCCGCCGTGTCAGGAGGGCCGGCAGGACCTCTTCCTGGATGGCGCGGAAGGTGCTCGGGTTGCGAAAGAACTGGGAGACGTGGATCGTGAGGGCCCGGACCAGCCGCCCTCGTTCGACCGGGTTCTGGCCGACCAGTTTAAGGTAGGCCCGAAGCGTCGATGCGCCGCAGGCCCGCTGGCGGATGGTGATCCGGCGGAGGAGGAAGCGTTCCTTGTACAGATCCAGGTCAATTCCCCCGGCCGCCAGCACCACGGCGCGGAGACCGCTGAACGCCTCTGCTTCCAGGAGGGCCTGGATAGGGGCGCCAGCGCCGCCGGGGCCAGGGTGTCCTGTAGCGCGTCCAGGGGTGCCGACTCTCCCGGCCCGCATGCGCCGCATGTCAGGGGGCACCCGTGTGCCTCGGCTCCCTGCGGGCGTTCCCCGCTCCGGCGGGAAAAGGGCGCATCGCGTTTCGCTCTCTTACCGCTTTCGAGGGAATTCCTTCCCGACCCCTCGCCCCTGGCCGGTGCCGACCATGGGCGTCTCCTGGGAATCCAGGCCAGAAACCACCCGCAGGTTCTGCTCGAACTCCTTGAGTCGCGCCACCTCCAGCTTGAGGCGGGACAGGTGTTCGGCCTGCCCTTCCAAGAGCGAGATGAGGGACTGATTCTCCCGTTCCAGGTACGCGATCCGCGCCACGTCCACCTGCTCGCGAAACAGGCTCAGGATGGAGAGCGTGGAGCCCGCCACCAGGATCAGCAGGGTCAGCACCGATGCGACAAGAACCCGCTTGGGCAGGCGCAGGCGACGCATCTGGCCGGACTCGGTGAAGGCCAGGATCGTCACCGCACCGCGCAACGCAGTCACGAGGCGCGCGCGTCTTACGCGCCAGCCGCTGGCATGCTCCCCGCCCATGCCGCCCTCCTTTCCTTCCCGCAGGACACGCCCCCGCACTCCGACGCGTCGGTGGACGGGGCGTCGCCGTGAACCCGGGCCGATCAGACCGGGCTCCGGAAGTGATCGAATCCCCCGGCCAGGGTCTCTTCCCGCCCGTCGCTGTTGAGGAGGACGGGGACCCCGGGACCCGTGGAGACCTCGCCGATCCTGGTCACCGGCAGATCCGGTGCGGCCGCGGCCAGAATGGGGCGCGGATCGGCCGCAGCGGTGAACAGGAGCTCGTAATCCTCCCCGCCTCGCAAGGCCAGGTCCAGGGGCTCCCGACTCGTCCATCGCGCCATGGCGAGCGCGCCGGGATGGATGGGAACCTGGGGGGCGAGGATGCGGACCGTCACCCGGCTCTCCGACGCCAGGTGTCCCGCGTCCGAGGCCACCCCGTCGCTCACATCAATCATGGCCGTGGCACACCCGACCAGGGCCTGTCCCGCCCGGAGGCGAGGGACGGGCGTCAGATGGGACTGGATCGCCGCCTGGAGTGCAGCCTCTTCCCGCACCCCGAGCCACTCCGGCCGGGGTACGTCGGCCGGCCAGGCCGCGGCCGGCCGCAGCCCCCGCTCCAGGGCCAGCAGTCCGGCGGCGGACGCGCCCAGCCGGCCCGTCACCCAGAGGGCATCGCCCGGCCTCGCCCCCGAGCGGCGCAGTGCTCGTCCTCTCGCCAGCCCTCCCAGGAGCGTAACCGCCAGGACCAGGCCACTCTGCGACGAGCAGGTATCGCCACCCACCAGGGTGATCCCGTACCGTTCAGCCTCCTCCTCCAGCCCGGCCAGCAGAGCCTCCAACTCCTCCAGGCTGGGTCCGTCCGCCGGGATCGCCAGTCCCAGGAGGGCGTGCCGGGGATGCCCCCCCATGGCGGCAATGTCACTGACGGTGACCGCCAGGGCCTTCCGGCCGAGATCACGGGGGCGTCCCCACCGCCGCTGAAAGTGCACCCCTTCCAGCAGCATGTCGGTGGTGACGAGGATCTCCCCCTCTGCTTCCGGCGCCAGGACGGCCGCGTCATCCCCGATCCCGAGAACCGTGCCGGGTGAGCGGTGCTGGACCCGCTGCCGGATCAGGCCGATCAGGCCGAACTCGCCCAAAGCCGCCAGCGCTGGGTCCATAACCAATTTTAAATTTCAAACTGACAACTGACAACCGACAATAGCAATCCGGGCCGGCGTCCGAAGGTTCTTCATTTTGCATTGTCAGTTGTCGGTTGTCCGTTTGCCATTGCCTGGACCGGGTCACAAGGTGACCCGCTCCAGGTCGGCCAGGACCTGCTGCCGGATGGCGTGCACGTCCGGCAGCGTCCGGGCGAGTTTCCCATCCTCGACCAGCGAGTGCAAGAGCGGGGCGACCGCGCCACCACAGCAGGGGGGGGATGCCGCGCCGGCTGCGACCACCTGGGTCCGCCCGCAGCTCGTGCACCGATACACCGCCTTCCGGCCGGACATCTTCCCCCGCTTGGCCAGCGGCTTCCCCTCCACCTCGACGATATCCAGGGCGAAGTTCAGGACGGGCGCGTTACTGATCGAGGTCCCGACGCCGTAGGCGTCCGCGACCGGGTTCAGGCGGAGGATCTCCTCCTCGTCCAGCCCACCACTCACGAACAGCTTGACATGGCGGAACCCCCGGAGGTCCAGCTCCCAGCGAACCTCCCGGAGGATGCCCACCAGATCCCCCCGGCGCGACGCCGGGGTATCCAGGCGCACCGCGTACAGATCCGGACCCAGGGCCTCGGCCACCCGCACCGCCTCCATCTTCTCATCGCTGAAGGTGTCGATCAGAACCACCCGGTGCACCGCCCGGTCGATGATCTCGTGGAAGGCCCGTGCCGCCTCCACCGTGTCTCCCAGCATGAGGATGAGGGAGTGGGGCATCGTCCCGCTGGGTTCCAGCTTGATGAGTTCGGCGCTTTTCACCACCGACACCCCGTCGCAGCCCCCCAGGAAGGCGTTCCGCTCGATCATGGGGGCCAGGGCCGGATGCATCCGGCGGGCGCCGAAGCTCACCACGGGCCGGCCGGCCGCGGCCTTCTTGCACCGGGCCGCCTTGGTGGCCACGCCCGAGGCCTGGCACAGCAGACCCAGGAGCGCCGTCTCGTAGTGGGCGAAATCCACGTAGCGGCCCTCGATGCTCAGGACCGGCTGCATGCTGCCGAAGATCGTCCCCTCGGGGAATGCCTGGACCGTGACCGGGAGGCCGGCGAGGAGCGTGGCCGCCTCCTCGATCCCCGCCAGGACGCCCCAGTGCCAGCCCGGCGGGAAGCTCTTCAGGATCACCTCCGCCACGGCCCGCTGGGTGATGCCCCGCCGCCTCAGGATCTCCAGCGTCCGCAGGAAGTAGACATCCGTGACCTGACCCGCCTTGATCTCCTCGTCCTTCGCCGTGTGAAACCGGGAGTCACCCATCGCGATTCCTATCAACTGCTCGACAGCGATAGCGACAGGGACAGCGACGAAATATCGCTATCGGATATCGCTGTCGCTGTCGGGAGTTTCGAGTTCCGGCAAGGCCTCACTCAGCCGCGCAAACTCCTCCAGCGTCAGCGTCTCCCCCCGTCGCTGCCCCGCAATGCCGCAGGCGCCGAGGGCCCCCTCCAAGACCGTCATCGCCCACCCGCCACCGAGCAGGGCATTCCGCAGGGTCTTGCGCCGCTTGCCGAAGGCTGCTCGGATCACGTGGAAGAGCCGCGCAGGACTGCTCACGCTGACCGGGGGGGCGTCCCGGAGATCGAAGCGGAGCAGGGTCGAGTCCACCTCGGGAACGGGGTGGAACGCCGACCGGGGAATCGCCAGGACCGGTCGGGCGGTGGCCCAGTACTGGCACGCCAGCGTCAGGGCGCCGTACGTCTTGCTCCCCGGGGCGGCGCAGATCCGCTCCGCCACCTCCCGCTGCACCGTGAGGTGGAGCGTGCAGAACAGGGCCCGGCATCGCAGGAGGCGGAGGACCAGGGGGGTCGTGATGTAGTACGGGATGTTCGCCACCACCCGGATCCTGCCGCGGGCAGGATGATCGAAAAGATGCGCCGCAAAGTCGAATCGCAGGGCGTCGGCGACCCACACCGTGAGGGCGGGGGGGTGGCCCAGCGCTTCGGGGAGGGCGGCGGCCAGCTCCCGGTCGAGTTCCACGGCACACACCCTGGACCCGCAGCGGAGCAGGGCCTCGGTCAAGGTACCCGTGCCGGGGCCGATCTCCACCACGGTATCTCCGGGGCCGACGCCCGCCGCGGCCACGATGGCATCGCGCACCCGCGCGTCCACCAGGAAATGCTGCCCGCGGGACTTCCGCGGGCGCAGGCCGTGGGCCGCCAGGATCGCCCGCGTCCGGGAGCCGAGCCGGGTCACCCGATCGGGGTCTCGGGGGCCGTCGCCTGCTTCAGGTAGATCCGGGCGAGCCGGTGTTTGGGGTCGAGCTGCAGGGCGCGTTCCCACGATTTCACCGCATCCGTCAGGCTTCCCAGCTTCTGGTGGATCAGGCCAAGATTGACGTGGGCCTCGACGTAGTCCGGCTTGATCTCCAGTGCCTTGAGCAGCGAACCCTTGGCCTCGGCGTATTTGCCCAGCTCGCGACAGCTCGCCGCCCGGCGGATATGGAGGTCCGGGAAATTGGGGCACATGCCCAGGGCCTTGTCGTACTCGGTGATCGCCTCGGCGTACATACCCAGCTCATGGTACTTGCGGCCCAGGTCGGCATGGGCGTTGGCCAGCTTGCCCCGGACGCCCAGGCTCAACCGCGGCACCCCGGGCGCCTCCCAGTCCTCCAGCTTCACCGCTTCCTGGGCCGCCTGGTCATACGCCCCCATGTCGGTGAGGGTGAGGACGAGGTTCAGCCGCGCCTCGTGGTATGTGGGGTTCAGGCTGAGGGCGCGGCGAAACAGGGTCACCGCCTTTTCCGGCGAATTGCGCTGGCTGGCAATGAACCCCAGCATGTTGAACACGTTGGCGTAGGTGGGCGTCCGGCCCACGATCTGGAGCAGCAGGTCCTCCGCCTCTTCGTACTTCCCCGCATCAAAGGCCGCGGTGGCCTGCTGGAAGAGCTGTCGGAGCTCGCTCCCCACGTGTCGTCGTCCCCTACCGGAAGAGCTGGTAATCCTTCACGGTATCCGCCAGCTCCTCCCACGTCTCTTTCAGGCCCTGCCACACGCGGCTGACGGCGCCGGGGCCTTTCGGCTTCGGGGGACCGGTCCGCACCAGGGTCACGCCCAGGCGCTGGGCGGCCGGCAGGGCATACTCGGACTGCGAGTAGTCCTGGACCAACCGTGCGAATGCGGGCCGGGCCTCGTCCCTCTGCTCGAGCCGCCAGAGCGACTCTCCGAGGTGGTACAGCGCCACATCGTCGAAGCCGGCGCCGCTGTATTGGGCGAGCAGGGAGGTGAACCGGCCCGCCGCGGCCGCGTAATTCCCCCGATCGAAATAGAAGGTGCCGATGTAGACTTCTTTCTCGGCCAGCTTCCTGCGGGCCTGCATCCGCCGGTCGCGGGCGTCCGGCGTGTACTGGGAATCCGGCATCTGGGTGATGAGCAGGTCGAACTGCTCCAGGGCCTTCTTGCTGAAGGTTTGATCCCGGTCCGGGGAGTCGGCCTGCCGGAAGTAGGCCATCCCCAGGTAGTAGTGGGCCTCGTCGGTGTGCTCGTTCTGGGGATAGAGCTCGAGGAACCGATGGTAGTCGGCCCGCGCCTCCTCGTATTTCTTGTCCAGATACAGTGCCCTTGCCGCGGCGAGGCGGGCCGCGGCCAAAAGGTCGCTCTCCGGATACTGGTTCATGAGCCGTTGGAGGTCCTTGCGCGCCTCCTCGTATCGGTGGCGCTGCAATTCGGCCTCGGCCGATCGCAGGAGGTCCTGGTCGGTCCGCTGGGTCTCCCGCTGCGGCGGCCGGCCATACACGTACTCGTAGATGCCGCATCCCGACAGCGGGGTGCCGAGGGCGAGGAGGAGCAGGCCGGCCCGCCACAGCGGCGCCAGGCGACCCTGTGTTGCCCTCTCGGTTCCCCCCTCGGGCGTCAGGGGTGGCATGGGACCATACCCTCCGGGGTGCGAATCGCGGCACCGCCTCGCCGCCCGGTGTCCGGGTGGATGTCGGGGGAGATCCCCGCGGGGATTGGGGGGACGGGCGACGCGGTCAGGCGGACTCCGCCTTTTTCTTGTAGAGGATGATGGGATGCTTGCGCTCGATCACCACGTCCCGGTTGATGATGCATTCGCTGATCCCCGACTGGGAGGGGAGCTCATACATGATGTCGAGCATGATATCTTCGAGAATGGCGCGCAGGCCCCGGGCCCCGGTTCCCCGCTTGGCGGCCTCCTCGGCCACGGCCGCTATCGCGTCCTCGGTGAAGGTGAGCTTCACATGCTCGAAGTCGAAGAACTTCTGGTATTGGCGCAGCAGCGCGTTCTTCGGTTCCTTCAGGATGCGGACCATGAGCTTCTCGTCCAACTCGTGAAGGGCGGCCACCACGGGCAGTCGCCCCACCAGTTCCGGGATGAGGCCGTAGCGCAGGAGATCCTCCGGCTGGAGCTGATTGAGCAGTTCGCTCACCCGCCGCTCTCGCCGACCCTGGATCTCGGCGCCGAAGCCGACCCGCGTCTCCCCCACCCGGGCCTGGATGATCTTGTCCAGCCCCACGAAGGCCCCCCCGCAGACGAACAGGATGTTGGTGGTATCCACCTGCAGGTATTCCTGCTGCGGGTGCTTGCGCCCGCCCTGCGGCGGGACGTTGGCCACGGTCCCCTCCAGGATCTTCAAGAGGGCCTGCTGGACCCCCTCGCCCGAGACATCCCGGGTGATGGAGGGGTTCTCCGATTTCCGGGCGATCTTGTCAATCTCGTCGATGTAGATGATACCCC
>CAZNWB010000031.1:0-8555 GCA_964576535.1 uncultured bacterium | reverse complement strand
GTCGTGGCGTCGGCGATGGCGAAGGGCACGTCCAGGATCTTGGCCAGCGTCTGGGCCAGCAGGGTTTTCCCGCAACCGGTGGGACCGATCAGGAGGATGTTGGACTTGGTCAGCTCGACATCGTCGAAGCTCTGCTTGGCGTTGATCCGCTTGTAGTGGTTGTGGACGGCAACCGACAGGGTCTTTTTGCCCCGCTCCTGCCCCACCACGTACTGGTCGAGGATGGCCTTGATCTCCGCCGGCTTGGGAAGCTGGCTCAGGCCTTTCGACTTCTCCTCCTCCCACTCCTCGGCGATGATGTCATTGCAGAGCTCGATGCACTCGTCGCAGATGTAGACCGTGGGTCCGGCGATCAGCTTGCGCACGTCATCTTGGCTCTTCCCGCAGAACGAGCATTGCAGCTTGCTGCCACCCTTGACCGCTTTGGCCATCTGTACCTCTCCGTCGTGATGCCCCGGATCCCCCCCGGTCTGGACGGGGCCGATCCCCCCGCCCCGGGAGGCCGCCCTAGGACGTGGCGGGGACCGTGGTCGGTGTGGTGGTGAGGAGTTCAGGCATCCGTTTGGCCAGGTCCCGGTAGTGGATCACCTCGTCCAGCAGCCCGTAATCCTTTGCCTCGTCCGGCGACATGAAGAAGTCGCGATCGCTGTCCTTCTCCACCCGTTCCAGCGGCTGCCCGGTATGGCGGGCGATGATCCGGTTCAGCTCCTCACGCATCCGCAGGATCTCTCTCGCCTGGATCTGGATGTCCACCGCCTGTCCCTGGACGCCGCCGTAGGGCTGGTGGATCATGATCCGGGAGTGCGGCAGCGCCATCCGCTTGCCCTTGGTGCCGGCCGCCAGCAGGAGGGCGGCACCGCTGGTCGCCTGCCCCATGCAGATGGTCTCGATGGCCGGCTTCACGAACTGCATGGTGTCGTAGATGGCCAGGCTGGCCGTGACCGACCCCCCGGGGGAGTTGATGTACAGGTGGATGTCTTTCTCGGGTTCCTCCGCCTCCAGGAACAGGAGCTGGGCGATGACCAGGTTCGCCCCAGCGTCGTCGATGGGCATGCCGACGAAGATGATCCGGTCCTTCAGCAGGCGAGAGAAGATGTCGTAGGCTCGCTCGCCCCGGCTCGTCTGCTCCACCACCATGGGAATGAGGTACATGTTGCCTCCCGTGCCCGATGCCGCCCCGCCCCCGGCGGTGGCCGGCACATCGTGTGGCCCGCCTACCGCGGTGACGCGGGCGGAATCCACCAGCGCCTGCCGCCTAGGCGGGCGTAATAAGGTTATAGCCCTCCGTGATCTTCGCCTGCTGGAACAGAAAGTCCAGGGCCTTCCGCTCGAGCATCCGCGCCGTCATTCCCGCCCGTCGGGCGGGGTCCTCCAGGGCCCGTCGGATCGACCCGGGCTCCTGTCGGTAGGCGGCGGCCATGGCCTCGATCTCGGCGTCGATCTCGGCCTCGCTCACCGCCAGGCCCTCTTGATGCGCCACCGCCTCCAAGAGCAGCGCTTCCTTGACGCGCCGCCGCGCCATCTCCAGGGCCTTCACCCGCAGCTCCTCGGCACTTTCGGGCAAGCCCCGGACCCGGCCGCCCGTCGCCCGCACCGTGGCCACCAGGTCCTGAAGGAAGGAGGCGACCTCGGCCTCCACTAACGTCTCGGGCAGTTCCACCTCGTGGGCGGCGGCCAGCTTCTCCAGGAGCATGCGCTTCAGCTCTGCATCCTGCTCCTGGCCCTTGCGCTCGGTGAGCCGCTGGCGCAGCTTGTCTCGGAGGGCCGCCAGAGACTCCACGTCACCCACCGTGCGGGCGAACTCGTCGTTGAGCTCCGGCACTCGCCGCTTCTTGACCTCCTTCATCTTCACCGTGAACTGGGCCGTGCGCCCTGCCAGGTCCTTGCGCGGGTACTCCTCGGGGAAGACCAGGCGGAACTGCTTGGTGTCCCCCTTCTGCATTCCGGAGATCTGCTCCTCGAAACCCGGGAGGTACCCTCCGTGTCCCAGGATGAGGGTCTGGTTCTTCCCGCTCCCGCCCTTGAACGGCTTCTCGTGGAGAGTCCCCTCGTGGTCCAGGATCACCAGGTCGTCCCGCATGGCCGGCCAGCCTTCCATGGGGAAGTACTCGACGGCGTCTTCCCGCAGGTGCTCCAGGGCCCGCTCCACCTCCTCGTCCGAGACCTGGACGGGCTTGCGCTCCAGGGGAACGCCCCGGTAATCCCGCACCTCGACAGGCGGCTTCACCTCCACCACGGCACGATACCGCAGGGGCTCCCCATCGTGGAAGTGAACGTCCTCCACCCGCGGTTGGCCCACCGGCGTCAGATCCGTCTGGGCCAGGGCCTGGCGGTACGATTCCGGGATCAACTCCCGGAGTACCTCTTCCTTGAGATCGGACTGGAATCGCCGCTGGATGATTTCGGGGGGAACTTTGCCCTTGCGGAAGCCGGGAAGCTGCAGCCGCCGCCGCCATTCCCGCAGGGTCGTCTCCATCGTGGCCGCGACCTGATCGAGAGGCAGTTCGACGAGAAGCGCCCGCCGGGAAGGGCTCAGCTCTTCAACGGTGACTTTCATGCGTGCTCGCGTCGTCTCCAGCGCGCGCCATCCGGGTGGTGCGAGAGGGGGGACTTGAACCCCCATGGGTCACCCCATCCCGCCCTAAACGGGACGCGTCTGCCATTCCGCCACTCTCGCCGTCCGTCTATGGTCCGTTGTCCGTTGTCCGTCTTGCATTCTCCGCAGGAGGGTGGTGGGCCGCGCAGGACTCGAACCTGCGACCCGCTGATTAAGAGTCAGCTGCTCTACCAACTGAGCTAGCGGCCCGTTCCTTTCCGATTTGGGATTTAGGATTGACGATTTTCGATTTTCTGCCGCTCTGGAAGCATCTGGATCGGCCCAATCGACAATCCCAAATCACCAATCGAAAATCGCGAGGTGCGCCTGGGGCGACTCGAACGCCCGACCCGCTGCTTAGAAGGCAGCTGCTCTGTCCACTGAGCTACAGGCGCCCGTTCCAATGTGGAATTCGGAAAGGCGAATGCGGAATATGAGGATCCGCCGTCCGGGTATTGCCATTCCGCATTCCAAATTTCGCATTCCGCATTCGTACGTGGCGCGCCCGGAGAGAATTGAACTCCCGACCTGCTGGTTCGAAGCCAGCCGCTCTATCCGACTGAGCTACGGGCGCTCCTCTGTTCATTGGTGATTGGTGATTGAGGATTTTCGATTTTCGGGCCACCACACGTAACAGGCTCCGGCGCAATCCTCAATCGGAAATCACCAATCGAAAATCCTACCTGGGGTGAACGGAGGGACTCGAACCCTCAACCCCTGGAGCCACAGTCCAGTGCTCTGACCAGTTGAGCTACGCTCACCATCGCCCATTTGTGATTGGTGATTGAGGATTGTTGATTTCGCGGAGCGCCCTCAGTTTCGGTCCGGCCAAATCCTCAATCACAAATCACCAATCGAAAATCGAGATGGCGCGCCTGAGGTGATTTGAACACCCGACACACGGCTTCGGAGGCCGTTGCTCTATCCGGGCTGAGCTACAGGCGCATTTTCTCGATTGCGGAATACGGAATGTAGAGTGCGGAATACCCCGAACTCTACCGCGAAATCCGCACTCGGGCACCCTTTGGGTGTTCCGAAATCCGCAATCCCCTGGTCGGGGCGATCCCGCAACGTCTTTTGGATACCTGGTCGGGGCGAGAGGATTTGAACCTCCGACCCCCTGCTCCCAAAGCAGGTGCGCTACCAGGCTGCGCCACGCCCCGATTCTACCTCGGCCCTTCGCCTCTCGCCCCGACAAGAAATCCGCCCTCACCCTTACTGCTGGTCGGGATGACCCCGCTTTACCAGGATCCCCTCGAGGATTGCCCGGGCCTTCGCCATGGCCTGGCCGCGGTGACTCAGGCGATTCTTGACCTCGGGGTCGAGCTCGGCGAAGGTCTTCCCCAGGGATGGGATCTCGAAAACAGGATCGTACCCGAATCCCCGCAAACCGTGCGGCTTGAAGGCGATCCGTCCCTCGCAGATCCCCTCGGCCAACTGCACCGCCCCGCGCGGATCGGCAACGGCCACCACGCAGCGGAAGCGGGCCGTTCTCCGGTCCGGAGGGATCCCCCTGAGCAGCTCGAGGAGCCGCGCATTCCGCTCGGCGTCGGTCGCCTGAGGCCCGCCGAACCGGGCCGAAAGCACCCCCGGCTGGCCTCCCAGCGCGTCCACCTCGAGGCCCGAGTCATCCGCCAGGGCGAGATGCCCCGAGGCGCGCGCCACCGCCTCTGCCTTGCGCCGTGCGTTCTCCTGAAACGAATCGCCGCCCTCCGGGGGCATGGGGGGGAGCGGTCCAACCCGGTCGAGCGGCACAATCAGCGCGTCCACGCCCGTCAGGAGCGTGGCCATCTCGTTGAATTTTCCGGGGTTCCCGGTCGCGATGACCAGCGTGATTCTATGGAGGGGGGGCTGGTTTGTCAAGGCCCTATCGAGTCCGAGGCCAGAAATACCGAAGAGTTAAGCGCCACCGGGTCGCAGAACACGGGAATTTCTAGCACGCCACCCAATCCCCGCGCAACCGGAAAACGGCGCGGTCCGGTTGGACCGGGAAGCAAACTGACATTCCCTCCGACCGACGGCGACGGAAGACCTACTGCGTCAATGCCGATGGTGTCCGGGAAGGAGCACCCGGCGGTTCAATCCAAATACGGTGCCCACCCATTGACAATCGGCCACCTGGCTTGTAGAAGTCGGCCAACTAAGAATACGGGACGTTGTCAATTACGTCAACTTCCGCAGCTCGCACTTTTCAGGATAACGGATCCCGCCGTCGTAACGCTGCCGTGGCCGGACGATGCGTGGGCCACTCCCCTCCCGGGCGTCCGCCAGAGGTGGGGTCGGCGCAGGCGGTTGAAACCTCATGAGCTTTTGCGAGCTTCGGGGTGAAATTGTGGGTTTAATGGCGGGTGCCTACTTCGCGCTGGAGACGCGTTCCGCCAGCAGTTTTCGCTGCAGGGCAATGAGGTCGCGAATGCCGCCCTCGGCGAGTTGCAGCATCGCGTCCAATTGTGGGCGATTGAAGGGCTTCTCCTCGGCCGTCCCTTGGACCTCGATGTACGCTCCAGAGCCGGTCATGACCACGTTCATGTCCACCTCGGCCACGGAATCCTCGGCATAGCAGAGGTCCAGCACCACCTCCCCCTCGACCAGCCCGACACTGATGGCCGCCACGAAGTCTTTGAGCGGGAGCTTCTTGACCGCTCCATTCTGCCTCAAGGTGTGAAAGGCGTCCGCCAGGGCGATGAAGGCGCCGCTGATGGCCGCCGTCCGGGTGCCCCCATCGGCCTGAATGACGTCGCAGTCGATCCAGACGGTGCGCTCCCCCAGGGCGGCGAGGTCGGTGATCCCCCGGAGGGACCGACCGATCAGGCGCTGGATCTCAAAGGTGCGGCCGCTCGGCCGGCCGGCCGAGACCTCCCGCGGCGAGCGCGTCTTGGTGGACCGCGGAAGCATCCCGTACTCGGCCGTCACCCAGCCCTGCCCCGTGTCGCGAAGGAATTGCGGCACCTTCTCCTCCACGCTGGCCGTGCAGATGACCCTGGTCTCCCCCACGGTGATCAGGACCGACCCTTCCGCGTGTCGGAGGAAGTCCCGCGTGATGGTCACCGGGCGCATCTCGTCCACTCGCCGTCCGTCTGGCCGCATGGATCCTCCGACCCGTCCTGCGTCGACTACTGGGGCAGCGAGACGACGGGTTGGACCTCTTCGCCGGGGAAGCGTGGCTGGAGGGGGCGACGCAGATCCAGGTCCCCAGCCACCACCGTCATCTCCTGGCCATCCACGAGGAACTGGACCCGTTTGATCTCGCTGAAGCTGATGGTCAGGGTGGTCACGATGGCCAGGGTGGCTTGCTCGGCCTGCCGTCCCGGCGAGGCGACCACCGCCTGGATGCCTGGGGGGAAATCCAGATAGGCGATCCCGAAGGAATCGACATACGCGTACTGGGCCTCGGTGCCCGGAGGCAGCAAAGGCTTGGTCTCGGGCCCACCCCGGGAGAGTTCGCGGAGGACGGCCCGCACCTCCTCCACCAGGGTGGTCCGGCGCGCGATCTCCCGCTCTTCCTCCTTGAACGTGTCGCCCGATTCCTGCGGAAAGAAGAGGCGGATCCGCCGGCGTTCCCCGGCCACCGGGCGTGGGACGGCTTGCGTTGGAATCAGGCGTGTCCGGAGAATCGGCGGGCTTCCGAACTGCGGGGTGATCTGCCAGGCGAGCAGGGCCGACAGTCCCACGGCGGCCGCCAGGAGGCTCGCCCATGGCCAGAGCACCGGATGGGGCGCCGCGCCGGGCACCACGTTACGAATCCGCAGCGGCGGAGGGACCACTCCGGATCCCCACCCGCCGTTCATAGCGAACCTTGTACCTGGCGATCCCTTCGAACATGGCCTCGGCGAGGTGCTGCCGGTACGCCTCGCGCTGGAGTTTCCGCTCCTCTCTGGGGTTGGTGATGAAGGCGCTCTCCACCAGGATGGCCGGCATGGCCGCCGTGGCCAGGACGTAAAAGGGCCCCGACTTCACGCCGCGATTCTCCATCCGGAGGAGCCTCTCGATGGAGGTCAGCATGAGTTCGGCCAACTCGCTCGATTCCCGGATGTCCCGCGTCACCGCCATGTCCGCCAAGATGGTCCGGAGGAGCGATTCCTGATCCTTTCCCCTGGCAGCATCCGCCTCGATGACCAGGTTTTCGCGTTGGGCCGAGGCGCGGGCATCGCTGTCGGAGGGCTCTCGGGTGAAGAAGAAGGTCTCAAAACCCACCGCGCCCCGCTTGCTCGCACCGTTCACGTGAATGCTGATGAAGAAATCCGCCTTGGCCCGATTGGCGATGGTGGTCCGCTCCTGGAGCGGGACGAAGACGTCCTCCGTGCGCGTCATGATGACCCGGAGGCCGAGACGCGCCCGGAGGAGCCGGCGGAGACGCAGGGCCAGATCCAGCACCACATCCTTCTCCCTGAGCCCTGTGGCCCCGATGGCTCCGGTGTCATGGCCCCCGTGACCCGGGTCCAAGACCACGGTCAAGATCCCCGATCCTCCCCCGGGGGGACTCGGCTGCGGGTCCCCCGCGCGCGGGTCTCCCCGCAGGGCGGGGTACGCGGGTTCCCCACCGCCCCCTGATGGGATGGATTTCCCGACCTCCGACCGAGAATCCGGTAGCCGAGATGGCGGCGCCGGGAGGGGCTCACGGACACGATCCGAGATCCCCGCCATACTCTGGGTCTGCCGGGCATCCGAACCCGCATCCGGCGGCGAAGGCGGCCGGGGTGCCGGTCCGGGCGGAGCAGGGGTCGACACCTGACCCGCGAGCGAAGGTGCAGCGGTCGTTTCGCCTGAGGGCTTCGCGTGAGCCCCCTCGGCCTGAGTCCCTCGACCTTGCTCGGGACCCTGAGCCTGTCGAAGGGCTCGGGACGAAGGCTCAGCCGAACGCCCTGACGCAGGCAGGACATCAATCACGATGCGATCGGGATTCCTCAGGGTGAAGGTTCGTAGCTTGGTGTCCTGGCGTTCGCGCAGGATCCTGACTTCCGCTCCGCTCGCGTGTTGGGTGGGTTGGATGGCCCGGACGAGCCCCCCGCGCAGTATGAACGGTCGAATGGTCGGGGCGAGCACGCCGCCGGGCACCAGGACCCGGAGACCGTCACCGCCATCTCCTGGCTCGATGTACCACTCGAGTGGACCAGCCGTATCGAGCACGACCCGGCTGTGGGTCGGGTAGGTGCCCGTGCGGATCTGCGTGATCGTGACCTCCCGGGCGTGAACCCGAGCCAGGCGCTCCGTGGGTTGCCACTCGACGGTTTCCGGTCCGTACCGTTCCGCCAGCACCAGGGGGATCACGTCGGCCGGGACCAGGACCCGGCGTCCCCGAAGGAGGGGTGCCGACGACAGCGAGATGATGCGCTCGCCAATCCGGACCTGCGATCTTCCAAGGCCCAGCGTCAGGGTCCTCGCACCCAGCTGAACTGAGACTTCACCCCGCGCCCGATCCAGACTGAGGCGACCCGAGGCCGCATCCGTTACGGCGCGCGCGTCGACGTAAGGATGCCGATCCACGGTTTCGACGGGAATCGAGATCGTGCGATCCGGAAGGACGATGCGGACCTGGGCGGCCCAGGCAGACCGAGCACCGCAGGGAAAGAGCGCCAGGGCAACGAGGAAAAGCCCATAACGCCGGATGAGCCGGCTTGGCGTGCTAGAGGAAATGATGCTCATGCCTTGTTTGGCTAGAGGTTTCACCGCAGTCTGTAACACATTCCTCCCAGGCTGTCAAGCAACCACTTGAATTCCCAGTGATTTTCGGCCGTGTTGGCCAGGGAAGCTGGAGGTCTCCTGTGGCACGAGCCAAGGGCAGGCGAAGGGTTTTCGGACCAGAATGACCCCGGGAACACGAAAGGCCTCACGCCAGAGGCGTGAGGCCTTCGCAGTTATATCCCGGCGGCGACCTACTTTCCCACCCAGTTGCCCAGGCAGTATCATCGGCGCTGGAGGGCTTAACTTCCGTGTTCGGGATGGGAACGGGTGTTTCCCC
>CAZNWB010000030.1:30520-38166 GCA_964576535.1 uncultured bacterium | reverse complement strand
GGGATCGAAACGCCGCGTAAGCTGGAGGAGGCTGACCGTCGTTCCGTCGCCGCGCCGTGTGTCAGGCTCCAGGAATTCAAGTGGAAGGCGCCAGTGCTCACCCTCCTGCTCCCAGGCCGACTTGTCAAAGATCACCCGGGCCGCAAAGCTGCCCCTCTGGGTCCCGACCTCGAACCGCTCACAGGCCGAGAGGCTGGCGAATTTCCCGATCCCGAATTGGCCGATCCGGTCCCGCCGGAAATGAGGGGACTTGGGCTTCTGCAGCTTCTCAGGTGAGCCGATGTTGAAGTACTGCTCCAGCCCCGCGAGATCCATGCCGGCGCCATTGTCCTCGACCCGGATCAGGTCGTTGCTCACGCTGACCCGGACCTCGGTGGCGTCCGCGTCATAGGCATTGTTCACCAGCTCCCGGATCAGCTCGATGCTCTCGGCGTAGAGCCGCTCCCCGATGGTGATCAGATGGCTCTTGTCAACAGTGACTCGGAGAAAGCCAGACGCGGGCATCAGCGTTCCTATGCAGAGGGTATCAGCCGATCAGCACGGAGATCCCACTGCCGGATCACAATGGAATAAGGCATGAATCCTATCACCTCTGACAGAGGTTCGGCGAGCAGAAACCCACCAGCCGTCAAAGGCCACTAGTGCCACGACGTCCCGAAATTTCAAGGAGGCGCGAAATCAGTCGCACGATGAGATTTCTAAACCGAAGCCTTAGATTTCTCAAGCCTGCAATTTGCGCCGGGATGTGTGCCCCCCCTGAGCTCGCGAAGGCCACGCACCCGGGATGAGATCATCCGGTGAAGCGGATCGCAATGAAGATGGCGAGAATTAGAGCGCCCAGGCTCAGAGCCACCACGTCACTGGCATGGAACCCGATCTCCAGGTATGAGGTGCGCTCCCGGCGGGTGCCGAAGCCCCGGGACTCCAGGGCCTTGGCCAGTTGATCGGTGTTCCGCAGGGTCTGGAGGAAGATCGGCACCAGCAGCGGGATGTGCTTTCGCAGGCGGGCCAGCGGCCCGCCACTCTCCAGGTCCAGGCCGCGGGAGCGCTGGGCCTCGGTGACGGTCACCGCGGTCCCGATGATGGTGGGTACCATGCGAATCGCCAGGGAGAAGGCGAAGGCGGCCTGGTAGGGCACGCGCAGGCGGATGAGACCCAGGACGATCTCCTCCGTCCGCGTGGTGCTGAGGAAGATGAGTCCGGAGATGATCATGCTGTCAATCTTGATGGCGGCGCCGAAGCCGTAGCGAAGCCCCTCCCACGTCACGCGCCACAAGAGTGGCGTGGTCCCGCGGGTGAAGATTGACCAGCTCACGATTGAGACGATGGCGATGCTGACCAGGAGCAACCAGATCCGCCGGAGATTCCCCAGGGCCCTCCCGGCAGCCCCATAGAGAAGCAGCACGACCAAGAGGACGGCCAGCGGTCGAGGGTGGAAGAAGAGGACGGCGGCCACGAAGCTCCCCAGAAGCAGGAAGATCTTCGTCCGGGGATCCAGGCGGTGGACGGGGCTTTGCTTGTCGAGATACAGGAACAGGTTCATGACCCAGGCTGGGAGGCTGGAAAGCTGGGAGGCTGGGAGGCCCGGGTAAGAGAGCCTATCAGTTCCTCCAAGGTCAGGGCTGGGATCCCGAGGCGGTTCGCTACCTGGACCACGGGTGGCGGCGTCAGGCCCAGCTCGTTCAACAGCGGCTCGTCCGAGAATACCTCCCGCGTCTGGCCGTCGCGAACGATACGGCCGTCCCGCATCAGGATCACGCGCCGGGCGTATTCGGCCGCCACGGCCATGGCGTGCGTGATGATCAGGATGGTGTGACCCTGTTCATTCAGGCGCCGGATCAGGGTCATCATCCCTTGCAGCTCCCGGTGATCGAGGCCGGTTGTCGGCTCGTCCAGGATGATGATTTCGGGCTTCGTGGCCAGGGTGCTGGCAACCGCGACCCGCTGCCGGCCGCCCTTGGTCAGGATGAAGGGGTCGAGATCCCCCGAATCGGCCAGGTCCACCGCTGCCAGCGCCTCATCCACGCGCCGGGACGCCTCGCCTTCGGAGAGCCCTTGCAGTCGCGGGCCGAATGCCACTTCCTCGCGGACCCGCTCGGCGAAGATCTGGTGGTCAGGATTCTGGAAGACGAGCCCCACGTGGCGGCTCAGGCGGGTGGTCGGCTGGCCTCGCAGGCTCTGCCCCGAGAGCCGGATGTCACCGGCCGTCGGCGAGAGGACCCCGTTCAGGTGCTTGACCAAGGTTGTCTTGCCGCTTCCGTTCTGCCCGAGGATCGCGACGAACTCCCCCCGGCGGATGGCGCAACTGACGCCGAACAGGGCGCTGGTCCCATCCGGATAGCGGTGCGTGAGATCCTCGATCTCGAGCAGCACCTCCCCCATGGGCCGCTCCGCATCGGCCTTCCGCAGGCGATCGAGAGCGGCCTCATCCACCCGCCACCCGGCCGCGCGGATCGCCGCGGCCGCCTGGTCGGCGTCCTGCCACCGCTCCCGGAGGCCGAGGGAGGACGCCAGACGCGCCAGCGTGAATCCCTTGACCCCCAGCGCCTCCAGGGCTTCGCCTTTGCCCCACACCTCTGCAGGGGTTCCGGAGAGCGCCACCCGCCCCTGGTCCAGGACGATCAGGCGATCAACCCAGCCCATCTCGTCCGTCTCGGGATCGATGATCACCAGCGTGAGGTTGCGGTCCGCTCGGATGCTCCGGATCGCTTGCATGAGTTCTCGCCGTCCCGCCGGATCCAGGTCGCTGGTCGGCTCGTCCAGGACCAGGACCTGCGGCTCCAGCGCCAGTACCGAGGCGAGGGCGAGCCGCTGCTTCTGCCCGCCGGAGAGGCCGGCCGGCGGTTTGTGGCGCAGGGCATCCAGCCGCACCATGCGGAGATAGCGTTCCACCCGCAGGACGATCTCCTCTCGGGGCACCGCCAGGTTTTCCGGACCGAAGGCCACCTCCAGTGCCACGTTGGTGGAGAAGAGCTGGGCCTCGAAGTCTTGGAACAGGAACCCGATGCGGTCGGCCAGGTCGCGGGGTCGCTGCCCACGGATGTCTTGACCCCCGATGTGCACGTGTCCCCGCAAGTCACCTCGCACCAGGTGCGGGATGGTGCCGTTCAGCGTGCAGGCGAGCGTAGATCGTCCCGAGCCGCTTCGCCCGATCAGGCCGACCAGTTCTCCCGGACGGATGTGGCAGGTCACCTCGGAGAGTGCCGGCTCGGTGGCGCCCCGGTAGCGGAAGGAGACCTCGTCGAGGCGGATCATGGGCATGAACCCGAATCTTTCACCGCCAAGGCCGCCAAGGCCGCAAAGGCGCGCCAGGTCTCATCTGGGCTGGAGACGAATTCCAGTCGAAACAGTTCTGAGCGGCTTTCGGGCCTCGTTCCCATTAGACCTTGAATATGAGGAGCTTCTTGGCGCTCCGGGTACCCAGCGCTGGCGCTGGGTGTTCTTGGCGGTTCGCCTGCTGAACTGTTTGGAGTGGATGTTCCGGGGGCCCCGGCAGGACGCTGCGCCGCATGGACCCGGCGGTGCATTCGACAGAGGGAAGGGAAACGCAGTCGGGTGCAGCCGCTCTCATGCGAGGAGGCAGCCCAGGACGAACAAGAGGAGGAAGGGGAAGACGGCCGCCACGACGCCGAGCCCCGTGGTTCCGGTTCCGAACTGGAACGGGAGGGCAGCATACAAACCGGTGGATATGGCCACGCCGACAACCAGGGCACCCATCCCACCCACCCACATCACCAGGCACCCGATCCACGGCCGCTTCGGACGGGAAATCTCACTGGGATCCATGATTTCGGTCCACAGGATATCCCATCGCTTTGCGCGCGGGTACATGAGCCAGAGGAGAAATGGCCCGAGCAGCCCAGCCCACAAGAAGTTGTTCAGGGTGATCACCGAGCCCAAAATCCCGAATGGGACGAGGCCAAACAGCTCGGTCCCGAAGGAAATGATGTCGGCGCAGGACGCGCTGGCCAGGAAGGCGACGAGGAGGTATTCCATGACCAGCCGGCCTGAACGAGAATCCAGGGGCTGCCCGCAAGAGAGTGGGCCCATCTTGCCCCAGAGCTTGTACGGCACAAGGCCATAAAAGAAGTTGCCGAGAAAGCCGCCGATACTTCCAAGGCCGAGCGTCCCGAAGAAATCGCCGATCAGGTTTCCAAAGGCTGACCCCCACGCGCCGGCGGGTCCAAACAGCAAGCTGAAGACCACGGGAACGACATTGGCCGGCCGGAGTTCTGTGAAGCCTGGAATCAGGGGGATACCCTTGAGGGGGATCAGGATCGCCGCGTACACGGCAGCGGTCAGGGCGACGAGGACCACCATCTTCGTGTGGCGCCACATCGTGACCACTTCACGCATCGGCCCGCTCGCCTTCCGCCGTTCCCGTCCGTCTGTGGCCTGTGGGTCGGCCTGGCGCCACGGGCATCTTCGTGTGGCGCCACATCGTGACCACTTCACGCATCGGCCCGCTCGCCTTCCGCCGTTCCCGTCCGTCTGTGGCCTGTGGGTCGGCCTGGCGCCACGGGCATCTTCGTGTGGCGCCACATCGTGACCACTTCACGCATGGCCCTGCTCCTTCCTCGCCCCTCACGACAGCGCCGGTAGGCTATCCAGGCCCCTTGGGTGTGTCAAGGTGAAACAGCCAGAGACCCGGACTCGCCGGGATGGAAACCTGGGCGGAGGCTTTGCCCTTGCGCGAGGCCGCCGTGGACGGATAGAATGCCGCCGCCTTCGCGCGCGTGCGGGCAGCCATCACGCGCGGGGTGAAGAAACCGAACGGGGCCGGGAGCCGATCTGCATTCGAGGCGAGAGGAGCGCGTTCCATGGCGGACTGCATCTTCTGCAAGATCGTCAAGGGTGAGGTGAAGGCCCACACGGTATACGAGAATGAGAGCGTCCTGGCCTTCCTGGACATTCACCCCGCGTCGCGAGGCCACACCATGGTGATCCCGAAGGCCCATGCCGAGCACCTAGATCTTCTGGAGGACCGGCACGTGGGTCCGCTCTTCGTCGGCGTGAAAGCCGTGATGGCGCTTCTTGACAAGGCGCTGAATCCCGGCGGGCTCAACATCGGCTGGAACCACGGCTGGGCCGCCGGGCAGCACGTGAACCACCTGCACGTCCACCTGATCCCGCGCTATGCGGGCGACGGGGGTGGTGGCGTCCAGTCCCTGATCCGCAGCTCGGTGAAGGAGGACCTGGCCAGCGTCGCCAGCCAGATCCGGTCCGCCGCTGGCTAGTCAAGAGGGGCTGCCGAGGAATAATATGAGACTGCGGCTCCTCGGGCTGATCGTCGCTATCGGCCTTGGCGTCTTCTCCGCGCCGCTGGCACCCGACGCGCAGGAGGCCAAGCGCCCCTACCGGATCGGTGTGCTTCACACCGCCTTTTTTCAGAACATCCCAGTCGTGGAGGGCCTCAAAGCAGGGCTCAAAGCGGAGGGCCTTGTGGAGGGCCGCGATCTCGTCTTCGACATCCGTTTCACTCGAGGTGACCTTCAGGCGACGCCCGCCACAGCGGCGGCCCTCGCAAAGGAGAGAGTGGACCTCATCTTCGCGGACACCGAGGAGGCGACACGAGCGGCGAGTGCCGCTACTCAAACAATTCCCATTGTCTTCACCCAGGTGGGCGACCCGGTGGCTGCCGGTATTGTCAAGGAGATTGCCCATCCGGGGGGGAACGTCACGGGGGTGTCGAGTCTGGCCACGGAACTCGTGCCTAAACGACTGGAGATCCTCAAGGCGATCTTTCCCGCCCTCCGCCGGGTGTGGGCCGTCTATTATGTGGGCGAAGGCTCATCCCTCGCGGCCGCTCGCAAGGCCCAGGAGGTGTCCCCATTGCTGAAGCTGGAGGTGGTTGCTCGCCCGGTGCGCACGCTTGAGGAGTTGGTCACCCATCTCAAGGGCCTGCGGCCAGGCGACGGTTTGCTCGCCCCGCCGACTGTCACTATGAATATCCCTGGACTCATTTTGGACCTGCAACTCGGCGCTAAATGGCCGGCCGTTTTCTATACCGGCTTCTGGGTCCAAAGCGGCGCCGTGGTGTCGTACGGCTCCAACACCTACACCGACGGGTTTCAGGCAGCACGGCTCGTAGCAAAGATCCTCCGAGGAGCGCAGCCCAAGGATTTGCCCGTCGAAGGCGCCAACAAGATTGAGCTCGCCATCAACCTGAAGACCGCCAAGAGCCTTGGAATAATCATCCCCCCCGAGATCCTCGCCCGGGCGGAATTGGTGGTTCAATGAACCTGGAGTAAGGACATTTACCAAGGATCAGGTCGTGACGAGGCTGGTTAGCTGAGAATAGAATTCGTTGTCACGAAGGGCCAGCGCGGGTCGTGGCCCCTGTGGGCCTATCGCCCGACTAAGTTCGAGGGCTCTTCCATTCTCCATGGAACATGCGGGAGGAGGGGGTAGCATGGGTGGTACGAGGTATCTCATTCGCCAGATTCTCATGGGCGTCGTTGTCGGCCTGCTTCTCGCTGGCCCGACCAGCGCTATCGAAGTGGGCCAGAAGGCGCCGGACTTCACGCTGATAGCCCCTGGTGGAAAGCCGGTCAAGCTGGCCGACCTGCTCGGCAAGGGCCCGGTGGTGATCTATACGTTCGTCCAGGCTTTCTCCGCGACCTGAACGGCGGAGATCAGCGGCTTTGAGGCGAACCTTCCCAGCTTCGAAGCCGCCAACGCCCAGGTGGTGGGCGTCAGCGCTGATATCCCTGAGACGTTGGAGACCTTCACCAAGGCCAACAAGATTAAGCACCTGCTGCTGTCGGATTTCCCCCGGACAATGCTGTCCGGTTACGGTGCCTTGGTGACGGATGAAAAGAGTCCGATCTACCGCTATGCGAAACGGGCCTACTTCATCCTGAACCGCCGGGGCATAGTGCGCTGGGTAAAGGTCCAGACCAACCCGCTGGATCTCCTCAAGGCGGAAGATGTACTGAAAGCCCTCAAGGCGTCTGGCGCATGATTCGATATCTTGCGATTACCACCTTGCTGGCAATGCTCCTTGCCAGCTCGGCAGCGGAAGTCGGGCCGGACTTCGCCGCGTTGCAGGTCCAACCATACGATCCTCCGAAGCCGGCACCGGCCTTCGCCCTCCCGGACCTCCAGGGGAAAACGGTCCGCCTGAAGGATCTGCGGGGCAAGGTGGTCATGCTCTTCTTCTGGGCCACCTGGTGACTAGATTGCCGGGAGGAGTTGCCTTCCGTCAACAAACTCTATACGGATTTCAGACGCTTGGGGCTAGAGGTTCTCCTCATCAATTTTCGCGAGAATCCTGATGTCGTCAGGCGGACCGTCCGGGAGCGTGGCTATGTCGCTCCTGTCCTGCTTGACCAAAGCGGGGACGTGACGGGAAAGCTGTACGGCGTGTGGGCCCCACCCACGATGTACTTCGTGGATCGGCGTGGCCGACTCATCGGGCGCGCCGTCGGACCGCGCGGCTGGGACACCCCGGCATCACGCAAGTTCATCCAGGCGCTGCTGGAAACGGCCACGAAGCCGATGCGGCAACCTGGCAACTAGGAACCCCAGGTTGCCAGATTGCCAAGTTGCCTAGTTGCCTCCTGTGATGTCTTGGCGTACCAACGGTGATGCCGTGGGCACCCAGCCCACCGGGCTGGCCACCGGTGCGGGCTGGGTCCCGGCGG
>CAZNWB010000030.1:0-30420 GCA_964576535.1 uncultured bacterium | reverse complement strand
CCGGCGGGTCAAGCGTCCAGTCGAGATGCGCCCAGATGACCCGCGAGTAGCGGAAGATGGGCGGGGCCAGGGGTAGGAAGAGTGGGACCGCCGCCGCGAGGATCCAGAGGCCGGACCAGCCCGGCAAGAGCCATTGGGCCACGAGGGCCAAGAGGGCCAATGTGGGCACGGCCAGCGCATAGCTCACGTACATGGCGCCGACGAAATACCCGGGCTCCCTGGCAAAGGTGAGCCGGCACACGGGACAGGCGTCATGCATCCTGACCCACCCGCGGAACATCCGTCCCTCGTGACAGCGGGGGCATCGCTGCCGCACGATCGAAAGGATCAATCCTGACCGGCCCGGCACAGAGGACACCCGTTCATCTCCCACGCATCCACACCGAGGTGCTCTCCTCCGCCGGATAACACGGTCATGGCTCGCAGTCAAGGAACGCCGGTGGGCCTGAACCTCTCGCCCTGATTTTCGCGACCCCCCTCGCTCGGTCGGCACCCGGACCCGCAGAATTCCCTCTTGACATCCAGGAGCCCGCGGGTGTAGATACACCCCAGCTTTCCGCACCGCGCGGAAGATGATCTTCGCTCCCACGCCTCCCCGGCCACGGGGAGGTTTTCTCTCACCGCCTCGTCCGCGAAAGGGTCCTCACCCATGAACGCCGGCCGACCCTCCGGTGCCCGTCGTTTTTCCACCGCCGCAGGTTTACGTCACGCATCGGGGTAATAGATCCCTCTCCGGGGAACTCCCATCCTCCCCGGGGAGCTCAGGGATTGGCAGAGCACGTCAAGAGAGAGGGGAGGTCACCATGGCAAAGGTCTTGGTCATCCATCCGGAGCGGTGCACGGCCTGTCGGGCCTGCGAACTCGCCTGCTCCATGAAGCACTACGGCGAGTTCAACCCCAGCCGCTCCCGCATCCAGGTGAACATCTTCCTGGAGGAGGCCCTGTACATCCCCACCACCTGCACCCAGTGCGATCAGGCCTGGTGCGCCAAGATCTGCCCGACCAACGCCATCGTCCGGGACCAGGCCACCATGGCCTACATAGTCCTGGACGACAAGTGCGTCGGGTGCAAGATGTGCGTCCTGGCCTGCCCGTTCGGCAGCATCGTCCTCTTCCCGGAAAAGGGCAAGGCGGAGAAGTGCGATCACTGCCTGTCCATTGACGGTGATCCGGAGTGCGTGAAATTCTGCACCCCCAAGGCCCTGGAGTACCTGGACGAGGACAACGAGGTGCGGATGCGGCAGATGGCCACGGCGCTGAAGCTGAAGGAGACCTATAAGGAGGTGACGGTCTGATGGGCGGCTGGCAGGGACAGATTCTTCGCGTCAACCTGACCAAGGGGACGGCCAAGAAAGAGAAGCTCGACCCCAAGCTGGCCCGCGCCTACATCGGCGGGCGCGGCCTGGGGACCAAGATCCTGGTCGACGAGGTCAATCCCAAGGTCGATCCGTTGAGCCCGAACAACAAGCTCATCATGGCCACGGGCCCGCTGACGGGGACGAACGCCTCCACGGGCGGCCGGTACATGGTGATCACGAAATCGCCCCTCACGGGGGCCATCGCCTGCAGCAACTCCGGCGGCTACATCGGCGCCGAGATCAAGTTCTGCGGCTACGACCTGATCGTCTTCGAGGGCCGGGCCAAATCCCCGGTGTACCTCTGGCTCAACAACGACCGGGTGGAGATCCGCCCGGCCGACAAGGTGTGGGGCAAGACCACCCACGAGACCGAGGACCGCCTGAAGGCCGAGACCCACGACGAGGCCAAGGTCTGCTCCATCGGACCGGCCGGGGAGAAGCTGGCCCTCATTGCCTCCGTGATGAATGACAAGCACCGGGCGGCCGGGCGCTCCGGCGTTGGGGCGGTCATGGGGTCCAAGAACCTGAAGGCGGTCGTGGTCAAGGGCTTCCAGTCGGTCAAGGTGGCCCGGCCCAAGGAGTTCATGGCCGCCTGCCTGGCGGTGGTCAAGAAGCTGGCGGACTCGCCGGTGACCGGCGGCGGCCTGCCCAAGTACGGGACGCCCATCCTGGTGAACGTGATCAACGCCCACGGCTTCCTGCCAACACGGAACTTCCAGCAGGGCCAGTTCGAGGGGGCCGACAAGTTGAGCGGCGAGACCATCGCCGACACCATCCTCTTGAAGAACAAGGGCTGCTTCGCGTGCACCATCGCCTGCGCCCGGGTGACCGAGGTGAAGGAGGGGAAGTACAAGGGCGCCGGTGAGGGCCCGGAGTACGAGAGCGGCTGGGCCCTGGGAATCGCCACCGGTGTCTCCGACCTGGCCGCCGTGACCAAGGCCAACTACCTGTGCAACGAATTGGGAATGGACACCATCGAGGCCGGGGTGGCGGTCGCGACGGCCATGGAGCTGTTCGAGAAGGGCTACATCCCACAAAAGGACATCGGCCGTCCGCTGCGTTTCGGCGACAGCGACGCCTTGGTCTGGCTCATCGAGGAGATGGGGTACCGCCGCGGATTCGGCGAGCTGGTGGCCCAGGGCGGGTACCGCGTGGCGGAGAAGTACGGGCACCCCGAGCTGTTCATGGGGGTGAAGAAGCAGGCCTTCCCTGCCTACGATGGGCGCGGCGCCCAGGGTATGGCGCTGGGCTACGCCACGTCCAACCGGGGCGCCTGCCACCTGCGAGGCTACACGATCTCGGTCGAGGTCTTCGGCATCCCGCAGAAGATGGATCCTTTCATCACCCAGGGGAAGGCCGAGGTGTCCAAGCTGTTCCAGGACGTGACGGCCTTCGTGGACTCCGCCGGGATCTGCCTGTTCACGACCTTCGGCATCGGAGCCGATGACATCCACCCGATGGTGGAGCACGCCACGGGCGCCGACTACAGCCTGGAGGAGTGCCTGAAGGTCGGCGAGCGGATCTGGAACATGGAGCGGCTCTTCAACCTGAAGGCGGGTCTCTCGGGCAAGGACGACACGCTGCCCCCGCGCATCCTGAATGAGGGGATCCCGGAGGGACCCGCCAAGGGCATGGTGGGGAAGCTTCACGAGATGCTGCCGCAGTACTACAAGCTGCGCGGCTGGGATCCGTCCGGCGTGCCCAGCAAGGCGAAGCTCAAGGAACTCGCCTTAGGCTAAAAGGCGTGCGGATGTGCTGCAGTGTTGCTGTGTTGCCGTGCTGCTGTTGACGAACCGCAGCACCGCAGCACTTCCGCACAGCAGCACGTTTTGTGATGCCTCTCGTCACGTTTCTCGGAGAGGTTCGAAAGGCGGCCGGGCAGGCCACGCTGGACGTCGAAGCGGAAAGTGTGAGAGGGCTCCTGACCGCCCTCTACCAGGCGATAAGCTCGGCCTTCGCCAGGCTGCTCTTCAAGAATGGGGTCCTCCAGCCGGACGTCGAGGTCCTGGTCAACGGCCGGAACATCGAGTTCCTGAAGATGCTCGATACCTCCCTTCGCCCGACGGACCAGGTGACAATCTTCTATAGCGGAGTCCGAGGGTTCCCCGGCGGCTAACGGGAGCAGTCAGCTATCAGCGGTCAGCCATCAGGAAATCGGAGCTGAGAGCTGACGGCTGAAAGCTGACACGCAAAGGGTAGATCATGGCCAAAGCGGCGAGGAAACACCACGTGATCATCGGGGCCAGCGCGGCGGGGCTGGCGGCGCTGGAGGCGATTCGCGAGGTGGACAAGGACTGCACGATCACGGTCCTGACCAAGGAGAAGGGGCCGCTGTATTCCCGAGTGGGACTCACCCACTTCCTGGACGGCACGGTGAAGGTCCCCGGCATGAATATGCGGGATCCCGACTACGCCAAGCAGATGAGCGCCACCGTCCTCACCGGCGTGGCCGCCGTCCACGTGGACCCCAAGGCGCGGACCGTGAAGCTGTCCAGCCGGAAGACACTGAAGTACGACACCCTCCTGGTGGCCAGCGGCTCCTCGGCTGTGGTCCTGCCCATCCCGGGGGTCAATCTCCGGGGAGTCTCCCCGTGCATTACCCGGCAGGACGCCATCAACATCGACAAGGCGATTCCGGGCGCGCGGCAGACGGCGGTCATCGGCGCCGGGCTGATCGGCATCCAGGCGGTGGACTGCCTGGTCAAACGCAAGAAGAAGGTCGCCGTCATCGAGATGATGCCCCACGTGATGCCGGCCATGGTGGACGCGACCGGGGCCAAGATCTTCGAGGCCATGCTGCGGGAGCAGGGCCACGCGGTCCACACCGGCCTGCGGGCCGTGGAGATCGTGGGGAAGGCCGGTCGGGTGAGCGGCCTCAAGCTGGAGAAGGGAGAGGTCGTCCCCTGCCAGCTCCTGGTGATGGCGGCCGGGGTCCGGCCCAACCTGGAATTCCTCGAGGGGACGCGCATCCAGAAGAAACAGGGCCTGCTGGTGGACGCGCACCAGCAGACCAGCATCAAGGGGATCTACGCCGCCGGCGACGTGGCCGAGACCACCGACATGCTCTCGGGGCATCGGGTGGTGATCGCCATCTGGCCCGAGGCCCTGAACCAGGGACGGATCGCGGGGCTGAACATGGCCGGGACCCGGGTGAAATACGATGGGTCCATGGCCATGAACGTGACCTCGGTCCTCGGACTTCCCATCGCCTCCCTGGGGCTGTGGGAGGTGACGGATACTAAAGAGTACCAGATCCACACAGGGCTACACGAGGCCAAGCGCACCTATCGAAAGCTGGTCTTCAAGGACGGAAAGCTGGTGGGGGCGGTTCTGGTCGGCCCCAACGTGAACGCGGAGGCGGGAATCCTGCACAACTTCATCCGGAGCCAGCAGGCCTTCACGGTGACGCAGGCTCAACTGACGGCCGGGCCCATCTCCTGGGGACGCGTCCTGCGCGACAACAAGTTCGCGGGCGGCGTCAGCCGTCCCGCCGCCGGCACCCCCGCTTAACCTTCGTGGGCGGCGGCATATTCAAATGAAAAACCGACAACCGACAACCGGACAAGTCGAAGGCCAGCCGAAAATTTCAACGGAGACGGATGGCCGGTTGTCAGTTGTCGGTTGTCAGTTTTCCATTGGCTTTGTCAGGTCGTTGATATGAAGATCGAGGTTGCCCTCTTCGCAACGTTGTCAAAATACCTGCCGCCCGGGGCCCAGAACCGGCGGGCCGTTATCGAGGTCAAGGACGGCTCCTCGATCCGGGATGTCCTGAACCAGTTAGGTGTGCCTGCGGAGTTTCCCAATATTCTGCTCGTGAACGGCCGGCAGGCCCCTGAGAACACCGTCCTCAAGGATGGTGAGACGCTGTCGGTGTTCCCTCCCCTCGCCGGCGGGCGAGATCTCTCCCCACCCCGCATCTGTCTCTCGGATTAGGCCCAGCTTTGCCATTCCCTGGGTTCCGCGGGGGATGGTCCTTTTCACTCGTCCGGCCTTGGAGAAGCCATGCCCGCTCGCCTGGGCGTAATCGCCGACGATCTCACGGGTGCCAACGACACCGGGGTGCAATTTGCCCGGCAGGGTGCCCGGACCATCGTTCCGCTGGACTGGCACAATCTGGGATCCCTGGCGAGACGCGCCGACGTCCTGGTCCTCAGCACCGACAGTCGCGCGGTGTCGCGCGGTGTCGCCGCGCAGCGTGCCCGGGTGGCGGCCCAGGCGCTCCGCAAGGGACGGATCCCGGCCATCTATAAGAAGATCGATTCCACCTTTCGAGGCAACGTCGGGGCCGAGTTGGATGCGATCCTCGACGTGTATCCGGCCCCGCTGGTCCTCCTGGCCCCCTCGTTTCCACCGGCCGGCCGTGCCGTCGTCAACGGGCGGTTGACCGTGGGCGGCATCCCGGTTCACCGGACCGCCATCGGGCGCGACCCGATCGCCCCGGTCCGGCAATCCCATCTGCCGACCCTTTTGCGCGCCCAATCCCGACGGGACGTCCGGCATCTACCCCTCGAGACGCTCCGCGGCCCCTTCTCCCATCTCAGGCGGCTCATCCGGGCTTGGCGTGAGGACGACGGGGGCCTGGTGGTGGCGGACGCTGTCACCGCCGGCGATCTTGCCCGTCTGGCGCGGCTCATCCTTCGGGAAAACCTTCAGCGCGTGGTCGTGGGCTCTGCCGGCCTGGCCTCTGCCCTGGGTTCCGCCCTGAGGCACCGAAGGCGGAAAGGCCGCCGACCGGCCGCCAAGAGGTATCCGATCCTTGTCGTGGTCGGCTCACCCAACCCCACGACCCTGGCGCAAGTGGCTTGGGCCGAGCGTCACGGCCTGGCAGTGATGCACGCCGAGATCCCGGAGATCCTGGCCGGGCGCGAGCGCTTCCGCTTGGAACTGGATCGGACCGTGGGAAAGGTGCGGACGGAGCTTACGGCTGGCCGGGACGTCATCCTGACCCTCTCGCAGAGGTCACGCTCGCCATCCGGGAAGAGGCGATCCTTGCGCCCCTCCGCCAGCGGAACCCTGAGCGAGTTTCTGGGCTGCGCGACGCGCCGCCTGGCGCGCGGCGAGAAGCTCGGTGCGCTCATCCTGTCCGGTGGCGACATCGCCATCGCCACGTGTCGAGCGCTGGAGGCAGACGGCATACTCCTGGGGGGCGAGGTGGAGGCCGGTGTCCCCTGGGGGCGCCTGCTCGGGGGTGAGTGTCCCAACCTTCCCGTGGTGACCAAGGCCGGCGGCTTCGGCTCGCCGGAGGTCTTCCGCGCCGCCATCCGCTTCCTCCGCCGCACGCGTGCCCGCTGAATTGAGAAGCGACAACGGACCCTTTCAATTTAAAACCGACAACCGACAATTGAAAACCGATAATCTTTGGGCTTCGGCTCTCCGTTGTCAGTTGCCGGTTGTCAGTCTTACATTTCCTATTGCCACAAGGTAGGGAGGAAGGAGTCTCCGATGGAATTTTCGGGGCAAACAGCCATCGTCACGGGGGCCGCCAGGGGATTCGGCCGGGCCATCACCCGCCGGCTGGCCCGGGACGGCGCGCGGGTCGTGGTAGCGGACATCAACCTTCCGGGGGCGGAGGAGACGGCGGCACACGTCACGAGGGACGGCGGCCAGGCGCTGGCGGTGCAGACGGACGTGGCCTCCGCCGCGAGCGTCGAGAGGATGGTCCAGGCCGCGCTCACCCATTTCGGGAACCGGGTGGACATCCTGGTGAACAACGCCGCCATCTGGACGCTCATTCCCACGGAGGAACTGAGCGAGGCCGACTGGGATCGCATGGTCAACGTCAACCTGAAGGGCGTGTTCCTTTGCTGCCGGGCCATCATCCCCATCATGAAGCGGCAGCAGCGCGGTCACATCGTGAACATCGCGTCCATCGCCGCCAGGAACGGCGGGACCTTTGCGGGGATCCACTACGTGGCCTCCAAGGGCGGGGTCCTGGCCATGACCAAGAAGCTGGCCAAGGAGCTGGGACAGTACGGCATCGTGGTGAACGGGGTGAACCCCGGCTCCAGCCAGACCGAGATGATGGTGGGCTGGCCCGAGGAGACCCCTCAGGCGATCATCAAGAACACGCCGCTGGGGCGCATGGCCCAGCCGGAGGACATCGCCGACACGGTGGCGTTCCTGGCATCGGATGCCGCCCGCTTCGTTCATGGCGAGACCGTGGAGGTCAACGGCGGCATCCTGTGCGACTGACCTGAAAACGGCGTTCGGTGGTTCGGGGCACCCGCGTTACGGTGGTCCGCTCGGGAGCGGACCGCGGTGCCGTGGGTCCCGGTGGTTCGATCGTTCCAAGAACAACCGAACGGTCGAACTGCCGAACGAAAGGTGCAAGTATGGCGTGGCCATTGGGAGTGTAACCATGGGAACCTATCGGATCGCTGTCCTGCCCGGTGACGGGATCGGGCCGGAGGTGATGGCAGAAGCGCTGAAGGTCCTCCGGGCGGTGGAGGCCGCGTTCCCGGGCCTGCGCTTCGCCGGCAAGGAATACCCGACCGGCGCACGATGTTACCAGGAGACGGGAAGCGACCTGCCCGGAGAGACGCTGGAGGCCTGCCGGACATCGGACGCCATCCTCTTCGGCGCCGCTGGGTTGCCCGACATCCGATTCGCCGACGGAACGGAGATCGCGCCGCAGCTCACGCTGCGCTTCGTCCTGGACCTGTACGCCGGCATCCGACCCATCAAGCGATACCCCGGGGTTCCCCCGACCCTGTCAGGCGACCCGGACATTGACTATGTGATCCTGCGGGAGAACACCGAGGGACTGTACGCGTCGCGCGGGGGCGGCATCCGGGTGGGGAATCAGGTCGCCATGGACAGCATGGTCATCACCCGCCCCGGGACGGAGCGGATCGTGCGCTACGCCTTCCGCCTCGCCCAGAGGCGTCACGGGGCGGCGGCCGACGGGAAGCGACGCGTCACCTGCGTGGACAAGGCCAACGTCCTGAAGAGCATGGCCTTCTTCCGCCAGATCTTCGACGAGGTGGCGCGCGAGTTTCCCAGGATCGAGACGGACCACGCCTACGTGGACGCGATGACCCTGTACATGGTCCAGCGGCCGCTGCGCTTTGACGTGGTGGTGGCCGAGAACATGTTCGGCGACATCATCTCGGACCTGGCGGCCGGGACGATCGGGGGCATGGGCCTGGCGCCCTCGGCCGACGTCGGGGACAGCTACGGCGTGTTCCAGGCGTCCCACGGAACGGCGCCGGATATCGCGGGGAAGGGCGTCGCCAATCCGATCGCCCAGATCCTGTCGGTGGGGATGATGCTCACCTGGCTGGGCGAGCGGAAGCACGATCCGGACGCAGCCGCTGCCGCCCGGGCGATCGAAGCGGCGGTGGGGGTCACGCTCTGCGACCGCCGCTTTCATACTGCAGACCTGGGAGGCACGGCCTCGACGCGGACAGTAGGCGACGCCGTCGCCTCCCAGATCGCAGGAACGAAAACCTCACAATGATCCGCAGATTTCGCAGATTCCACCCCCACCCGAACCCTCCCCCCTCATGAGTGGGAGGGAGTGGGAGGGGGGTCTGCGTCATCTGCGAAATCCGTGGATATATTAGAGGTTGTCTTTCGAATCTCCGATGCAACTGAGTTTGCTGGCGAGCACGCCGGACGTTAGTACCACCGGCTACATGGTGAACCTCCTGCTGGGTCGGCCGGAAGCGGTGGCGGCCGAGGCAAAGGCACTGGGCTACGACGGCATCGAGCTCCTCCCCGGCCCCCCGGGGACTGTCGGGGTGGCCGAGATCGAGCGTGCCCTGAAGCGCTTCGACGTCGCCTTGACCGCGGTGAACAGCGGACGGACCGTGGCTCAGGGCCTGACCTTGCTCCATCCAGTACCCGCGGTCCGGGCCCTCGCCCTGGCTCGATTCAAGGACCTGCTGGACCTGGCCGGCCACTTCGGCGTGCCGGTCACGCTGGCCGGCGCCAAGGGCATGGTCCCGGCCGGAGACTCCCTGGAGACCGTGGGAACACTGGCAGAGGAGATCCTCGGCGCACTGGCAGAGTTCGGGGCGGCGTCAGGCTCCAAGCTCCTCCTGACGCCCACCGATGATGGCGACAGCAACTTCATCTGTTCCGTCGCCGAGGCAGTGGCCTGGGTACGACGTCTTGATCACCCGGGCTTCGGATTGATGCTGGACACCCACCAGCTCCTCAAAAAGGAGCCGTCGGTGGTGGAGGGAATCCGGGCCGCGGCCGGGTTGCTACGCCACCTCCACCTTTACGATCCCGGACGGGTCCCGCCAGGGACAAGCGAGAAAGCTGGACTGGACTGGTCCGCCCTCATGGCTGCCCTCCAGGACATCCAGTACGATGGCGCTGCCTCCGTCAGTCTGGCCCCGACCGGCGATCGCCGCGCCCTGGCGGTGAAGACAGTCTCGTACCTGCGTTCGCTGATACCGGCTTGAGTTGTGTCCGTGAGCACGAGGCGCAGTCGCGAGTGGTCAGCAGTCAGCGATGAGCACTCAGCCTCTGACGGGAACAGGGGACAGAAGCTGATGGCTGACCGCTGAAAGCTGAAGGCCATGATGGATCTGACCGGAGTGATCGACCTGCACGTGCACGCGGGACCGGACGTCCGACCGCGCAAGCTGGACGCCGTGGCGCTCGCCCGTGCCGCCAAGGCGGCGGGGATGCGGGCGCTGCTCCTGAAGTCGCACCACACCATCACCGCCGATCTGGCCCAGGTCGTCGAGGGTGTGGTCGAGGGCATCCGAGTCTTCGGCGGCGTGACCCTGAACGAGCCGGTGGGCGGCCTGAATCCCGAAGCGGTCCGGGCGGCCATCGCCCTGGGGGCCAAAGAGATCTTCATGCCGACTCACTCGGCGGCGAACCAGCGGCGCCACGATGGGAAGACCGGCGGCATCACCATCCTGGACGACGCGGGCCGTCTCCGGAACGAAGTGAAACCAATCCTCGCCCTCGTGGCCGAGGCGGACGTGATCCTTGGAACCTGCCACCTGTCCCCAGACGAGATTCTGGTGCTGGTCCATGAGGCTCGGCGGGCCGGCGTTCGCAAGGTCCTGGTGAACCATCCCGAGCTCAACTCCCTGGCCATCCCCCTGGCCATGCAGAAGGCGATGGCATCCGAGGGCGCATTCTTCGAGCGCATGCACCTGCACGGGAACAGCGCGACGGACCTGCCGGGTCTGGCGGCAATGACCCGGGCCGTGGGCGTCGAGCGGACAGTCCTGGTGACGGATCTTGGCGCGGCGGTGTACGACGTGGATCCCGTCCAGGGCATGCGTGAGTTTCTCCAGCAGATGGCGACGCAGGGATTCAGCCAGGCCGAGATCGATCTGATGGCCCGCCAGACGCCGGCCAGGCTCCTGGGATTGGATCCCTGGTAGCTGGTTCGAGCGGATGACGGGCGTATCCGGGTGTGATATAAAGCCTTCAGCGGTCAGCCATCAGCCCATCAGCCGTCAGCGTCGAATCCACCGACGGGCCGATGCGGCTGACTGCTGACCGCTGAACGCTGATCACCGCCGGACAACGGGAGGCACGCCATCATGGATCGACCGGTTCTCGGCATTACCATGGGCGATCCCGCCAGCATCGGACCGGAGATTGCGGCCAAGGCGCTGGCGGACCCGTCCGTGTACGCCACGGCGCGGCCCTTCGTCATCGGCGACCGGAACGCCATGGCCGACGCCCTTCGGATCACCAACCTGCCGCTCAAGCTTGCCCCCATCAGCAAGGTGTCCGAGGCGCGCTTCACCCAGGGCGTCGTGGACCTCCTGGACCTGGCGAACGTGGACATGGCGAAGCTCCAGTACGGCAAAGTCAGCGCCATGTGTGGCAAGGCCTCGGTGGAATACATCGAGCGCGGCATCCAGATGGCCCAGGCCGGCGAGATCCATGCGGTGGTCACCGGTCCGATCCACAAAGAATCCATCAATCAGGCCGGCTGCCCGCACCCGGGACACACGGAGATCTTCGGGGCCCTGACCAATACCAAGGACTACGCCATGATGCTGCTGGGCGAGGATTTGCGGGTCGTCCACGTCTCCACCCATGTCTCCCTTCGGGAGGCCATCGAGCGCACAAAGAAACCGCGGATTCTGACCGTCATCCGCCTGGCGAATCGCGCATTGAAGGCCCTGGGCATCGCCGAGCCCAAGATCGCCGTCGCCGGCCTCAACCCGCACGCCGGGGAGCACGGCCTTTTCGGGGACGAGGAGATCAAGGAGATCATCCCCGCGATCGAAGCGGCCAAGGCCGAGGGAATCCGGGTGGAGGGACCCATTGCCCCCGACACCGTCTTCGGGCGGGCGCGGGGGGGACTGTACGACATTGTGGTCTGCATGTATCACGACCAGGGGCACGTCCCCCTCAAGACCCTGGGCTTCACCTTTGACCGGGCCTCGCAGAAGTGGACCTCGGTGAGCGGCGTGAACGTGACCCTGGGGCTGCCCATCATCCGCACCTCGGTGGACCACGGGACCGCCTTCGGCAAGGCCGGCAAGGGGACAGCCGCTCACCAGAGCATGCTGGACGCCATTGACGTCGCCGTGAAGCTCGCCCACGGCCGGGAGCGCGGCCTGTTCGCCTGAGCCAGTTTCCATTGCTGCCGCCGCGCCCGTCCCGGGACGACGGCACTGCACTTCTCTCACCCAACCAGCGGGGAAATTCGCGGACGCGTCGCGCCAACCTCAAATCCAGGACATCCCGTGTCGTGAGTCCGCATCCTGTCGGGAGGCAGCATATGGCTTCCAGAAGTGGGCGTCACCTTCTCCAGATCCCGGGGCCGACCAACGTGCCCGAGCGGGTCCTGCGGGCGATGAGCCGGCCCACGATTGACCACCGCGGGCCGGAGTTTTCGCGATTGGCCCGGGAGATCTTCGAGGGGCTCCGACAGGTCTTTCAGACCTCGGGTCCCGTGGTGATCTACCCCTCCTCTGGAACCGGAGCATGGGAGGCCGCCCTGGTGAATACCCTGTCCCCAGGGGATAGGATCCTGATGTTCGACATCGGCCACTTCGCCACGCTGTGGCGGAGTATGGCGGGGCGGCTGGGTCTCCAGGTGGATTTCGTTCCCGGCGACTGGCGGCATGGCGTGGATCCCGAGATCGTGGAGTCAAAGCTGGCCGAGGATCGGGCGCATGCGATCAAGGCAGTGGCGGTCGTCCACAACGAAACCTCCACCGGGGTGACCAGCCGGGTGGCCGAGGTGCGGAAGCGCATGAACCGCGTCGGGCACCCGGCGCTGCTCTTGGTGGATACGATCTCCTCGCTGGCCTCCATAGACTATCGCCACGACGAGTGGGGGGTGGACGTCACCGTTGGCTGTTCACAGAAGGGGTTGATGCTCCCGCCAGGCCTGGGGCTCAATGCCATCAGCCAGAAGGCCCTGGCCGCATCGAAATCGGCGCGCCTCGCCCGGTCGTACTGGGACTGGGAGCCGATGATCCGGGACAACACCGCGGGATTCTTCCCCTATACCCCGGCGACGAATCTGCTCTACGGCCTGCGGGAAGCCCTGCACATGCTTTTCGACGAGGGGCTGGAGAACGTCTGTGCCCGTCACAGCCGCCACGCGGAGGCGACGCGCCTGGCCGTTCGGACCTGGGGGCTGGATGTGGTGTGCCTGGATCCGGCGGAATACAGCGGCTCCATCACGGCGCTGATGATGCCCGAGGGCTACGACGCCGATGCCCTGCGGAAGGCCGCCCTGGACCGCTATGACCTGTCGCTCGGCACGGGGCTCGGGAAGCTCAAGGGAAAGGTCTTCCGGATCGGCCACCTGGGGGACTTCAATGACCTGATGCTGGCCGGGACTCTGAGCGGGGTGGAGATGGGGCTCGCCCTGGCCGGTGTTCCGTTCACCCGGGGCGGCGTGGCGGCGGCACTCGATTTTCTTTCCAGCAAATAGGCTACCATCGTTCCTCGGCGCCCGCAAAACCCCCGCGGGATCAGTCTGGCCCGCTCGGCATGGGTTGCCGCCGTGCCCCGCGCCGCCCGGCCGGCGACATGCGCGATCCTCTTGATTCTGTCCAATCATTCGAGTACGTGCGGTGAGACTACCGGACCGGACCCAACCCAAAGGTTGGGTACCCCCCCACGGGTACCCCCTGGGTGCGGCTCGCCTGCTCGCGGGGGCGGTGTCCAGGCTGAATTAACTTAGCGGGGCTGTCTCCAAGAGTGCAAGTTCTAGGGCTGAGGGCTGATTGCTGATGGCTGAAGTCTTGTGAGGAGGACGCTATGGCCGGCATCGGATTCCGAGTCAAGACGAAGATCCAGCGGGCGCCGAAGGCTCTGGTGGATCAGTTCGCCAAGTATCCCACCGGCAACATCGTGGATGCCATGGGCCGGTTCGGGGCCATGCATCACAGCGTGAAGCCGGTGGGCCCCGGGATGAAAGTTGCCGGCTCGGCCCTGACGGTCCGGACCCGGGCCTGCGACAACCTGGTCATCTACAAGGCGCTGGAGCTGGCCCAGCCGGGCGACGTGCTGGTGATCGCGACCAGCTCCTTCGAGGGCGCGGCGACCTGGGGGGACCTGACCAGCATGATCGGCAAGGCCAAGGGGATGGCCGGGACGGTCACCGACGGGATGGTCCGGGACGTGGAGGGAATCTGCCAGGTCGGCTTGCCGGTGTTCGCCCGGGGCTCGACGCCCAACAGCCCCTTCAAGGATGGACAGGGCGAGGTGAACTTCACCGTCACGTGCGGCGGCATCACGGTCCGCCCCGGGGATATCCTGGTGGGGGACGGAGACGGCGTGGTGGTCATCCCGCGCGAGGACTGGGACGAGGCGCTCGCGGGTCTTGCCAAGATCGCCGAGAAGGAGAGTCAGATCGTCGCCAACATCCAGGCGGGGAAGCTGATCCCGGACTGGGTCGCGAAGACGCTATCGGAGCGCGGCTGCACCTTCGTAGACTAGAGAATCCGGCGCAAGGAAGGAGGGGCCGGAATCGCATTCGCGCCGGCCCCCATTGGCTGGAACGTCCCGCTCAGAGACCTCGGAGATAGGCAGGGCCGCCGAGCTGAGCCATCTGCTCCTCGATCCAGCGGGCGCGCTCTTGCATGTGGGCCGTGGGCCTCCTGACGTCGAGCCGAATGGGATTCGGCAACACCGTGGCAAGGAGGGCGGCTTCCTGCTTCGTCAGCTCGGCGGGCCTCTTGCCAAAGAAAGTCCGGGCCGCAGTGGACACACCGTACGTGCCGTCACCGAGTTCGACGACGTTCAAGTACACCTCGAGGATCCGCCTCTTTGGCCAGAGGAGCTCCAAGAAGACCGTGAAGTATGCCTCAAGACCCTTCCGGACATAACTGCGCCCGGGCCACAGAAACAGGTTCCTGGCGACCTGCTGGGTGATGGTGCTGGCTCCGCGGAGGCGATGCCTCTTCCCCTTCTTCTGCAGGGCGTCCAGGATCGACTCGAGGTCGAAGCCCCAGTGATGCGGAAAGCTCTGGTCCTCGGCAGCAACGACGGCGACTCGCATGTCAGGCGAGATCGATCCCCACTCAACCCAGCGGTAGCGAATGCTCTTCTGGGGTTTCCCGCCAACGAGGTTGGCCAGCCGCTTCTCCACCATGAACGCACTCGTGGGAAGGGGGATCCAGCGCAGGCAGAGGATCATTCCCACCGTGACCGCGATCACGGCCAGCACTGTCCGCCAGAGAATCCGGCGGACTTTGGAAAACAGGGAGGCGCTCGGCACGGGTGACAACTTCACCGTTGGGGCGACGACAGCCTGCTCACCGGAACCTGCTCCCTCATGCCGCCGCACACTGGCCGACCAGCGCGGACTCAGGCGGCCCCTTCCACCAACTCTTTCAAGACCGTCAGGTACTTCTTCCGGGTGGGTTTGCCGAACCGGTGGACGAATGCGATGAAGAGGCGGAAAAGAATATTGATCCCAGAGTTGTGGACCTGGATGGTCTGGGTCAGAGCTGTCCCCCCATTCTCCCTCGAGAGTTCATAGATCTCCTGGGCATAGCCGCCGGGCGGCAGCCTGCCCCCGGTGTGGCGGATGACCAACTTCGTGGGTGGTTGGTACTCTTCGATCTCCGCTGAGATTTCACTTTCTTTGCCGCCCAACACGTACGTCAGGCGATATCGGAAGCCCTTGCAACGCTGGCCCCAGGAGACCGAAACGACGGCCTTGATCTTGGGATTCCAGAGCTTCATGCGCTCGGGATCCTCAAGATATTGCCAGACCCGCTCCGGAGGCGCATTGATCCGAACGCTATCCTTCAGAATCATTTCTCCCTGTTTGCCCTCCTCGCGGATCGGCCCGGGATTACCGAGGCTGACGTCGGAACCTGAGCAGCTCCGACCTCAGCCATGCAGAGGTCTCCTGCTCCTGCCCAGGGTTGCATCGCACTCGATAGGACTCGCCGCTCACGCTGCTTCTGGCCGCGGCGAGGTTGATGAAGTCTTCTGCGGTCCGGATCCGGTCTTTCAAGGCGGCGTATTTCCTTTCGAGATGCACCCTCGCCTCGGCTGCGGGGTACACTTTCCCGTTGCGGAAGAAGGCGCACGGGGACTTGGCCACGAAATCCAACAGGTGATTGATTTCCTCGCCCGATTTCGTGACGGCATATGTGGGCGCCGGTGGGGCGACCCCCAGAAGGATTATCGCCAGCAGAAGTCCGAGAATTCTCATCCCTTCTCCATCAGAAAGCCGCGCGATTCCCCTCCTCCGAATGGGCACACCGGCGGCCCTTCGCTGCCTCAAAGCGGCCCCCGGCGACCGAGGCTGCGCCACGATAATTCCAACCCGGAGACGTGTCAAGCCGGGCGGGAACAGGCCGCCATACGGGCGAAGCCAGACACACCTGCTCTCTATTGGTCCCCGAATGGGGTTGACGCGACGAGGTGCCAGGCGATAGCATCGTACCACGACGGGGACCCAGCCCACATGGCTGCGGACCATGCCAATGGGCTGGGTGCCCTACGGGCACCGACATATACCGCACCAGTGTGATTGCTGGGACGAGCAAGAGGAGACAGCGATGCGCAACCTGGCAGAACGAGAATCCCGGGCCCGGGAGATCCTGGCTCGCGAGCAGAAAGCCTACGAGGCCGCGAATCCCAAATCGCAAGAATTCTCCCAGCGGTCCGCGCGCGTCCTGCCAGGCGGGGTCACGCGCGCCCTGTGTTTCTTCCCGCCCTTCCCCTGCTACGCCGACTACGGCGAAGGGTGCTGGTTCGTGGACATTGACGGCAACCGGCGCCTGGACCTGTTCAACAACGCCACCTCCCTGATCCTGGGGCACCGGCCGCCGGCCGTGATGAAGGCGGTACGAGAGCAGTTGAGTCGGGGGACCGCCTTCCAGACCAATACGGGCCTGGAAACGCGCCTGGCCGAGATGCTGGTGGAGCGCGTCCCCTCGGTGGAGCAGGTCCGCTTCACCAACAGTGGAAGCGAGGGCACCCTCATGGCCATCCGGGCCGCGCGAGGCCTCACCGGGCGGCGGAAGATCGCCAAGATGGAGGGAGGGTACCACGGCTCCCACGACAGCGTGGAGATCAGCGTGCGCCCCCCCCTGGCAGAGGCCGGACCGGCGGAGGCACCCATCGCCGTCCCCGGATCAGCCGGCATCCCGCCGGGAGTGGTGGCGGATCTGGTGCTCTTGCCCTACAACAACTTGGAGGCCGCACGGAAGATCCTCGACCGGGAGGGTCCCCAGATCGCCGGGATCATCGTCGAGCCGATCCTGGGGAGCGTGGGCTTCATCCCGGCCGAGCGGGAGTTCCTGACCGGCCTCCGGGCCGAGGCGGAGCGCCACGGCATCGTCTTCATCCTGGACGAGGTGCAGAGCTTCCGCCTGAGCCGCGGGGGCGCCCAGGCGCTCTTTGGCATCCGGCCGGACCTCACCACGTTCGGCAAGATCATCGGCGGCGGATTCCCCGTGGGGGCCTTCGGCGGGCGGCGAGACATCATGGCGCTCTTCGACGCCTCGTCGGGAAAGGCCAAGATCCCCCACGCCGGGACGTTCAACGGGAATCCGGTCACGATGAGCGCCGGCATTGCCACGCTGGAGCTTCTGACGGATCAGACCCTCGGCTGGCTCAACAGCACCGGCGACCGGTTGCGAAAGCGGCTGGAGGATCTCGGAGCTCGCTCCCGCGTCCCGATGCAGATCACGGGGATCGGCTCGATGTTCAAGACCCACTTCAGCGCGTCGCCGGTCCGCGACTACCGCACCGCCCACCAGGCCAACAGCCTCATCCACGAGGCGCTGTTCATGTTCGGCCTCAACCGCGGCCTCTACCTGTCCAGCGGCGGGCGCTGCTGCCTGTCCACCGCCATGGGTGACGCCGAGATTGAGAAGTACCTGGCCACGGTCGAGGAGTTCCTGTCGGCGCTCGCGCAGTAGGCAGACTCGCACCTTCAAATGCGGAATGCGGAATTGCGAATGCGGAATAGGTGGAATGCGCCCGGTGATCCGGCAACTGACGACCGGTCAAATTCCTCCAGCCCTCACATTGGCCGGTGGTGGATTGTCGGTTGTTCGTCTTTCATTGGCCGTAAGATTCTGTTAACGGTACCGGGACAGTGGAAGTTTTCCCTTGACACGGCAGCCCGAATAGGACTCAACTTGAGGCGCGCACGGTCGCCCCTGAGAGGAGGGATGCACAGAGAGAGGCGAGGAACGCGAGCCACGAAGGTGTCCCGATCATCCGACTGAAAGGAGGAATCGTTCCATGAGAGGCGCAAAGGCGCTCGCGATAGCTCTGGCACTCTTGCTTCTGAGTCCTGCCCTTGCCCTGGCCGGAGCGGCCAAGACCATCACCCTGTGGTACCCCGCCGGGGACATCACGGCCGGGGCGGCCCACTTTGCGGACAAGACCCTCTTTGCCGAGTTCGAGCAGAAATACAACATCAAGGTCGAGGCCGTCGCCCTCGACTACGACACCATGCAGCAGAAGCTCTTCGCCGCAGCCGCGGGGAAGAACATCGGGGATATCCTCTTCGTGGATGACTCGTGGATGCCCGGGTTCCTGAAGGAGGACATGCTGGAACCGGTGGCGGACGCCAAGGCCAAGGCATGGCTGGACGCTGTCTCGCCCGAGATCCGGACGCTGTCCGACTTTGGCGGGGGCCGGATGTGGGGGTACGTCCAATACGGGATTGACGTCTACGGCCTCACCTGGAACAAGGACCAGTTCCGGGAAGTCGGGCTGGATCCCGAGAAGCCGCCCAAGACCTGGGACGAATTCCGTGAGTACGCGAAGAAGCTCACCAAACGGGATGCCCAGGGCAATATCACTCGCGTGGGCTATGCCATCCGCCACGTTGGGCATCCGCACGGGATCGTCCACAAGCACTTCTGGGCCATCTACGGGGCAGGCGCGAAGCTGGTTGACGACCCGTACAAGCTGCGGGGCGGCAAGACCTTGATCAACACCCCGGGTGGCAAGGCGGCCCTCCAGCTTGTTTTGACCATGCTGGACGTGGACAAGTCCACCAGTCTGAACTTCCCCGACCCGCGGGCGGCGTTCCTGAAGGGCATCGCTTCCATGCAGATCAGCGAGACGGTCAGCATCCGGGCCCGGCAGCCCAAGGAGGCCCCCGACCTGAAGTGGGGCATGGCCCTGCCGCCTGTGCCCAAGGCTGGCGACAAGTCGGTGACCAATCTGGGCGGTTGGCTATACGTAGTCCCGAAGCAGGCCAAGAACAAGGCGGAGGCCTGGCAGGCGATCGAATGGATCAACAGCGCGGAGAAGGATTACGACCTGTGCGCCAAGTACAACGCATCGCCGCGTTACAAGGTGAACTGGGACAAGGAGCCGTTCAAGTCTGACCCGTACAATCAAGGCCTGAAGCAACTCTACCCGAACGGGGTGAAGCTCCCCATCAACCTCGGCTTCAACGGGGTCATGGACGCTGTGGGCGGGGCGATCCAGAAGGTCTGGCACCACGAAGCGCAAGTGGATCCCGCCCTGGCTGACGCCGAACGCCAGGCCAACAAGGCCATCGCCGACGCCGCCAAGTAGGTTGGGGGCTTGCCGATCGGTCGCTGCCCCACGGGGTGAACCCCGTGGGGCAGTTTCATTGTACCTGGGCCCGGGAGAGAGGGAAGCGCATGGCGAGCCACCGGAACCGATCTGTCCGGCAGATAATGGCCCGGCTGCACGCCAGGCGCGTCCTGCATGCCTACCTGTTCATCGCCCCGGTCATCGTGCTCTTCGGGATCTTCCGGGTCGCCCCCGCCATCCAGACCCTCCTTTACAGCTTCTACAAGGTCGAACTGCTGCGTGGCCGTTTCACCTTCATCGGGCTGGAAAACTTCTACGCTCTGCTGACCGACGAGATCTTCCGCAAGGCGACTGTCAATACCCTGACCTTCGTCGTGACCATTGTGCCCATCTCGGCCTTCCTGGGCCTGATTCTGGCCGTCCTCTTCAACGCGAAGTTCCACCTCAAGGAATTCTTCAAGGCGGTGTACTTCGCCCCCATGGTCACCAGCACGGTGGCTGCGGCCGTGGTCTGGTGGTGGATGTACAACCCGCAGTTCGGTATCTTTAACGTCCTGCTCAAGCTGGTCGGCCTCCCGGCGCAGCCCTGGCTGATGTCGAGCCACATGGCCCTTCCCTCCATCATCATCTTCAGTATTTGGAAGTCCCTCGGGTACAACATGATCATCTACCTGGCCGGGCTCCAGGCCATTCCACAGCAGTTCTACGAGGCGGCCACCATTGATGGGGCCGGCGCGGTCAAACGCTTCTGGAGGATCTCGGTGCCCCTCCTGGCCCCCACGACCACCTTCCTCCTGATCTACAACGGCATCCTGGCCTTCCAGGTCTTCGACCAGGTCTTCGTCCTCACGGGGGGTGGCCCCGCCAACTCCACCAACGTCGTCGTCCTGGATCTGTACCGGCAGGCCTTCGAGCGGTACAACTTCGGCTACGCCTCCGCCGAGGCCATGGTCCTGTTCGTCTTCATCCTGGGGGTCACGGTCGTGCAGTACGTGTACAGCAAGCGCTTCGAGGTGACGTACTGAGGAGAGGTCGCATGTCACGGTCCACCCTGGTGGCGGTCGGGAAGGTCCCGCTGTATCTGGTAGTCAGCGGCGTTGCGATCCTCATGATCCTCCCGTTCTATTGGATGGTCATGACCGCCTTCGTTCCGGCGCCGGACATCATCGCCTTCCCACCCAAGTGGATTCCCAGCCGGCTGACGCTCCAGCACTTTGCCGAGGCCTTCGCCAAGGCCCCGTGGCTCGCCTACTACTGGAACAGCTTCGTCGTAGCGGTGGTATCAGTTGGTTGTTCGCTGCTCTTTGGCCTTTTTGCCGGCTACGCCTTTGCTGTATATCGGTTCCCCTTGCAGAACTTCTTCTTCCTGTTGATTCTCGCCACCCTGATGGTGCCGGTCCAGGTGACCTCTGTGGCCCTGTATATCCTGCTGGCCCAGATTGGCTGGGTGGACACCTACCAGGGGATCCTGGCTCCCAACTTCGCCAGCGCCTTCGGGGTCTTCATGATTCAGCAGGGGATCAAGTCCATCCCCGTGGACCTGATCGAGGCGGCCCGGATGGACGGCGCGGGCGAGACGCGGATCGTCCTCACCATCATCGCCCCCTTGATCAAGACCACCCTGGCCACCGTGGCCATGATCCTCTTCCTGGGATCCTGGAACGACTTCCTGTGGCCGGTCATCGTCATCAACTCCCAGGATCTTCGCACGATCCCGGTGGGGATCGCCCTGTTCAAGGACCCCTACGGCAGCATGAATTACGGGCCCCTGATGGCCGCCACGGTCATCTCCACCGGCCCCATGCTGTTGGCCTACGTCATTTCCCAGAAGTACATGATCCGGGGGATCGCGCTCACGGGGCTCAAAGGCTGAGTCGGGATTGGTGATTGAGGATTTGCGATTGGGCAACAAATCCTGAACCCTGAATGGTTTCTTCTCAAGCCGGAGAACTGACGTGGAACAATCGACATTGACGGCGGAGCAGATCGCGGAGCTGCAGCGCTACATCGGCTATGGCGCGGCCTGGCTGGGGCCGGTGCTGGTCGGCGGACAGGGTTGCCGGGTCACCGACATCACCGGGAAGTCCTACCTTGACTGCACGTCCCAGGCGTGGACCCTGGCGCTGGGATACAACCATCCCGAGGTGATCGAGGCGGCCGTGACCCAGACCAGGACGCTGGGGCACGTCCGGGCAGGGTTCCCGACGATCCCGCGCCTGCTCCTGGCCAAGCGGCTGGCCGACCTCTGCCCCGGGCGGCTCAACCGGGTGATCAACGCGCCGACGGGCTCCTTGGCGGTCGAGGCCGCGCTGAAGCTGGCCATGATCAACCGGCCTGGCGCGCACCGGTTCATCACCTTCTATCACGCCTACCGCGGCAGCAGCCTGGCCACGATGGCCGCCTCGTGGATGGGAACCCAGACGCCTGGCCACTTCGGGCCCGGGGTGAAATTCCTTCCCTTCATGCAGCACTTCATCCGGGTGCCGAACGCCTATTGCTACCGCTGCCCCCGGCGAGCGGCCCATCCTGCCACGCCGACGACGCCGGCGGAGATGGATTGTCACGCCGAATGTGCCGCCCCATTGCGAGACACGATCCAGCGCGGAGTGGACGGGCCGGTGGCCGCAGTCCTTCTGGAGCCGATCCAGGGTAACGGCGGCCAGATCCCCTTCCCCGCACCGTTCCTGCGGGAGGTCCGGCGGATCTGCGACGAGTTCGGGATCCTCCTGATCTTCGACGAGATCCAGACCGGCTTCGGTCGGACCGGGCGGATGTTCGCGGCGGAACTGATGGGCGTCACTCCGGACATCCTGGTGCTGTCGAAGTCCATGGGCGGGGGGTTCCCCATCGCCGCGGTCGTCGCCGACGATCGGCTAAAGTCATTCGAACCAACCGGCGAAGACGTGTACACCTTCGGCAGCAACCCGATCGCCCAGGCCGCGGCCCTCAAGGTGATCGAGATCCTGGAGCGCGATCGGATCCCGGAGCATGCCGCCCGGATGGGCGCGATCTTGACGCGGGGGCTGCTGGACCTTCAAACCAAGTACCCGCAGATCGGGGACGTGCGCGGCCCGGGCCTTTTCATCGGTCTGGAGATGGTGAAGGATCCCGAGACCAAGGACCCGGCGCCGGTCGAGGCCAAGCGAATCGTGGAAGAAGCCTGGAATCGCGGCGTGATCCTGGCCACGGCATCGGCCCTGCCCAATGTCATCAAGATCAAGCCGCCACTGATCATCGAGGAGGCTGAAGTCACTTTCGTCCTCGACGTTCTGGCCGACTGTCTGAAGGCGGTCTTCCCCCGCCGGTGATCCTGATCCGAGAAATCCCTGAACCCGGATATTGCAGTTCAACCACCAAGGCACCAAGACACCAAGGAGAGGCAGCCGAGGAACGTAGCCCACCGCAGCACAGGGCATTCAGGTACCCCGTGCATCGGACCGTCCTAATCTGGCTCGTGGAGGTCCCTTCCCCTAGGAGGCCGGTGGTGCCTTGGTGTCTTGGTGGTGAAATGTTTGGTTTGAGGATTTCGGACGGGGGTTAGTGCAGGGGAAGGACGAAGGTGAAGGTGCTGCCCTTCTCCACCTCGCTTTCCACCCAGATCCGCCCTCCGTGCATCTCGACGAACCGGCGGGCCAGGGCGAGGCCCAGGCCGGTGCCGGTCTGCTCACGGGTAACGGAATTGCTGCCCTGGTGGAAGTCTTCGAAGATTCGCTCCTGATCCTCCGGCTTGATGCCGATGCCGGTATCCGTCACGTGCACCTCGAGCCATTCACAGGCGCTGTCAATTGGTCGAGCCGTCAATTCGTCGGTTGGGTGGGACGGATTGACAACCTGACCACTCGACGAGCCGACGCGGCGGGCGGTGAGGGTCACCCGCCCTCCGGTGGAGGTGAACTTGATGGCGTTGCCCAGGAGGTTGAAGAGGATCTGCTTGAACCGGCCCAGATCGGCAAAGACGATCCCCACGGACAGATCCACGTCGGTCGTGAGGCTGATCTGGCTCTTGGCCGCCAGTGGCTGCATGATGGCCCTGGCCTCGCTGACCGCGTCGGCGGCGAGAAAATTCTCCCGGTGAAGTTCCATCTTCCCCGCCTCGATCTTCGACAGATCAAGGATATCGTTGACGAGAGACAGCAGATGCTTGCCGCTGGTCTGGATGCCCAGGGCGTAGCGGCGCTGGCGATCGCCCGCCGGGGCGGCGGGTTGTTCCAGGATCAGCTCGGAAAACCCGATGATCCCGTGCAGCGGGGTTCGAAGCTCGTGGGACATGCTGGCCAGGAATTCGGACTTGTGCTGGCTGGCCCGCTCCATCTGCGCGCTCTTCTCCTGGAGTTCCTGGACCAAGCGGGCGTTGACCATGGCAATGCTCGCCTGGTTTGCCAGCGTCTGGCAAAGACGGATCTCGTTGGGAGTGAACCGGCGCGGTCGGTCAAACTGGGCAATCTTGATGACGCCGAACACCCGATCCCGATCCAGCATCGGCGTGACCAGGAGCGAGCGCACCCCGATGGAGCGCAGGAGTTCCCGCACCTCCGCCATCAGCGGGTCCCGCCAGGTGTCAGACACGATGACCGGACGCCCGGTGCGGACCGCCTCCCGGATCTCCGGGTACTGGGCGAGTTGGATCTTCTCGCTCTTCTGATCCCGCTCCGGCGGCAGGTGCCCCGCATTCACCGAGCCCGCGACGATGCGGCCTTCCTGTTCATTCTCCAAGAGGATGATCCCCGTCCGCGCGACGGGGATCACTTCCAGCAGTTTCGTCATCATGCGGGAGAAGATCGTGTCGGGATCGATCGCGGAGAGGAGATCCTGGCTGGCCTGGAGAAGATAGCCCAGCTCCGCCTTCTGCCGCTCGACCTCGCCGTAGAGCCGGGCGTTCTCGATGGCGACCCCGGCCTGGGCGGCGATCGCCTTGAGCAGCGTGAGATCCCGGGGGCTGAAGTCCCCTCGACCGGGTGCCTGCAGCACCTGGACTACGCCGATCGTCTGGCCCTTGATGACGATGGGGGCGCAGGCCATGGCCTTCGTGGTGAAGCCGGCCACTTCATCCACCTTCCGGGAAAAGCGTGGATCCCGCTGCGCGTCGTTGGCGATCACGGCCTCCCCGTGCTCGGCCACCCATCCCGCAAGGCCCTCGCCCCGGCCCAGCCGGACTTCCTTCGCCCGCTCGCCGCGCTCCCCGCGGGCCACCGTGTAGTACAGCTCACCGGTGTCGGCGTCACGAAGCATCAGGAAGCCCGCCTTGGCCCGAAGGGCATCCTGGGCGTTCAGCATGACGAGGTCCAGGACCTCCGGGAGGTTGAGGGTGGAGTTCAGGATCCTCCCCACCTCCATCAGGATCTCTTGCTCGGAGAGCTGCTGCTTGAATTCCTCGACCAGCCGGAGACTGGCGGACGCGACATCGCGCCGTTCCACGGCGCGGGTGACGCAGGGGAGGAGTTCGTCGGCGGTCACCGGCTTTCGCAGGATTTCAAACGCCCCGGCCATGAATGCGGCAAGAGCCTTATCGGATGGCGGATTGGAAGTGACGAGGATGATGGGCGTGCTGGAGCCGTCAGACCGCACCTGGCGGAATGCCTCGACCTCCGAGGGATCCGACGCCGCAGCATCCAGGAGGATCACATCCGGGGGGTCTTCTCCGAGGAGTTCGGTGGCCCGACCGTTTTCTTGCGCCAGGGAAATCAGGTACCCTCGGGGCTCCAGCATGTCGCGCCACTCCCTCTGGACGGCGGGATCATCGCTGGCGATGAGGACCTTCCCTTCGACGCGGTGGAGCGTCTTCATCTCATCCTCATGAATCGGCGCCCCTCCGGATTGCTGGATGGCTCGGCTTTCCCGTCCGCCGCTCGCCCGTGCCCTTTCGGTCCGGTCGGCGGTATGGCGGACTGGTCGGATCGCGGACATCCGACGCCATCCGGAGCGTTTGTGCAAGTGCGCTGCCAGAACAGAGCAAGTCTTCAGCCAATGTTCATGCGGAGTTCCACGGATCCGACCCCGCCCGTGTGGTAAAATCTTCCACCTGACTGAAAGGACCAATGCACTGAACCGCCGGTACCAACGGCATCCGCCTCAGGCGGATTGGTGCCCCCAGCGACCCGCTTTGCGAAATTGAGTAGCCGGGGCGCCGAGAAATCCCCCACCGTTGGATCTTGAGGGAAAGAGATTCCGGGAAGTGCGCTCTGGCGGTGTGAGGGTCAGTTAGGCGCTTTGTGATGGTTGCGGCCGTGCAGGAGTGATGCGGATCAGGACGCTGGTCTTGCGTGCCAGGCCCTTTCGGATGCGGTGGCCCATCCAGAGCGGGACCATCAGCCAGTATTTTCGCCGGTAAGCCTGAAGCAGCGCCTCCTCGAGGTCGGGGCGGTCGTCCACCCACTCCGCACGCCCATCGAAGGAGGGCCCGTCCGGTTTCCCTGCGTGCACCGTCACCTTTCCATTATTGCGGATGCGGCGGGCCTTCAAGCTCTCGCGCTGGGTGGTGAAGTACACGCTGCCGTCGTGGTACCAGAGCCACACGGGAACCGTGCCGGGCTTCCCCGCCCGACTGTACGTTGTGAGGTACATGTACTTGGCAGTCTGGAGCGCCTGGATGAGGTCCGGGGTCACTTGTGGTTTGCTCCTCGGGGCGTCAGCGGCAGGCGCGATTCAGTCCAGTCGCTGGAGCGCGTAGGCACCGAACTCGTAGGTCACACGTTGTTTCACACCGTGGCACTCGACGATATCACCGGGCTGCACGTCATCCGGCAGGAATACTACCTCCTCACCCACGACGCAGCTCGCCGTCTTGAGGCCCTTTACCGTCCGAGTTCCGTTGCCTTCGCTCACCCGGAGCGTGAGCCCCGCTCAGTTCGGGCAGTCGAAGGCCTTCCCACTCCCGATCCCAACCGGGATCGCGATCTCCTGTCCTCAGCCCTGGCAGAAAGCGGTCGGCATGCTCACCTTCCTTCAGTGGTGTGGGTCTTCTGCCACGCCGTCAGGCCAACCCGAGCAGTCGCTCCAACTTCCCGCGATCAAAGCCCACCACCGCCTCCCCATCAATCAGGGTGACGGGTGTCGCCCGGAATCCCATCTTCAGAAGCTCCTGGAGCGCGGCCTGATCTGTCCGGATATTTTTGTCCACAAACGCGATCCCTTTGTGAGAAAGAAACTCCTTCTCCTGGTCGCAGGCCCCTCACCCGGGCTGCGAGTACACAACAACCTGCTTTGCCATGGTCTCCTCCATGTCAGCGAGGGATCGAGGTGGCTATCTTCCTGATCGGCCCCGACTCCTCTGGGGCCGCTCCATCCCGCTGGCGCAGCCACGCTCTGAGTTTGGATGCTTGCCTCGGGCCGGGCGTCGCACATCATTTTCTTGGGGCTGATGAGCCCGGCTGATCCCCTCTAGTCATGTGTGTCCGAAATCCGCCCGCATAAGCCGAGCCCCGGGGCCGCTCCAAGACGCCGGGCCCGCGGGCCGGCCGGGTTCGGTCGCCGTGTCACGGCCGTGGCGTGACGGCGGCGCGGAGGAGCGCCACCGGCGCGGGGGGACCCGCTCGGCGGGTGCGGAGCAAGGCCGGCCGGTTCCGGGTACCCACCCGCGAGGGTGGGTGCAGGCCCCAGGCGTCGCGGAGCGGACTCGGGGCGAAGGTCGGCAGACTTACCACACACATGACTAGCGGCGACGGTACTTGCCCATCAGCTCTGCCTGGCCGAGGATATGCCCCTGCATCACCTTTTCCAGGTCCTTCTTGGTCGTGCTGCCGGGCAGGTTCAGCATCATATCGAGCGCGTAGAGCTTGAAAAAGTACCGGTGAGTCCCCGACGGCGGACAGGGGCCGCCGTAGCCGATCCGCCGGAAGTCCGTCGTGCCTTGCTTCGTCCCGTCCGGCAGAGAGTCCTTCTTTGGAAGATTTTCCACCAGAGAGCGTGCGTCGCCAGGGATGTTCCAGGCGACCCAGTGCACCCACGTTCCCACCGGAGCATCGGGATCATCCGAGATCAGGGCGAAGCTCTTCGTCCCGGCCGGCGGATCCGACCAGCTCAGCGGAGGGGACATGTCCGGGCCGTCACACGTGTATTTGGCCGGAATCATCTCTTCAGGCTTGAAGGCTACACTCTTGAGTTCCATGCTCGCACCTCCTGCAAGGACCGCCGTCAGCCCAAGGGCAGCCACCGCCCCAAATACCTTCAACCCAGCCATTGCAGTTCAACCACCAATCCTGCGAGACGCGGGACAAGACACCAAGGGGATGCTGCCGAGAAACCCTGGCACTCCGCAGGACAGGGCATCCAGGAACCTCGTGCATCCGACCGTCCTGGTCTGGCCCGTGAAATTCCTTGTCCCTATGAGGGCGGTGGTGTCTTGGTGTCTTGGTGGTGAAATGTCTGCGTTCAAGACAGCCATGACACCCTCATCCTATGCTCCCATCCCTGAAGGGGTCAAGTTTGGCGGATGGTCCGGTCTTGTGTCCCTCACAACTGCTGGGCGGGGAGGCTCAGGGGGTCGATGAGAAACCGTAAGAGAGTAGAGAGTCCAAGGGCGAAGGATGGACGGAAGACGCCCCGGCCCCCCGCCGCACCCACATGAGCACGCGCCCGGGGGACGAGGCGATCCACGGGTTGACTGGTTGGGGTTAGCCGAAGATCGTCTTGGGCCTATCGCGCGAAGGCGCGATCAATGCGGTTCTTGATCTCGGCGATCTGGTAGTCCTGCTTGTGCAGCCGTTGCGCCTCCAGCGCAATATCCACGCAGAGGTCTCACCCCGCCCCGTGGTCGTCGGCAAAGCAATCGAGGTTGTTCTGGTGCCCGGGGTTCCGGTCGCAGCCGCAGTAGCACATCACGCGCTCCAGAACCTCGGGACTCTCCTTCGCCACCTGGTAGCCCTTGGCGGCATACCCGGTAAACAGGGCGGGTGAGAGCGTGGCCGGGCGCGGCACCCGCGGGATGGCGGGCTTGGCGCCCCGGACGGGACCACCGGATCCGCCGCTCGTCCACCAGTAGCCACCGATCCCCAGCACAGCGACGATGAACAGCACCCCGACGATCAAGGGCGTCCGGCCGCCCGACTTGGCAGAGCCGGCTTTGGCCGAACCGCCTCCCTTCTTCTTGTCCATACCCCCTCCCATTGGATCTCGCTGGAACCCAGGTTATCGCGGCGCAAGCACATGTCACGCCACGGACTCGTGCTGTGCGGGCAATATAGGGGATTGAGCCGATCCGGTCAACGCAGACCGGAGGGTCGTCTCAAGGTGGGCTTACCTGTCCGAACGACCGGACATTTCAGGAATGAAAACTCCCACTGGAGGGGCTCCCCCGGCGGGAGTTGGGCGTGTTCTGACAGATGACGGCGGGGCGAGACTCAGCCCGCCGCCGCCACCGGAATCCGCATCGCGTAGAAGCTGCGCCACACGAAGATGACCGACGCGACGAAGAGGAACACTGCGGCCACGTAGCTCGTGAAGGCGGGGAGCTCGATGGCAAGCTCGACGGCCAAAAGCCCGAACAGGGTGGTGAACTTGATGATCGGGTTCATGGACACGGACGAGGTGTCCTTGAACGGGTCGCCCACCGTGTCGCCCACCACGGTGGCGGCGTGGAGCTCGGTGCCTTTCATGTTGAGCTCGGTCTCCACCAGCTTCTTGGCGTTGTCCCAGGCGGCGCCGGCATTGGCCATGAAGATCGCCTGGAACAGGCCGAACATCGCGATGGAGATGAGGTACCCGATGAAGTAGTAGTGATTCACGCAGGCAAAGGCCAGCGTTGCGAAGAACACCGCCAGGAAGATGTTGAACATCCCCTTCTGGGCGTACTGGGTGCAGATGGCGACGACCTTTTTGCTATCCTCGACGGATGCCCTCTCGCCGCCCCCCTCGAGCTTGATGTTGCGCTTGATGAATTCCACGGCCCGGTAGGCGCCGGTAGTGACGGCCTGGATGGAGGCGCCGGTGAACCAGTAAATGACCGCGCCGCCGGTGATGAGGCCCAGGAGGAACAGGGGGTTCAGTATCGAAAGACCGGTGGAAACGTCTGCAGCCCCGAACCGGGCGGTGAGCAATTGGATGATGGAGAAGATGAGGGTCGTGGCGCCCACCACGGCCGTGCCGATGAGCACCGGCTTGGCCGTGGCCTTGAAGGTGTTGCCGGCGCCGTCGTTCTCCTCCAGCAGGTGCTTGGCGCGCTCGAAGTTCACTTCGAAGCCGTACTGCTTGCGGATTTCCTCCTTCACATTGGGCACCTGCTCGATCAGCGACAGCTCATAGATGGACTGCGCGTTGTCCGTCACCGGGCCGTAGGAGTCCACCGCGATGGTCACCGGGCCCATGCCCAGGAATCCGAAGGCCACCAGACCGAAGGCAAACACCGGCGCCGCCACCATCACCGCCTCCAGGCCCTGCGAAGCCACCAGGTAGGAGATGCCCATCAAGCCAACCATGGAAAGCCCCAGCCAGTAGGCGGAGAAGTTTCCGGCGATCAATCCCGACAGGATGTTGAGCGATGCGCCGCCTTCCTTCGACGACACCACCACTTCCTGCACGTGCGCCGATCCGGTGGAAGTGAACACCTTCACCAGTTCCGGGATGACCGCGCCGGCCAGCGTCCCGCAGGAAATGATGGTGGCCAGCTTCCACCACAGCGTGTCGTCGCCGTGGAGGGTGGGAATGATGAAGTACGACACCACGTAGGTCAGCGCGATGGAGACGAACGACGTAATCCACACCAGCGACGTCAGCGGCGCCTCGAAGTTCATCTTGTCGGCGGTGGCGTAACGCGCCTTGGCGATGAAATCGTTCAAGAAGTAGGCGGCGGCGCTGGCCACCAGCATCATGATGCGCATCACGAACAGCCACACCAGCAGTTGCACCTGGATCACCGGGCTCTTCACCGCCAGCAGTATGAAGGTGATGAGGGCCACGCCGGTGACGCCGTAGGTTTCAAAGCCGTCGGCGCTGGGCCCCACGGAGTCGCCCGCGTTGTCGCCGGTGCAGTCGGCAATCACGCCCGGATTGCGAGCGTCGTCTTCCTTGATCTTGAAGACGATCTTCATCAGGTCGGAGCCGATGTCGGCAATCTTGGTGAAGATGCCGCCGGCAATGCGCAGCGCCGCCGCGCCCAGCGACTCGCCGATGGCGAAGCCGATGAAGCACG
>CAZNWB010000029.1:0-38619 GCA_964576535.1 uncultured bacterium | reverse complement strand
TACACCTTCTTGTGGGTCTTGCCGAACTTGAGGGCGGTGTAGCCCCCGTTGTTCTCGGGGAGCTTCTGCTTGACGATGTCGGCCTCGATGCTGGCCCCCAGGTGGTTGGCCTGCCCGGTCAGGTCGGCCGCCACGTGGTAGTCCTTCTCGGCCGTCTTGAAGGCCGGGTTGCGCAGGTAGCACCACAAGATGGTCGCCATCCCCAGCTCGTGGGCCCGCTTGAAGGCGACACTCACCTCCTGGATCTGCCGGGTGGACTCGGGCGACCCGAAGTAAATAGTCGCCCCCACCCCCACCGCGCCGAGATTCCAGGCCTCTTCTACCGTGCCGAACAGGATCTGATCGTATCTGTTCGGGTAGCTCAGGAACTCGTTGTGGTTGATCTTCACGATGAACGGGATCTTGTGGGCGTACTTCCGGGCGGTCGCGCCCAGCACCCCGAAGGTCGAGGCGACGGCATTGCAGCCGCCCTGGATGGCCAACTCCACGATCTTCTCGGGATCGAAGTAGATCGGGTTCGGCGCAAAGGAGGCGCCGGCCGAGTGCTCGATCCCCTGGTCCACGGGCAGAATGGACAGGTACCCGGTGCCCGCCAGCCGGCCCGTGTTCACCAGGGCCTGGAGGCTCCGCAGGACCTGGGGCGGCCGGTCCGACGAGGCGAACACGCGATCCACGATGTCCGGACCGGGCAGGTGGAGCATCTCCTTGGGGATTCCCTTGGACTGGTGCTCCAGGAGGTTTTTGGCATCCGGTCCCAGCAACTGCTCGATATCCTTCAGCGTCAACATGGCCAGACTCCTCCCCGACGTGACAGGCGTTTCTTCGTGGAATGGACCCTTCCCGCCTTTCGGTTCAGGATGGCCCAGTCTCCCAGAATCCGCGACCAGTATACAAAGCCTGCGCGACCCCGCCAAGCCTTTTTCGGCCAGGGGAGCCGCCCGCGGGCTGGCGGAGCGTGATCGGTCACGGGAGCGATTCGGGTCTGCCAAGAGGAGGGCAGGCGATCCGGGGGGGAAGATCTCACGCGTCGGGCAGACCTTCGATCTTCCTGATGAAGGTGTCAACCAGCTCCGGGTCGAACTGGGTCCCACCATGCCGGCGGAGCTCTTCGAGGGCACGCGGGCGACCCCCGCTCGGCCGGTAGCTCCGGTCCGACGTCATGGCCTCGAAGGCATCCGCGATGAGGATGACCCGGGACAGCAGGGGGGTGGCCGCCCCCCGCAGGCCGTCGGGATAGCCCAGGCCGTCCAGGCGCTCGTGGTGGTGCCGGATCACATCGGCCACCCGGGTCAGCTCCTCGATCTGTCCCACGATCTCCCCACCCTTCGGGGCGTGCATCTTCATAACCTCGAATTCGCTCTTGGTCAGGGCGCTCCCCTTGGTGAGGATGTGGTCTGGGACCCCGATCTTGCCCACGTCGTGCATCCAGGCCGACAATTCGAGCACGTACTTCTCGTCGGCGGACAGGCCGAGCGCATCGGCCAGGATCAGCGACAGCCGGGTGACCCGCATGGAGTGTCGCGCCGTGTAGGGATCCTTGGCGTCCACGGCCGATGCCAGGGCCTTGAGGGCCTCGAACAGGACCTGGGCCTGGTGGTCTTTCAGCCGGGTCACCAGCAACCGGTGCCGGGTCAGGTTTCGCTCGATGACAATGGGCAGCTCGTGGATGTTGATCGGCTTGGTCACGAAGTCGCTGGCGCCGCGCTGGAGGGACGCCTTGGCCAGCTCCACATCGGTGTAGCCCGTGAGCAGCACGATGGGCATGTCGGGATGGATCCGGGCGGTGACCTCGGCCAACTCGATCCCCGAGAGGCCGGGCATGGCCTGGTCCGTCAGCAGGAGATCGAACTGCTCCGAGTGCAGGAGTTCCAGCGCCTCCTCCCCCGACGCGACCGAGACGACGTCGTAGCCCTGGAAGCGCAGCGAATCCTCCAGGGCCAGGCGCATGGCCTCCATGTCGTCCACGATCAGCAGACGGTAGCCTCGCTGGATGATGGGAGAACTCATCTCTGGCACCCGTAGGCTACGGAACCATCGCCGCGGAGGCCGGGCTGACGCGGTTGCCCCCCTGCTGCTTGCCCGCGTACAGGGCCCGATCGGCAAGATCCACCAGCTCCAGGGCGTCCTCGGAATCCGCAGGGTAGCTCGCCAGCCCCAGGGTCACCGTGAGGCTTCCACCCGGCTGGGTGTGCCGCCCGGAGAACGGGTGCCCTTCCACGGCCACCCGGATCTTCTCCGCCACCACGGTCGCCCCCTGCTCGTTGATCTCCGGCAGCAGCACCACGAACTCCTCCCCGCCGAAGCGAGCCACCACGTCGGCGCGCCGCGTGTTGGCCAGGAGGAGGCGGGCCACGTTCTTCAACACCTCGTCGCCTTTCAGGTGCCCGTAGGTGTCGTTGTACCCCTTGAAGTCATCCAGATCCAGCATGAGGAGGGAGAAGACGCGTTGGTACCGGCGAGCCCGCTGCACTTCCTTCTCCAGGTTTTCGAAGAAGTGTCGCCGGTTGAAGAGCCCCGTGAGGTCGTCGCGGGTGGACAGCTCCTTCGTCCGCTGGTACAGCTGGGCGTTCTCCAGGGCCGCCGCGACCTGATTGGCCACGGCCTGGAACAGGTCCAGGTCGTTCAGGCGGAAACTGTGGGGCTCCGGCTTCTGCGCATTCAGGACCCCGATGACCTCGCGCTCCTTGATCCGCAGCGGAACACAGATGAACGCGCCACGGGGGAGCCGGAAGGATTCCTGCTCTAGGAAGCGCGGCTCGGCACTGACGTCGGGCACCAGCATGGCCTGTCCGGTCTGCGCCACCAGCCCGGAGATCCCCTCCCCCAGGCGCAGGCTCAGGCCCAACCCACCATCCTCGGGCAGCCCGAAGGCGGCCTTGATCACTAGGCGCTCGGCCGAGTCGTCCAGCAGCATCAGGGAGTAGGCGTCTACGTGCAGGGAGCGCCCGATCAGGTGCAAGGCCAGGCGGAACAGCTCTTCCATGTTCAGGGTGGCGGAGAGCGTCTTGCTCAGGTTCAGGAAGGTGTGGAGCTCCGCCACTCGTTCCCTGAGGCTGCGGTTGTCCGCCTCCACGTCCCGCGCCCGGTCCTGCAGCGCCTCGATTTTTTCCAGGACCCGGATCTCCCGCATCTGGCCCTGGACCTGGGCCTCCAACTCCCGGATGCGCTGCCGGAGGGCCTGTTCACTCGCCTCAGCCATGTGTCTGCTCCGTCGGGTCCAATAATGACGTGTAGCGTGTAACGTGTAACGATCCGCCAAAAACGGTTACTGAGTCAGTTCGTCCGTACTACCGACTGTTCGAGCCGTGAGAGCATGCTACAAAGGCGTCCAACGTTTTCTCGCATTTCAAGCCGCCCGGCGTCATTCAGATACCGCCGCTCGTGGGCTATGGTTACGGCAGGAACGCATTCTCGCGCGGAATTGAATGCCGTCGTATAGAAGCGAGATTTCTCCTTCCGGGATCGCTTCCCACTTCCTTCTGCAATGTTATTGGCAACCGAAACCGCGGATCGACAGAGTTGATCTCCCAGAGATGACTGGACACGACGGGGGAAATCCTCGGTAATCTCGATGATTCGAACGGCGTGTTTGACGGCGAGTTGGTACACCTCCAGGCGCTCAAAATCGAAAACGTATTCCATCGACGGCACCCGTTTCCCGATCACCCCTCGTATGCATGATGTTACCTCGATCTCCCACGTTACACGTTACACGGTACACGGTACACGCTACACCTCCCACGTCAGTTCAGGTAGTCTTTCAGGTGGCGTGTCCGGGCCATCAGCCGGAGCTTCTGCTTCGCCCGCTCCTCGATCTGGCGGATGCGTTCCCGCGACAGGTTGAGGCGGCGCCCCACCTCCTCCAGGGTCTGGGGCTCCTCGCGTCCCAGGCCGAAGCGCAACTCGATGACGGCCCGCTCCCGCGGCTTCAGGTGTCCCAGCATCCGCTCCACCTCTTCGCGGAACGAGTGGCTGATGAGTTCGTGGTCCGCGGGGGGGATCACGCTCTTGCCGGCCAGCTCCAGCCCCAGCTGGTCCTCGGAATGGTTGTCGTCGCTCAGCGAGGTCTGGGCCTGCGTCCCCCGCAGCACGTCCCCGACCTCTCCCGGTTCCAGGTGCATGGCTTCGGCCAGGGCAGCCTCGCTGGGCTCTTCCTGGCGCTCCTGGGTCAGGTCGGCTCGCAGCCCGCGGATCTTGGACGCCAGGCGGGCCTTGCGGATGGGCAGCCGGACGGCGGTGCCCCCCGCAGCCAGGGCCTGCATGATTGCCTGCCGGATCCACCAGACCGCGTAGGTGATGAACTTGACGCCATACCTCGGCGAGTAGCGACGCGCCGCCTCCAGGAGGCCCAGGTTCCCCTCGTTGATGAGGTCCAGCAGGGACAGGCCGCAGCCCTGGTAGCGCATGGCCACCTTGACCACAAAGCGAAGGTTGGCCTCCACCAGCTTCCGGGAGGCCCCTTCGTCCCCCTGCTGGATCAGCGTGCCCAGCCGAAGCTCCTCCGCCTTGCTCAGCAGGGAAATCCGGACGATCCGCCGGATGTAGGCTGCCAGCGCATCGTCGCTGATCTCTTCATAGAACGAGGCGGATCGTCGGGCCATGCCTTTTCCGCTTGCGGCCGGAGAGGTTGAGGGCGGTCAGCAGTATCCGGCGACGTCGGCCGTCGGCCCGGGGGAGTCAGTTCTTGGGAGAAAGAACGGCAAACCGCGAACTCCCGTCGCGCCGGACCAGCAGCAAGAGGTCCTGCCCCTGCGGCAGCCGGTTGAGGATCCGGGCAAAGTCGCTTGCAGTCCGCACGGGCTCGCGGTTGGCTTCCGCGATGACATCACCCGGACGGATCCCCGCCCGGGCGGCCGGGCCGGCCTCCTCCACGCCGGAAACCACGACCCCCTCTCCCTCCTTGAGCCTCAGCTGATCGCGCAGGTCGAGCGTCAGATCCTGCACCGTCAAGCCGAAACGGTCCGCCGCCTCCGAGGGCGGGGCGGCGGGCAGGGATGCCGCGGCCAGGTCCGCCGGTTGCTCGCCCAGGACGATGGTCAACACGAGTGGGTTTTTCCCCCGCAGGACCTTGACCTGGGACGGGGATCCCACGGGGCTCTGGGCCACCTCCCGCTGGAGCTGGTGCACATTGGCGATCCGGGTTCCGTTGAACTCCTGGACGATATCACCGGTCTTCAACCCCCCGCGCTCCGCGGGGCTGCCCTGCATCACATTCCCGACCAGCACGCCCTCTTCGGGCTTGACCCCGAACTGCAACGCCAGCTCTTCGGTCAGTTCCTGGATCCCCACGCCCAGCCAGCCCCGGACCACCTTGCCCTGCGCAATCAGGCGGTCCTTGATCTCCCGGGCCATGCTGATGGGAATGGCAAAGCCGATCCCCTGGCCCGTGGCCACGATGGCCGTGTTGATCCCGATCACCTCCCCATTGAGGTTCACCAGGGGGCCCCCGGAATTTCCGGGGTTGATGGAGGCATCGGTCTGGATGAAGTCCTCGTAGGTCGTGATGCCCACATCCGACCGACCCACGGCGCTGATGACTCCCACCGTGACCGTCTGGTCCAGCCCGAAGGGGTTGCCGATGGCGATGGCCCATTCCCCGATGCGGATCTTGCCGGAATCCCCCAGCCTCGCCACCGGCAGGTCATCGGGGGCGTCGATCTTGATCACCGCCAGGTCGGTCTTGGAGTCCTTGCCGATGACCGTGGCCGAAAACTTCCGCTTGTCCGCGAGGCGGACTTCGATCTGGTCCGCCTGCTCGATCACGTGGTTATTGGTCAGGATGTATCCCCGTTTATCCACGAGCACGCCCGACCCCAGGCTCCGCCGCTCGCGCTGGGGGCGCTCGCCGAAGAAGCGCTCGAAGAAATCCTCTCCGAAAAAGTCGCGAAACGGTCCGCGGAAGGGCGGCACCTGGGAAGGGCGGCGCCCCTCCTGGGGCGGGGGCCGCTGGGTGGTGGCGATGTTGACGACGGCCGGCTTCACCGACTGGGCCACCTGGACGAAGGCATCTTGCAGGCTCTGCAGGGCGCCCCGGTTGTCTTGGGCCGCCGCGGGCTCCGGCATCGGCACCGGCGCCAGGAACAGCACGAGGACCAGGGCGATGGGTGGCCACCCGGAACCGAAGGCACTCCTTGCAGGTTTCACGCACACCCCCTGGGACACGGGAAGCGATGGCCGAAAGACCTTTTTAACACATGGGCAGGGGACTGTCAAACGACGGACGGCCTCAGCCGTCGCCGCCAGAGAGATCGTCCGGAGTTCCGACCCGGCCATCCGGGCCCGCGCTGATCACGCTCGCGCCGTTCTCGGTCCACCGGATCTGGTAGGGGTGTCCCCACGGGTCCTGGAGGCGCCTGCCCAGGGATCGATCCAGAGCTGCCAGGACGTCGAGGCTGGTGGGATACGCCCCCGTCGTGGCGATATACCGGTCCACGTCTCGGGTGAGTTCGTCAAGGTTCGCCTGGGCCCGGGCGATCCGCACCCGGTCCAGGGACGCGGCCCGCGCGGGGGAGAGGGGAAAGAGTCCCAGTGGCTCCACCCGGAGGAGGAGCGGCAGCGCCACGAGCCAGGCCGCGACGAGTGCCCAGACCAGCCGGGGCAGCCAGACCGGGGGACCCGCGGGGGCGCGGGCCGGCAGGCTGGGGGCGGGCCGGATCTCGGGAGCCTCCACGGGCACCGCCGCGATCGGAATCGGTCCCACGGGGGCGATGGCGCCCGCTCCCACCAGCGAGGCCAGGCTACGCATGGCTTCAAACTCGCCCAAGCCGCTGGCGTCTGTCAGCTCCTGGACGGTCCGCTTGCCGTCCACGAGATCCAGCATCTTCACCTCGCCGGGCTCGATGTTCCTCGGGGTCAACTTGGTCGCCCGCGAGCCCACCTTGAAGACCATGGCCGTGGAGGGGACCCTCTCCCGGATCATGGGCCACTCGTCCACCCGGCGGATTCCCTCCATCAGGACGCTTTCAGCGCTGAGGGGCCCGATCCTGCCCTCGGGGGGGTCCATCGTCGTCTGCGAGACGAACCGGTATCGACCGGCAGTCCAGCGGAATGGGCGGTAGGCCGCCTCCGTCACCTCCTGGATCAGGATAGTCTCCCACTCCTTTTTTGGCAGGTATCCCTTCTCCGCCAGGATGGTGGGCAACTTCTTGCCGCTCTCCTTCTGGAGGCCGAGCGCCTCCTGCAGCTGGGCCGGCTTCAGCAGGCCACGAGCCAGGAGCGGGCCCGCCATCCGCTGCTCCCAGGAAACGCGGGTGGACTGCACCCACACGACCGCCCCGTCCTGGAAGGTCAGGCTGAGGGTGTCCTCCTCCCCCTCCAGGGCAAGCATGCCGCTCTTGCGCTGCAGCCCGATGAGCTGCAGGATGTCGGCGATGTGGAAATCCCTGAACGTGCCTTCAAGCGCCATGTGAGTGAAATGGCGGGGTCAGCCGCCCCGCACCGGCTGTCTCCAACTCCGCTGCATGGACCAGGCGTACAGGCCGAGTAGCGGGAAGATGGCCACGGTCCACCGGACCGGGCCGGGAAGGGGGGAGACAAAGCGGAAGGTGGGGGTCAGCAGGTCCAGGAGCAGTCCGTCCAGCAGCAGCCAGACCGCTGGCAGAGCCAGGCCCAGGCCCCAAATCACGCGCCCCCGATACAGATCGCTCCCTCCGGGCAGGACGCTTCCCAGGATGCGGACCCGCGCGCGCTCCTGCCGCGCCCATTCCTCCCCTTCCCGGATGCGGCGGACCTTGACGAACGCCGCCACGCCTCCTTCCCGTGGGCGAAACACGGTCGCACAGGGGGTGCAGTATTCCTTCTCTTTCGGGCTCATCCGGCACCTGGGGCAAAACGGCGTGCCGCACTGGAGGCAGCGGTGGACCGGGGGGGTCCGACCGCGCAGGGCCGCGTGCGTCCAGAAGAGGATCACGAGGAGGCCGGCCACGTACGGCACCAGCGACAGCGGGACCCCGCGGAGCGGCGCTCCCCAGAGGCCCTCCGCCACGGCCGCCACGTCCCTGGGGGCCGGGACCAGCCCCGCCGCCAGGGTGTCCCAGGGCACCGTTTCGTCCACGACGAACTCGGTCCGCCCCTGCCCGTGGAACCGCGACAGGGTCTGGGTCATGTGGGGGTCCAGCCTGCCACTCCGCGTCAGCGCCTCCTTCGACTGCTCGATCTGGAGCCGCTGCGCATAGAGCTTGAAGAGGTTCATCTGGGCCGCCGCCGAGGGCGCCAGGTCCGCCGCCTTGCGATAGGCGGTCTCCGCCTCGGGGAGGGCCCCCTGCAGGTAGTGCAGGTTCCCTAGGCCGACGAGGGCGAAGCTCGCGCTGGGCAGAAGTTTCGCCGCCTGGGCCATGGCGGCTTCGGCCTTCGGCAGCTCCCCGCGCCGCTTCAGCGTGAGCCCCAGGTAATAGTGGGACAGGCCGTTGCTGGGCTGCTCCCGGCTCCAGCGGCCGAGATCCCGCACCAGGCTCTCCCCGCGCCCCCCCTGTTCGACAGTCTGCGCCAGGGCCAGCTCGCGAGACGAGGCCAGCACGTGGCGCGCTGCGACCCACTGGTATCCCGTGGGCAAGAGCGCCAGCAGCGTCAGCAAGACCGACACCCCAACCCTTTCGCGCGTGGTGAGGTAGGGGGCGGAGATCAGCAGGATGATCACGGCCGACCAGAGCAGGCCGAAACCCAGCACCAGGGGCAGGAAGAACACCAGGATGCCCAGGCTGATCTGCGCGGCGGGAGAATGCGCCTTGAGGGCGCGCTCGTTCAGCTCGTGGCCGAAGAGGGGCCGGATCCGGAGGGCCAGGACCGCTGCCACCGCGCACAACAGGACCAGGCACGTGACGACCAGACTCAACACCAGATTGCTGGTCGGGTCATATCTGGTCTGCGGGCTCCGGAAGGTCTGGGCCACGCCGCGCAGCAGATCCCCCAGCACCTGGACGAGCTGCGTCTTGTCCGCCTGCCACGTGGTGGCGGCCCGCCCGAGGAGGGCCTGGGGAGATTCCGGCGTGTTGGCCACCGCGGCAGCGTAGAGAGCCGCCGCCCGGGGCGGATCGATCGCCTCCGCCGCCTCGTCCCCGGCGCGCATCAGCTCCATGGCCAGCAGCGGGAAGCGCGACAGGCCCCACCCCACCTGGATGCCCTGGAGCGCCGCCTCTTCCCGCTGCGCTTCCTCGCGAAGGTTCCGCGTCAGGTGCTCTTGCCAAAGGAGCCAATGGATCAGGAAACGGCGGCCCGCCAGCTGGCGGGCGCGCTCGAAGAGCGGGGCGGCGGCCGCGGCACCTTGGGTCTGGCGCAGGAGTTCGCCCTGCGCCCAGTACAGGAACGGGTTCTCCGCCTCGCGCGTCTGGAGCGCGCTCAGCCGCTGCTGAATCTGGGCGAGTGTCTCGGGGGAGAGCTTGAGATGTTGCCGAGGTTGCCGCAGATCCAGCGGAGAGGCCTCGCCCACGATCCGCTGGCGGAGGCTATGCGCCTCCTGGATCTCGGCCGCGGGAAACAGCTGGAGCGCGCTGGCGACCCCCGGAGCGGCCAGCCCCACCCACAGCCCGGCCGCAAGGATACGGGTGATCCATCCGCCGCGCGCAGTCATACCCGCCGCACCGCTTCCAGGTAGCGCATGCGCAGATCGAACAGCACGTTTTCCAGCATGCTGGATTCCTCTGGCGTCAGATTTCCTGCGGTCTTCCCCTTCAGGAGATCCAGCACATCGATCGCCTGCTTCGCCTGGATCAGGTCCAGCTTCTTCTCGCCGCTGACTGGATCTGGCGCCAGCCCCAGGTGAAGCAGCACCGTGGTTCCGAACATCAGCACGAGGTCGCTGAACGTCACCCCGGCTGCCTCGGCCGCGTGAGGCTCCTGCTCGGTGCGTCCCATCGCCCCACCCTGAGAATTTCGGATTTCGAATTTCGGAGGGCAAATTGTTACACCCCGAAATCCGGATGCCCGCTGGGTGTCCGCAATCCGGGCCCCGCCCGCGCCGTTCCGGTCCGGCCCACGGGGCTGGGCCGCATCCACACCCGGTGCCGTTGGCGAGCCTGTTCACCCCGATCCGGCGCGCGACTGCTCTCCAGCTCCCTCCACGAGATTGGCGCCGCCGGGGATTTCGGATCGGGGCCCATGCTAGCGACAAATTTGCGCGTTTGCAATCCGCTTTTGCAAGATCGGGTGCCGGATTTCGCATTGCGGATCTGGGGATTTCAATCCGCACTCCGCAATCCAAAATCCACCGTCACGGGCGCGCCGGGGACGACTGCCCACTGCCGTGCGAGGTGTCCCTGGTTGACGAACAGCTCCAGGTAGCCCGTGCTGCCGAGGATGGCGCCACCACGGCCCAGACCGACTTCCCCGAAAAACTGCACCACGGGGCCCACCTCCCGCCCGGCCAGAACGACCCGTGGGCTGCCGGTCTGTCCGGCCCTGAACGGGTCGAGGTCCTCGCGGGTGATATTCGTGATGCAGTTGCCGAAGCGATCGATCCAGACGACCTCTCCCGCGAGCTGGCCCGACGGATCCCGGCGCGGGCGCGGGATGGGCAGGCCGACCGGGTCCGCAACCTCGGGGCCGAATCGTTCCAGCGGAACGCCGCATGCCAGGTGACCCGCCACGGGCGCGAAGACGTCCCGCCCGTGAAAGGTGGCGCTCACCTCTGGCAACAGGTATTCCCTGGCGGTGATGGCCCGGATCGTCCGAACCCCTCCGGAGGCCATCGGATAACTCAGCACGCCGTTGTCCGGCGCCACAAAGACCTGGCCGCCAATCCGCGCCACGATCGGCCGACGCGGACCACCGACCCCCGGATCCACGACCGCCACGTGGATCGTCCCGGGCGGGAAGAAACACACGGCCGATTGGAGGAGGAAGCTCGCACCCAGGATGTCGTACGCCGCCGTCTCGTGGCAGAGGTCCACCAGGGCTGCGGTCGGGCACAGGCGCAGGATCACACCCTTCATGATCCCGACAAAAAGATCCTGGTGACCGAAGTCCGTGAGCAACGTGACCACAGGACGGTCCCGGCTGCCCAATCTGCCACGCGCCTCCTGAATTTCCATTGACTTTTTTCGGCGAAGGGTCTAAAACATGACCGCTGCCGAAGTGGCGGAACTGGTAGACGCGCTACGTTCAGGGCGTAGTGGGGGTTCCCCCGTGGGAGTTCGAGTCTCCCCTTCGGCACCAGATGCGTGCAGGTGAGAACCGTGGCCGAGACGCCACGGTTTCTTGCTTTTCGAGCCGACGCCCCGGCGCTTGGCCAGCCGCCTCTTCCCGTCAGACCGACTGCTGACCGTCCTGTTTGGGACTGCCTTGCCCCGCCCCTCCGCAGGAGTCCGGAGCCCGCCGGACCGGCGGGCACGCCCTCCCTCAGCCACCACCCCGCCCCCAGACCGCGGCCAGAAAACAGAAAACGCCCAGCCAGAAGAAGGGCATCTGCCCCACCCGAAGGAGCAGGGCGCCGAGGACGGGCAGACCCAAGGCCACATCCGGCGACCCGGCTGCCGCCAGGAGGAAAGCCAGGATCCCCAGGCTCAGAACGATGCGCCGCCAGGGAGCCATCGCCTCACCGCAATCGGTCCTCGAAGATCTCGGTCGCTGCCCGCTTCTCCAGGTCGGCCATGAAGGCCATGAAGGTCTCCCGCTGCTTCTCCTGGAGGAGCATCTGCCGGATGCGGTCCTTGACCTCGTCGAAGGGCTGGACAACAGTGGTATGGGGACCGCCCTTCAGGATGTGATAGCCGTATTGCGTCTGGATCACGGCAGAGAGCTCCCCGTCCTTCAGGCGAAAGGCTGCCTCCTCGAACTCCGGAACGGTCTGCCCGCGCCGCACCGGCCCCAGGTCGCCCCCCTTCTCCGCGCTGCCGGTATCCTGAGACTTGGCCTTGGCCAGCTCCGCGAAATCTGCTCCCGCCTGGAGCTCTTTGAGGATGGCCTCGGCCTCGGCCTGCGTCTTGACCATGATGTGGCTGGTCGTGGCGCTCTCGGTGCTGAAGAGCGGCTTGTTGTTCTCGTACATCTTCCGGGCTTCCTCGTCGGTGACCCGGGCCTGCGCCCGCACCTTGCGCCGGATCAGTTCCTCGATCAGGACCTGTCGTCGGGCCTGCTCCAGCCGGCCCTTGACGGCGGCCTCCTTGTCCAGACCGTCGGCCATGGCCCCCTGGAGGAGGACCTCCTCCTGGACCATGCCCCGCAGGACCTCCTCCCACTTTTCCCTCGGGATCGACCCCCGCTCCCTCTCGAAGTTTTCCAGACGGATCTTGAACTCGCCGTACGTGATCTCCACCTGATTGACCCGGGCCACCACCCGGTTCGCATCCGGTCCTTCGGCCGGCGGCGTCTCCGCCGCCAGTCCTGTCCCGGCAAGCATGGCCATCCAGAGGGCTGGCCCACACCTCAGCCACCGTCGCATGCCGACCTCACTTTCCCTCGCCCGTGTCGGCCGGTTGCAGCCGCGGGGGCGGAGACTCCAACACCAGGGGGATCGGGGATTCCGTCGGAACGTCCGCCATCCCTTCGTTTCCCATCACCTCGTGCACCACGGTGTAGGCGCGCACCTTCTCCAGGATCTCGCGGTCGATGGCCCGGTAGAGCGTCTCCGGGTCGCGGCCTGCAGGGTCCAGGACCTCCACCAGCGGCAGCTCCCAGGTTTGCCGCCGGGGAAGAAAGGCGTCCAGCCGGCAGACCACTTCTCCCCGACGGTTGACCAACAGCGCCACCCAGAAGTCACCCGGCAGGCTCCGAATGGTACCCCGGTCCGTCTCGCTCCACACCACGTCCATGTTGGCGTGACTGTGCCACCACAGCCGCACCTGGGCGGGGTCCCCACCCTCCGCCACATGGCGCGCCAGGAAGTCGAAGAGGGCCTCGGTGTCCAGCTCCGTATCCGAGGCGGAGACCCTCTGCGCCAGGAGGAACACGTCGGTGATGAGGAGTCCATCCGCGTCCGCCGCCACGGTGCCAAGCCCGCCGATCTCCACCGGGCACCGCTGGGCGTACAGGAGGAGTCTGTCCAGGGCGTGACTTCGGATCCGGATCTCCCGGGGGGGCAGGGGCACGATCACGGGGAGGCCTCACCCCAGAACGTCACGGCCTTGCGCCAGTCGGCCGGGTTGACTGTCCGGAGATACTGCAGCAGCACTGCCGTGGCCGCGGCGAACTCGCGCTGGGCCAGCAACCGCTGGACCCATTCCTGGATATTGCCCAGACACGGGCGCCCACTCTCGACGTGGGGGTGATCGTAGGTGTCGTACCGGTCCGTGAGGTTCTGGATGAAGAGGCGCCCATCGAAATAGAGGTCCAGGCGGAAACGCCCCAGGCGATAACGCCGGAACCCATACTCGATCACGATGGGTTCCGTGAAGACCTGGAAAGCACTGTCGTTCACCCCGACGTCCGCCACGCCGGGCAGCGCCCCGATCCGATCAAAGTCCCGGGCCAGGGTTTCAGGGTGGCCCTGGTGGTCGGCCAGCTCGGCGAGGCGCCGCTGCGCGAAGGTCAATCGCCGGTCCAGGTCCCGCATCTGGCGGCCGGAGGTGCGGAGGTTCACGTCCAACTCCCGCAGCTCCCCCTCCAGCGCCTCGACCTCCGTCCCCGAGAGGTCGCGCGGTTCCGCTCCGCGCACCCGCCAGAGGGCCGAGGCCCCCAGCGCCTCGACCTCCGTCGCCTGGCGCAGGCGGCGCAGCCTGGCGTCCAGCGTGGCCGGTCCCAGCCCGGTCAGCAGCAGCAGGAGGCTGTAGCCGGCCTCCAGGCTCAGGTCCAGGACGGTCCGGCCCACCAGGCGGGCGATGCTCGGCTCCTGCCCGAGGAGGTCAAACAGCAGGTACACGTCGGTCCCCAGGAGCAGGCCGACCGTCTGTCCCTCGGTGTCCTGCAATGGTCGCCCCCACGAGTGCCGGCCCGCAACCGTCCACCCGGCGCGCCGGACCGGCGACAGCGGGTACCCGCACACGGCCATGAAGGTCGTCGCCCGCACGTCGGGCCCCAGGCCCAGCCATCCAGGGCGCCCCGGAAGCGCAAAGGGGTGCAGGTGCCATCCCCGCCGACCTCGCGGCCGGACCACCCGGCGGCGGGGGACCTCGACCCGCACCGGGATCCCCAGGGCCTCCGCGTACTCCGCCAAGACGGGGGACAGGGCAGAGAGGTTCCCCTCCTTCGCTCGCAGGAACTCGGATTTTGCGTCAGGCTGGATCATCATACGGGATGCGGAACGACGTGTCGGAGCCTACACTACGACCCGACGGGCGTCAACCCCGACGGATCTTCACATTTCAAACTGACAACCGACAACCGAGCGAATCAAATGACGGAGGGTGATTGCCGGTTGTCCGTTGTCCGTTGTCAGTGTGAGAGGTGCGCCAGCCAGGTGGAGCATTCTCCGTTAGTCAGAGGTCCCCGCGAAGCGGGGCGACACCAGCGGCGTGGCCGGACCAAAGAAGACAGAGGCTCCGCCGCTACTCGGAGGTCCGACGCCACGCCGAAGCCACCGGCTGGCCCGGACCCGAGCGCGCAAAGGTTCCTCCGTTACTCAGAGGTCCGGCGCCATGCCGGGGAGACAGACCGCCCCCGTCCCGCGGTTCGCGAAGCGGGTTGCTCGATCCCCGTGAGCAGCAGGGCCTCCACCGCCACCTCTTCGATGGACTTGTCGGTCACATCCACGGTCGCCCAGCCGCCCCGGGCGAAGAGCTCCCGTGCGTACTCTAGCTCCGCCCAGATCTGCCGCGGGTCGGCATACGGGAACTTGGGCGGCGTCTCCATCTGCTGGAGGCGCGCCCGCCGCAGCTCCAGCAGCCGTTCGGGCTTGATGGTGAGGGCCACCACCCTCCGGGCATCCGCGCGGGTGAGCTCTTCCGGCAGCGAGAGCTTGTAGACCACGGGCACGTTGGCCACCCGCAGCCCCCGCCCCGCCAGGAACATGGACAGGGGGGTCTTCGAGGTCCGGGAGACCCCCACCAGGACGACATCCGCCTGCAGCAGGCCCCGCGGCTCTTGGCCATCGTCGTGCTTGACGGCGAACTCGACCACCTCGAAGCGGTGCCGGTATTCCTGGGTCAGGTCACGGAAGAGGCCGGGTTTGGCCGTTGGCTGGAGGCGCAACAGGTCCTCCAGCCGGAGGAGGAGCGGTCCGAGGAGATCGATCGTCGGCACCTCCCCGGCTCGCCCCTCGGTAAGCATCACGCTCCGCAGCTCGGGAGAGACCAGGGTGTGAACGATGAGGCCCCGAACCTTGCTCGCCGCCCGGACCGCCGCCCGCACGGCCTCCACCGTTCGGACATGTGGCCGGATGCGCAGGTGTACCTCCGCCCCCTGGAACTGAACCAGCGCCGCGCGGACCACCATCTCGGCCGTGCGGCCGGTGGCATCGGACACGATGAGGATCTGGTGGGTGGCCATTTCGGATTTAGGATTGCGGATTGCTGATTTGGAATGGCGTATTTGGGACGTGGGATTTCGGATGGCGGATCTTCCCATGGGGATTCAGTCGTTCGCTCGCCGGGGTAAACCTGGGGGTTTCTCCGTGATACCTAATTGGTCATTGGGAATTGGTCATTGGTCATTCTGCGGTCAGGCGGTCTCCAGGATTGGGGAGGCCACTGCGGTGATGTGGGACCCCACCGCGGGGCCCTTGTGGCCAAGACGCATTATGTGTTCTCAAGAATCGGATAGGCGACCGCGGTGACGTGGGAATTTATCCGCTTGAGGTTCGTGAGCACGTCCAGGTGAATCTCGCTGGTATCAATGGATTCGCGCAGGCCCTCGTGCAACCGCTGGATGTGGGCCTGGCGGAACTTGCGCTCGCTCTGGCTGATCTCCAGCTTGTGCTCCAGGACCTGCTGGGCCAGGGTCGGATCGTTGCTGGCGAAGGCCGAGATGGCCAGCTCCAGGTTCTGGAGCACCTTCTTGTGGAGCTGCACGATCTCCCGCATGCCCGGCTCGGAGAAGCGGACGCCCTTGCCCAGCTTCTTCTTGGCCAGGTCCATCAGGTTGCGGTCCACGATGTCCCCGATGTTCTCCATGTTGTTCACGAAGGCCAGGATGCCGATCTCCCGCTTGCTCTGCTCGGCGGTCAGGCTCTGCTGGGACAGCTTGGTCAGGTAGTGCTTGATCTCCCGGTCCAGGGTGTCCACCTGGTTGTCCTTCTCCTCGATGAACTCGATCAGCTCGGGATCCTCGCCGGAGAAGGTGGCGATGGTCTTGGTGAACATCTCGGAGACGATGTCGGCCATCCGCAGGGCCTCCCGGGTCGCCTGGCCCAGGGCCAGCGCCGGGGTCTCCAGCATGTGCTCGTCCAGGTACTTGGCGCCGAAGAACCCCTCCCGCTCCTTGTCCTCGGGGACCAGGGTCGACATGAACCGCGCCAGCACCGATGAGAACGGGAGGAACAGCGCGGTGATCCCCACGTTGAACAGCGTGTGGGCGTTGGCGATCTGGCGGGAGACGTCATCCGCGGTGAGCTCCACCAACCTGACAAACGGGGTGATGAAGGGCAGGAAGACCAGCACTCCGACCACCTTGAAGAAGATATGGGCCATGGCGATACGCTTGGCCTCGGCCTTGGTGCCGATGGAGCTGGCCAGGGCGGTGGCACAGGTGCCGATATTGGCGCCGAAGATGACGGGGATCGCCGCGGGCAGCGGAAGCAGGTCCTGGAGCGAGAGGGTGATGGCCAGGCCGATGGTGGCGGCCGAACTGTGGACCAGGGCGGAGAAGATCGCGGCCACGATGATCCCCAGGAAGGGCTGATCCCCCAGGGACAGGAGCAAGGTCTTCACCAGGGGACTCTGCCGGAGCGGCACCATGGCATCCGACATCACCTTCATGGCGAAGAAGATGAAGCCGAAGCCCAGGATGGCCTGCCCGACGTACTTGAAGATCTTCCGCTTGGACGCGAAGATCAGCAGAAAGCCCACTCCCACGAGCAGGAGCGCGTAGTCGAAGATCTGGAAGGCGATGAGCTGGACGGTGACGGTCGTCCCGATGTCCGCCCCCAGGATCACGCCGATGGTCTGGCTCAGGGTGAGCAGGCCCGAGCTGGCAAAGCCGACCAGCATGATCGTGGTGGCGCTGCTGGACTGGATGACGGCCGTGATGAACGCCCCGACCATCATCCCCTTGAAGCGATTATTCGTGATGGAGCCGAGGATCTGCCGCATCCGCCCGCCGGCGGCGTGCTGAAGACCCTCGCCCACGAGCTGCATCCCGTACAGCAGGAGGGCCATGCCGCCGAAGAGCGCGATGAGCATGAGGTTCGTCATGGCCCCCGCCTTCGCCGCCGGCTTGCCCCGCCCAGGGCGCGGACCATGAGGGCGATCTTCGCCGACATCTCGAGCGTGGTGGTGACCGACAGGGCCTCTTCCAGGGACTGCCCCACCGCAAAGCTCCCGTGGGTCGCCACCACGACGACCCGATGGTCTCTCAGCAGCGCGGCGGCCTGGCGCGCCACCTCGGGAGAGGCGACGACGTTCCTCGCCCGGATCACGGGAACCTCGCGCAGGATGATGGCGCCTTCCGAGTCCATGGGCACGATCCGGTCCGCCACGAAGGACAGGGCGATGGCCGACGGGGGATGCGCATGCAGAACCGCCCCGGCCCCTGTCGCCTCATAGATGGCCAGGTGGGTCGGCAGCTCCATGGAGGCCCGGGGATGAGGCCGCTGGCCCCGGTCCAACGGTGTTTCCACGACATCGCCGGCCCCAAGATGGCCCAGCGAGGACCCGGTGCGCGTGATGAAGACCCGGCCATTTCGTCGGACGCTGAGATTTCCCGCATGCAACGTCAGGAGGCCCGAGGCCATCAAGTCCCGCCCCACCCACTGGAACTCCCTCACTATTCCGGCCTTCCTGACCCCTTCTGCCATGCCGCCAACCTGAAAGCGTCAACTGAGGTCTGATCGCCCAACTACCGAAATTCTCGTCCTTTGTAGCATACGACTTCGCCAGGTGTCAAGCTATTGACCCACTGGCGTTCCCCGGAAAACCCTTCGAGACGCTCACCAGATCGGTGAGCTCCTGGTCCCGGCGAAGGATCTGAGAGGTCACTGGCTTGCCGATTCACCCTTCCCGGTGAAAGGGACCCCAGCCAGCCGCGCGATCACCGGCGGGATGAGGGCCGTGGCCAGGTCGGTCCGTGAGCCTCCTCCCAGGACTACGACCAGTTTTCCCCCGCACCTCTGCCCCGCCACCTCGAGCATCAAGTCCGCGATCCCGAGGAACGCCTCCGAGGTGAGGCCGAGGTCGCCGTAATCTCCGCGGTGGGTGTCGAAGCCGAAGTACCAGACGATGAGGTCGGGACGGAAGCGCTCTGCGCGAGGCGGAAACGTCTTCTGGACCAGCTCAAGATATGCGCGGTCCGGGGACAGCTCGAGCGCCCAGGGGTCCGGCGCGGCGCGGTCCACCTTGGTGCCGTCCGGCGAGACGTAGTCCCCGCCGCAGATGCAGACGTGCAGAACGTCCGGGTCATCGCCCACCAGGTCCCGCGTCCCGTCCCCGTGATGGGCATCCGTGTCCAGGATGGCCACCCGGCGCAGGTTCCCGGTCCGTCGCGCCTGGCGGATGGCGATGACCACGTCGTTGAAGCAGCAGTAGCCCCCGAAGAAATCCCGCCCGGCGTGATGCCCGCCCGCCCCGATGAAGCAAAAGGCGTTGCCCAGCTCGCCCGCAGACACCCGCCCGATCCCCTCCACCACGCCTCCCACGGAGACGCGCGCGGTGGATCAGAGCGGATCCGCCTCGACCTGGGGGATCAGCGACGGATCGTGGGCCAGAAGGATCAGCTCGTCCGTGGCGGGAGGACACTCGTGAAGTGTGACGTGGGGATACCGGAGGAGAGAATCCAGGGCGCCCGGGAAGTCCGCGAGGCGCCGTCCCGTGGTCAGGTAGCTCCGACGACTGAAGGAGGGATGGTAGAAGATTCCCGTCGTTCCACGGCTACTGTCGGGGGCCATCAGGGTGTTCCCGAAAATGCACCCATCGCCACCCCTGTTCCTGTCCCTCTTCCTGGGCTTATCCTTATAATATCCCTGTCGCTATCGCTGTCGCTGTCGGCTCCTGTTTCTGCCCCTGTCCCTATCGGCCGCTGTCGGTGTCTAGAGTCCCCCGGCCGACCTGCGCGAACGCCTCCGGCCGCGTCGGGATTGCCCCTGCGGCTCACGACTTCTCCTCGGGGAGGGGAAGATTCAGGGGATTGGCCAGATACCGCTCGCGGCACGCCGGGCACAGCAGGTGGCGCTCCTGGTGATGGACGCCCCGCATGAGCGCGTCCGGATCGGCCTGTTCCATCTTCACAACCGTCTCTCGCATCTGGCCTTCCACCTGCTCAGCCGTGCCGGCCTCGGGCAGGGTGCCGTCGAAGTCGGCGTACACCTGGATCTTGACCTCGTAGGCCAGGCTTCCGTCCGGCATCTCCTTTCCGCATTTCTCGCAGGTCTTGCTCACAGCCGGATCCCCATCACCCGTTACACGTATCCCGGATAAGCGCCACCTCGTCACAGCAGGCGAACTTCGCACAGCGGATGCAATCCTTCCAGATCTTCTGGGGCAGTGCCCGCTTGTCAATCCCCTGGAACCCCAGCTTCTCGAAAAAGCCCGGGCGATACGTCAGGGCAAAGACGCGCCTGATCCCGAGCCGTGCGGCCTCCTCCAGGCAGGCATTCACCAGGGCCGCACCCAGCCCCTTGCCGCCTTGCCCCTCGGCAACGGCCAGGGAGCGGACCTCCGCCAGGTCCTCCCAGTACAGCGAGAGAGCCGCGATCCCCACGACCTCGCCGTGGAGTTCGCAGACGAAGAAGTCCCGGAGGTGCTGATAGATCTCGTTCAGGGTCCGCGGCAGCAGCTCCCCCCGCGCCGCAAAGTACGCGACCAGTTTCTGGATGGCGGGGACATCCTCGGCCCGCGCCTTCCGAATCACCGGCTCCGCCGGAATTTCGAATTGCTGGACCTGAGACCCTAGGTCGCCAGAAGCTGGAGTCGGCTTGTTCTCGGCTCTCGACTCTTGGCCCTCGGCTCTACTTGCCCGCTGCCCGGTTCCCTGGTCCGTTGAGTCTCTTGAGTTCTTGAGTTGTTGAGTCCGCGAGATTCGATATTCGAGATTCGAGATTCGAGATTCAGCCCTGCCCCCTGCCCCCTCAATAGTGACCTGTCCCGGACTTCCCTCCTCGCCGCCGACCTGCACCGGGCACCCCAGAAGCTGCTGGGCGAGCTGAACCGTGGAGAGCAGGTGCCGCGTGACCCGCGACGTCGTCAGGCGCGAGGTCCCGGGGGCCAGGGCCATGGGAAGGATCAGCTGATCGGCCAGGTGGGGATCACACGCGGTCTCCGCCTTGAGGAAATCGAAGAGCGCATCCACCGCCTCATCCGCTACCCGTTGTGCAGGCTTTCCGCGCTCCCCGAGGGCGGAAAAGCCGGCGGGAATCCCAGCAGTCTCGGCCACCAGCGACAGGAAGCTGCCTGCCCCCGGCGCGTCCGTCTCGATCAGTTCGATCTCGGCGGTTCGCCCCTCACCCCGGAGCCGCTGAAGCACGCGGTCCCGCTGCCGTTCCGCGATCTTTCTGGGGAGGTTGGCCGCCGCCGACACCCCGCAGAGGTCAGTGCTCCCGCCCCGGAACAGCAGGGTGACGGCGTGAAGGTCCGCACCCCCTGTGACCTCGACGACCACGCGCCCGCCCCCCTGAGGATAGAATCCCCAGCGATCCACGCGCAGGCGTGCCGTGACGCCCATGCCGGCCAGAACGGGAAGGACCACGTGCTGGAGGTAATCCGCAGGCGGGCTCCACGGCACGTGGGTTCCCCCGGTGATCGTGACTCGTGACGGCCCCGGGGCCAGGGCCAGGGGAAGGAGGATCGCCTGGAGAACGAGTGCCGTCGAGCCGGCTGTCCCCACGTCGAAGCGATACTCGCCGGGCTGCACAGCCCCCGGAGAAAAGAGCACCCGCTGGGAACCAAGAGATGCGCCTTCCACCTGGGCACGGCAGATCTGAACGAGCGCAGTCAGGGCCGTCAGATGCTGTGCCTGCAGGCCGGGCGTTTTCCGCCGAGCCCGGATCGAATAGACTTCGACCGGCACCCCCCGGACCGCGGAAAGCGCCAGGGCCGTGCGCAGGAGCTGCCCGCCGCCCTCTCCCTGCGCTCCGTCAACCCGCCAGACTGTCCTCTCCATCACCGCACCCAGCTCAGGTGAGCCTCTGGGACCCTTGGCCAGCCGGTCTCAACATGTTCGGCTGTTCGATCGTTCGGCTATTCGCTACTCGTCAAGAGCCTTCGGTCGGTCGGGAGTTCGGTTGGCCGGCTCCCCGCCGAGAACCACCGAACCATCGAACCACCGAACTGCCGAACGCTTTCGGCCGTGCTTCCTTTCCGCGAACCGCTACCGGGCGGCTTTCTGTGCCACCCGTTCTAGGAACTTCGTCATGTTGACGATGAACCGCTCGTGCTCCCCCTCGGCGATCCGTTCCTTCTCGTCATGGGCCTCCACGCTGAACACGATGCGCCGCCCATCCACCACCTTGACCGTGGCCGTTGCCCGGACCATCATCCCGGCGGGGGTCGCCGCCAGGTGCTTCATGGACACCATCGTCCCGACGCTCGCCTGTCCCGGTTCCAGGTACGGCTGAACTGCACGGATCGCCGCATCCTCCAGCCATCCGATCACGACAGGCGTGGCCAGGACCTCGACCCCCGGATTCCCCCAGCGGGTGGCAAAGGTGTCTGGCGTCACCCGATGCTGAGCCTCGCCCACAACCCCTGGTTTCAGTGACATGACCCCCTCCTGTCTTCTCCCACTGCCTCAGGATCAACGCCCCGGTTTTCCTGCCGACCCGATCCATCCCACCGATGCATCTCGACCTCTGATCCTGTTCTCTCGCCCCTCTCCACAAGCCACTCGGCCTCATCATATCTCGGAGCGCGATTCGTTCCGACCGCCAGGCGGGGCCGAGACGGCTCCGGATCAACAAGACCGCATAGCTGAGGCTCTTCTATCACCTGTCTTGTGAAGGTGTCAAGGCGCTCGCCCGCATGGCGGATTGGAGAGCGCATCAGAACCCCAGGAAAGGTCTGCAAGAAAGCCCTTAACCCTCCAAAAAGCCACGAGAAAAAGCTTGACACCTGCTGGGTGCCCCAATAGATTCTCGGCCAATCCCGCCAATTGGGTCCGCAACGAGTTCCTCGAAAGGAGGCCTGCGTGAGACCGAAGATTCTCGTCACGCGCCAGATTTTTGATGAGGCGCTGAACCTCCTTGGCAAGCACTTCGAGGTCGAGTCGAACCAGCGCGACCTCCCCCCCACCCCGCCCCAGCTGGTGAAGAAGCTCCAGGGCAAGCAGGGGGCTGTGACCCTCGTCGCCTGCACCTTCGACGAAAGGCTTCTGGCCCAGTGCCCGGATCTGCGGATCGTCTCGAACGTGGCCGTGGGCTACAACAACATCGACGTGAAGGCCGCCACCCGTCGTGGCGTGATGGTGACCAACACGCCCGGTGTCCTGGACGACACGACGGCCGATTTCACCTGGTGCCTCATGCTGGCCACGGCGCGTCGCCTGGTGGAGGGCGACAAGTTCTTCCGCACGGGCAAGTGGAAGGGCTGGGGGCTGATGCAGTTCCTGGGGTACGATGTGCACCACAAGACCCTGGGCATTTTCGGCCTCGGCCGGATCGGCAAGGCCGTGGCCAGGCGCGCCAAGGGCTTTGACATGCGGGCGATCTACTACGATACCGCGCGCGTGGACGAGTCCACGGAGCGGGACCTGGGGGTCATGTATGTGGACAAACGGACCCTCCTTCGAGAGTCCGACTTCGTCACCCTGCATGTCCCTCTCCTGCCCGAGACGCATCACTTCATCTCCCATGCCGAGTTGGCCCTGATGAAGAAGTCGGCGATCCTCGTCAACGCCTCCCGCGGGCCGGTGGTGGATGAGAAGGCCCTGGTCAAGGCGCTGAAGGACGGAAAGATCGCGGGAGCGGGTCTGGACGTGTACGAAAAAGAGCCGAAGTGCGAGCGGGCGCTCGTCGGGATGAAGAACGTGGTGCTGGCCCCCCACACCGCCAGCGCCTCGCACGAAACCCGGGCCAAGATGGCCATGATCGCCGTGCAAAACTGCATCGCCGGCCTCACCGGGCAACGGCCGCCCAACCTGCTGAATCCGGAAGTGATGGGCCGGTAGAGGGATGCCCTCATGAAAGAGAAAATCGGGTTTGTCGGAACCGGCATCATGGGAAAGCCCATGGTCAAGAACCTGCTGAAGGCCGGTTACCCCGTCCTGTGTTACGACATCATTCCCGAGCCCCTCAAAGAGCTTGCCGCGGCCGGGGCCGCGCTGGCGGCCTCCAACAAGGAGGTGGCCGAGAAGTCCGAGGTCGTCGTCACGATGCTCCCCAACTCCCCCCACGTCGAGCAGGCGGTCCTGGGCCCGAAGGGGATCCTGGAAGGCGCGCGGCCCGGCCTCCTCCTTCTGGACATGAGCACCATCTCCCCCATCGTCTCCCAGAAGGTGGCCGCCGAGGCGGCCAGGAAGGACGTGAAGATGCTGGATGCGCCGGTCTCCGGCGGGGAGAAAGGCGCGATCGAGGGGACGCTGTCCATCATGGTCGGCGGCGAGCGCCCTGTTTTCGACAAGGTCCTGCCCATCTTCCAGGCCATGGGCAAGACGATCACCTACATCGGACCCATCGGCTCCGGCGGGTTCGTCAAGCTGGCCAACCAGATCATCGTGGCCATCAACCTCACGGCCATCGCCGAGGCGCTGGTCCTGGGCACCAAGGCCGGCATCGACCTCGAATTGATGATCAACGCCTTGAGCGGCGGCCTGGCCGGCAGCAAGTGCCTGGACCAGAAGCGGAACAATTATCTCCAGCATGCCTTCCAGCCCGGATTCAAGGTTGACCTCCATTACAAGGACCTGAATCTCATCATGGAGTCGGCCGAGAAGCTGGGGGTGCCCCTCCCGGCCACCGCCCTGGTCCGCGAACTCTTCTCGGCCCTTCGCGTCAAGGGCCGCGGGCAGATGGATCATTCGGGCGTGATCACGCTGCTCGAGGAGCTCGCCGGCGTGAAGGTCGGCAAGGCCTGACTCCTCACGCCCTGCAGCCATCTGCCGGAAAGAACGTCGCCCTCGCGAACATCCCTCCTTACCGGCTGAATTGCTGCTGTCGGACGCGCGGAGCTCGACAGTGGCGCATGACCTCGCCTCCTGTGCAGCGTGCCCTGGGTGTGGAAAAACCAAAGCCCCGAGGCGGGAGGGCCTCGGGGCTTTGGGAAACTCTGAAATGCAATGGTGGCCGGTTACATCCCTCCTGCCTCTCGCCGAGACACGTGCCGTCGCACGGCGATGCCTCGTCGTCGCTCGAGAGGATTCCACATCGCAAGAGGCAGGATGCACATCGTCACGGCTCCCTGGGGAACGGGCCGCATCATACCCGATCCCACCGAATCGTCAAGCGGAATCTCGGAGACACCCGCGCCCGCCCCACCCACATTCAAATCATAGTCCTCCCGGCACGGCCATGCTCCATCCGCCGAACGCGACGGGGACCCGCCGACGCAGGGGGCAACTGCGGAGGTCATCTGGTCAGTAGTGCTGAGGGACTTTCTCACGCGCGAGCGTGCTCTTGTTCGCGGCCCACCACGCCTGCCACTGCCCGACGCCCTCCGCCCGTTGCCCGCGGGGGTCGGTGGGATCCACACACGACTGTTCCGCGCTCACCGAGGTGAGGAAGAAAAGCGCCCGCTGCGATCGGAGCCGCTCCTCAAAGGATTCCCCTCTCAGTCCGGTGATCAGCACAGGGATCACAACTCCCTTTTGGGGGGCCTGTGCCTTGAAGAGCATGCCTCGAGCATACAGCATAGCGCCCACCAGTCGAACGCGGGCGTCCGCGCTTCTCAACAGGGTGGGAAACTCCTCCGCCCAGGCGGCGGTGGGAGCAGGAGCAAACTCGGTCACCAGGACCGCCATGAAGGATGCCGCATCCAGCCGTGGGCCGAACGCTTCCTTCGGGTTGTTGATCATGCCGAGCAGCCGCTGATGCATGCCCTCCAGCTCGGAAGACTGCCTCGCACCGTCTTGAATCCCCGCGATCTGCGCGAAGTCTCTCTCCCAGCTCTGGACCCTCGACCTGGCCCTCGCGTCCTCCTCGAGGAATCTGACGACCGGCACGAGTCGCGCCCGCATGGGTTGGCTGACCGTGGAGAGCCTCTGCCGCAGCGGCGTGAGGCGATCGCCAGATGATCGCAGGTACCTCTCCAGCGCCTGCCACCGATCCCTGCAGCTTGACGAATCCAACCCCAACGTTAACTGGTAGACCGGGTCCTCCTGGGCCGGCCTCACCGCCACTTCTGCGGGGGAAGGCAGGAACGCCCAGGCGAGAACGCTCAGCCCGATCAGGGTCAGCGTACGGCGCATGCGTTCACCTCGATGTGCGGGTCGTGGAGGGCGCAAGCGCCCGTTGAATGCCTCGGAGATAGCCCCGCGGGAGCGGCGCGCGATTCAGACCGGTCACCGGAAGCCAGACGGACTCGATGTGCTCGTGACTGATTCTCACGCCTCCCTTGCCGTTCGTCCGACACGCGTGCTGCCACTGCCTGTCGCTCAGTCGGCAGGCGTATTGAAGGATCAGCACCTTCTCTCGTGGAGTGACCTGGAAGACCCAGGCGTCCACCAGGGATCCGACGGTGACGCGCAGGCCCGTCTCCTCCAGGATCTCCCGGCGCAGCGCCTCCTCGGGGGTCTCCCCGTCGTCCAGCCGGCCGCCCGGCAACTCCCACTCTCCCCGGTCGTTTCGCAGGACCAGCACCCGCCTCCGGTGAATCAATATCCCCTTCACGGACACCGGCAGCCGCATCTCACCCCCCATCTTTCACCGCTAATCCCGCCACGCTCACATCTGGCAATCCGGCTATCCGGCAACAGGGCACACCCGATTGCCAAGTTGCCCCGCGTCCCGCGGGCTTGCTCAGTTGCCCGATTGCCTAGTTGCCCAGTTGCCCAGTTGCCAAATTGCCCGATTGTCTAGTTGCCCGATTGCCTAGTCGTCCGGCGTTCGCGGACGCATCATGCGCTTGCATCCCTCCGGCGATGGGTTGTGCGCTGAGGACTGGCGCATCCTAACAAAAAACCCCGTTCTGGCAAGTCGAAAACCGGTTGGGCCGGAATGGGCGAAGCCCGGAACGGAAATGATGCAAGAACATCATTGACTCGAGAGGAAGCTGTGATACCTTCCTCACTGTAATTGTTTACATGGGCCACTGAAAAGGTTTACAGCCACGACCGTCGCTTATGGGCATCCGGGACTACGCCTGCTGAGAGCCCTCCATGTCACCCCCCCCACCCCGCGTGAGTCGCTTGAAGGATGTCGCGCGCCGGGCGGGTGTCTCCACCGCCACGGTCTCCCGTATCCTCAACGAGCGCGGCCCGGCAAGCGAGGAGGCTCGCGGCCGGGTCCTGCGCGCCGCCCAGGAGCTCGATTACCACCCCAACTGGCTGGCCCGGAGTCTCCGTGGCCTCCGGACCAACACGATCGGCCTCGTCCTGCCCGACGTCGAGAACCCATTCTTCACCTCCCTGGTCAAGGGCGTGGAACAGGCCGCGTCTGCCCGGGGATGGAACGTCATCTTCTGCAACACCGATGAAGACATCGCGCGCGAGGAGGCCCTGGTTCGGACCCTGGTGGAGCGGAAGATCGATGGGTTGGTGCTCTGTCCCGCCGCGGGACCTCACGCGTATTTGGCTCGCTACCTGGAGCACGGGCTTGCCGTGGTGGCGGTCAACCGGGCCCTCCGCGACCTCCCGCTGTCGGCGGTGACCTCAGACAACGTCGGTGGTGCATACGAGGGGATGAGCCACCTCTTGGGCAAAGGCCTTCGCCGTCTGGCCCTCATCCTGGGGACGCCCAATCTCTCCACGACCCAGGACCGCCTGGCCGGCTGCCGGAGGGCCGCGCAGGAGTTCGGCCTGGGGCCGGAAGACCTGCTCGTCAGGATCGGGTACGGCAGGACCGCCCAGGGCTATGAGGCCGCCTTGGACTGCCTGGATACCAACCCCAGGCCCCAGGCCATCTTCGCCTTCAATAACCTGATGGCCGAAGCCGTCTTGGTGGCGATTCGCCAGCGGGGGATCCGGTGTCCCGAAGACATCGCCCTCCTGGGATTCGATGACTTCCGCTCCGCGGCGGCACTCACACCGCCACTCTCGGTTGTCGAGCAGCATGCTGTGGCCATGGGCGCCAAAGCAGTCGAGGAACTGGCCCGGGTGATCGAGACCGGGCAACCGTCGCGGGTGATCAGTCAGATACCGACCCGGCTGGTGATTCGCGCATCCTGCGGCTGCAGGACGAATCCCGGGTAGGGGAAGCGATCGGTCAAGCGGAATGCGTATCGGACACGACCGAATGACCCGAAAGCTCTGCGAGCGGTCCGGGCTCCGCCTCGGCGCCCGGCCCCCGCCTCCGAGGTCCGGGCGCGAGAGCATTGTCAACCGAATTGAGCCCCGCTTTCAGCGGGGGAGGGAGAACGATGGAACACAAAAAAGGGATTAGGCAGCCGAGGGGAGGCCGCGGGGTCAGCCGGCGCAAGTTCGTCGGGCTGGCGGCCGGCACCACCGCCGCGCTCTCGTTTGGCACATTCATCCGCAGCGGGCTGGGTGCGGCCAAGGTGAACATCCTCACCTGGTCCAACACCCTGAACGCCATGGACGACGTCCTGCGGGAGCAGGCCAAGCAGTTCACCAACGAGAAGGGTGTCGAGGTCAGCTTCGAGTTCATCAACCAGACCGACCTGCCGGCCAAGACCGCGGCCGCGGTGGAGAGCGGCGCGGGCCCCGACATCATCACCCTCTGGAGCGATGGCCCGCACCTGCACGAGAAGGCCCTGATCGACGTGGGCGATGTCGCCGAACCGCTGGGGAAGGAACTCAAGGGCTGGACCAACATCGCCAAAGATATCGCCGTCGTGGGCAAGAGCTGGAAAGCCGTTCCGTGGGGGATCATCCCCATCTGCATCACGTACCGGTCCGACTGGCTGAAGGCGGTCGGGTACGCGAAGTTCCCCGACACCTACGACGAGATGCTGGTGATGTCCAAGAAGCTCAAGGACAAGGGTCACCCCGTCGGCTTCGCGCTCGGCCGGGCTATCGGGGACGGCAACCAGTCTCACTACCCGATGCTGTGGGCTTTCGGCGGGGCCGAGTGCAAGAAGGATGGCAGGACGGTCGCCATCAACTCGCCCGAGACCGCCAAGGCCGTGGACTACCGCCGGAGGCTCCACGAGCAGGGGGAGACCGAGGACATCTTTTCCTGGGACGACTCCAGCAACAACCGCGCCTTCCTGGCCGAGGCGGTCTCCGTCACGGGGAACGCCGCCAGCATCTACTGGGCGGAGAAGAAGAATGCCCCGCAGTTGCGCGAGGTCACGGAGCACGCCCTGTGGCCCCAGGGACCCATGGGACGCTTCGGATACTCCACGGCCATCAGCCTGGGGATCTTCAGGTTCTCCAAAGTGCAGAAGGAGGCCAAGGCGGTCATCAAATGGCTGCTGGAGCCGAAGCAGTACTCCGCCTGGATGGGGATCGGCGAGGGCATGATGGCCGGGCTCCTGAACTTCTACGAGGATGACCCGGTGTGGAAGAAGGATCCGAAGCTGGAGGTCGTCCGCCAGATCCCCAAGTACGTCCGCATGCCCGGCTACCCCGGGCCGCCCACGCGATTCGCCGCCGAGGCCATGGTCAAGTACGTGGTGGTCAACATGTTCGCCCGGGGGGCCAAGGGCATGGCCACGGTGGAGACGATCAAGATCGCCGAACAGGAGTTGAAGGAGATCTACGGGAAAGCATAGGGGGACGGTCAAGGCGAACGGCACATGACGACCATCGCGCGAGCGGAACGGTTGCCGGCATCCCCGTGGGCCCGCCGGTTCGTCAAACCGGAAGCGCTCACGGGCTACTGCCTGATCTCGCCGGCGGTCTTCCTGATGCTGGTCCTCCTGGCCTATCCTTTCGTCTTGGCGGTACACATCAGCCTCACGGACCGGGTCCTGGGGGAGCCGGGGAAGCTCATCTGGTTCCGGAACTTCTTCAAGCTCCTCCAGGATTCATTGTTTCGCCAGACGGTGTGGAACTCCTTCGTCTACACCCTCTCCACCGTCTGCCTGAAGATGCTCCTTGGGATCATCCTGGCCCTGCTCCTCAACCAGGAGATGCGGTATCGGAACCTGGTGCGGGGAGCCCTCCTGCTCCCCTGGATCGTCCCCACCTCGCTCAGTGTCCTCACCTGGCTCTGGATGTTCGATTCCCTGTTCAGCGTGGTGAACTATATCCTGCTCGGCCTCGGCCTCATCTCCAGGAAGATCCCCTGGCTGGGTGATCCCTTCTGGGCCATGGTTTCCGTGATCATCGTCAACACCTGGCGGGGCCTGCCGTTTTTCGCCGTGTCGTTCCTGGCGGGCCTCATGACCATCCCCAAGGAGCTGTACGAGGCGGCGGAGACCGATGGGGCCAAGGTGCTTCGCCAGTTCTGGCACATCACCCTGCCCCTACTGCAGCCGGTCATCGCGGTGGTGGTCCTGTTCTCGACGATCTGGACCTTCGCCGACTTTCAGATCGTGTACATCCTGACGCACGGCGGTCCCATCAACGCCACCCAGATCTTCGCCACCATGGCCTACGACGTGGCCCTGGTGGCGGGACGGATCGGCGAGGGGTCCGCCATCTCCCTCTTCCTGTTCCCGGCGCTGCTCATCGTGATCATTCTCATGCTCCGGTACCTCCGGCGGGAGTAGGCGGCTCTCATGCGGCGTAAGGTCCCGCGGATGATCAAGCGACTCTTCGGGCTCTACCTGCCCCTGGCGGCATTTCTCTTCTTCGCCCTGTTCCCCTTCTACTGGATGCTCATCAGCAGCTTCAAGGCCAATCCGGAACTCTACAACCTCCGGGCCAACCGCCTCTGGATCACACACCCCACCCTGGAGCAGTTCCAGGAACTCTTTGCCAAGACCGCTGTCCTTCAGTGGCTCTGGAACAGCTTCTTCGTCTCGTTCCTCACGTCCATGATCTCCATGAGCTTCGGCATCATGGCGGGGTATGCGCTGGCGCGACTGCGATTTCCCGGGGCCCAGGCCTTTGGCCTGGCCACCTTCATCACCTACCTCGTGCCGACGACGCTCATCTTCATCCCCCTGGCCAGCGTGGTGCAGTACCTGGGCCTCTCCAACTCGATCTGGTCGCTGGTCGTGACCTATCCGACGTTCCTGATTCCGTTCTGCACCTGGATGCTCATCGCCTACTTCAAGTCCATTCCCAAGGACATGGAGGAGTGCGCGATGATCGACGGCTGCTCCCGGATCGGGGCCATGGTGCGGATCGTCCTGCCCATGGCCGTTCCGGGGGTCATCTTCTCCGCCATGTTCAGCTTCACCCTCTCCTGGAACGAGTTCGTGTACGCCCTGACCTTTATCTCCAGCACCACCCACAAGACCATGTCGGTCGCCGTGCCCACCGAGCTCATCCGGGGGGACGCCTACTTCTGGGGGGAGCTGATGGCCGCCTCGCTCTTGGGCTCGGTTCCCGTGGCGGTGCTCTACTCCTTTTTCATGGAATACTTCGTGTCCGGCCTGACCGCCGGCGCCCTCAAGGGGTGACGCCCGGCTCCCTTTCTGAAAGGAGGCAACTCATGCAGTACTTCGCGTCCAAGACGGCCCCGCGGACCATCCTGGTGATGTTCGACCGGGATGACCTGTTGCTGGAGGGCCTGCAAGAGGTGATCAAGAAGGAGAAGATCAACACCGCCGCCATCACGGGTGGGATCGGCTCGCTCCAGCGGGTCCACCTGCACACGATCACCACCACCGCCGTCCAGCCCGTGGACAAATACTGGAACTTCACCGGCGCCATCGAGCTGGGGAGCGTCCAGGGGTCCGTCATCGGCGGCGACGTTCACGCCCACATCAGCGTGTTCGACTGGGACAGCAAGGCCACCTACATCGGTCACCTGGAGCCGGGCAGCGTCGTGGCCTACCGGGCCGAGATCAGCCTGGCCGTCCTGGAGGGCGTGCAGACCGAGCGCTACAACGACGAGCAGGGATACTTCCGGATCCGGCAGCGCTAACGCTTCGCTCAATGAAAACTCTCAAACCGACAATGTAAAACCGGCGACCGAAAGACGATAGGATGCGCTACCGTTCCGCGTAACACTGGCGCTTCGTCATTTTCGATTGTCAGTTGTCGGTTTTCCATTTTGCATTGGGAGGAGTCCGTCATGGACATCCGACACGTTGCGGTCGCCGGCACGGGCATGATGGGGCCCGGGATCGCCGCCACCTTCGCCCTGGCCGGGCGTCGCGCCACCATCGTCAGCCGCACCGCCGCAGGCGCGGCCGGCGGCGTCGCCAAGGCGAGATCCCTCATCGAAATCCTGTCGACGAACGGCCTGGCCGATCCCACGCAGGCGAAAGAGGCGGCTAGCCGGCTCGCGCCCTCCACCGACCTCGAGCAGGCGGTCCGGGGCGCCCAGCTCTTCGTGGAATCCATTCCCGAAGACCTGGCCGTCAAGCAGGCGTTCTTCGCCCGGCTGGACAAGGCCTCGCCCGATGCGATCCTGTGCTCGAACACCTCGGGCATCAGCATCACCGCCATCGCGTCCAAGTCGACCCGGCGCGAGCGGATCCTCACCACCCACTTCTGGAACCCCCCGTACCTCATGCCGCTGGTGGAGGTCTCGGTGTCCGACTGGACGAGCGCCCCCATCGCCGACGGCGTCGTGCAGCTCCTGCGAGCCTGCGGCAAGGTGCCTGTCCTGGTTCGCAGGGATCGTCCCGGGCAACTGGGCAACCGGATCCAGCACGCCATGATCCGGGAGTGCGTGAACATCGTCCAAGAGGGGATCGCCACCGCCGAGGACGTGGACCTCGCCGTCAAGACCGGCGTCGGCCTGCGCCTGCCGGTGTACGGCGTCTTCGAGCATGCGGACATGGTCGGGCTGGACCTGGTGAAGGCGGTGCAGGACTACGTCCTTCCCGACCTCAGCACCGTGCAGCATGCGGGCCGCCTCCACCAGGAAAAGGTCGGCAGGGGCGAGCTGGGCGTGAAGGCGGGCCGGGGCTTCCTGGAGTGGACGCCGGAAAAGGCCGAGGCGGTCCGCGCCCGCCGCGACGCCTTCCTCATGCAGTTCCTCCGGTGGCAGAAGGCTGGATAGTTTTCCTGCATCTTGACGGGCCGGACGATGGGGCCGCAGGGTGTCTGTGTCTCTGTGCCGCGTCCTGCCCGCTCCTCCGGGGGGTATGGTGGCCGGGACCTACATCGAGGTGAGCATGGTCGCCACGTCCGAGACCGAGGAGGCCCTGTGCGACTTCCTCTTCTCCGAGGGGGCGCTCGGCTTGGTCACGGAGGAGGTTCCCGGGGAGCCGCCCGGGACCCGGATCCGGGCAAGCTTCGGCGGCGGCCTACTCGTCGGCCCCCTGCGGGAGAAGCTGGCACGATACCGGTTGGCGCTGGCCGCGCTTGGGTTGCCGGTCGCGGACGGGGACGTTCATGTTCGCGAGCTGCCCCTCGAGGATTGGGGGCATAACTGGAAGCAGCACTTCAAGTCGCTGTCCGTGGGCCGGCGCCTGCTCATCGCCCCGCCGTGGGAGCCGGGGCCCTTCCCCCCGGAACGGCTCGTGATCCGGATCGAGCCGGCCATGGCCTTCGGGACCGGCCACCACGCCACGACCCGGATGTGCCTCGAGGCGCTCGAGGCGTTCATCACGGGGTGGGCCGGCAAAGACGGACCGATCGTCCTGGATGCGGGGACGGGAACCGGGATCCTGGCCATCGCCGCGGCCGCGCTGGGCGCTCCACGGGTCGTCGCCCTGGACACCGATCCCGAGGCGTGCGACGCGGCGAGACAGAACCTCGTCCTCAACAGGGTTGGGGACCGCATTCAGGTAAGGCGGGGTGGGCTCGAGGCCCTGGATCCCGGCTGGCGCTTCGACCTGATCCTGGCGAACCTGGACACCAAGACCCTCTGCCCGCTCTTTGGCGTCCTCCGGGAGCGACTTGCCCCGGAGGGTCGTGTGATCATCTCGGGTGTCCTGGTGGAAGAAGAAGAAAAAGTGAGGACGGCGGCGCACACCGCAGGGCTTCGTCTTGACGCCCACCGGGCCGAGGACGACTGGCTCTGCCTCGCCCTCGCTTCCTCCTAGCGCCCCGTCTCCCCAATTGACCACTCGACCAATTGACTAATCGACCCGCCTGCTGCCCCATTCCCTGGTCTCTTGAGTCTCTGGAGTTCTTGAGTTGTTGAGTTATTGAGTCCGCGAACTTCGACATTCACAATTCGATATTCGAACTTCGACATTCAGCTCCGCCCGCTGTTTTCCGTATCTCCGTATCTCCGGGCCCCCGTTTCCCCTAATTAACCCCTCGACCAATTGACTAATTGACCAGATTGCTGCCCGTTGCCCCTGCCCGCCGCCAGCTGCTCTTCGCGCTATGCGCTATGCTCTTTGCGCCTTGCGCTTCGCCTCCCCCAATTGACTCCTCGAGCAATTGACTAATCGACCAGATTGCTGCCAGCTGCCTTCTCTCATTTCGTCTCCTTGTCCCTGTGTCTCCATGTCAGCTCCGCCTGGCCTTGTGCTGGGCGGCTAGCCGCCGGATTTGGGCCAGGTGGTTCAGGTCATGGCCGGCGAGCGTTTCCAATTGCACCCGGAGGGTGACGACCCCGCGCTCCGGGTGAAATCCGGTCCGCCGGAAGGCCCGCGGAGAGGCATGACGGAACAGGCGGAGCTGCGTTCGCCGCAGGAGGCGGAATCGCTCGAGGGTCTCCGCCAGCGGCTCCCGCTCGCGGGCCTGGCCTGCGGCCCACTTCTCCTGATCGAAGGGGACGAGGGTGGGATGCTCCTCGAACGCGATCCAGCGCGCCCGGCAGCCCATGACCATTTCCGTGTCCGCCAGGTGGCTGATGATCCCCTGAATGGACCACTTGCCCGGCGCGGGGCGTCGGGCCAGCTGTCGCGGGGTGAGTCCGCGGATCAGCAAGACGATCTTGGCCGGCGTGGCGGCCGCGACCGCAAGGGGATCGCGATCCTCCAAGAACTTCGCGTAGGGGTTCACAGCTCCCTCCTTCAGGCTGCTGCCCGCTGCCTTCTGTTTCGTTCCCTCGTCCGTTGAGTCTCTTGAGTTCCTGAGTTATTGAGTCCCCGAACTTCGACATTCACAATTCGATATTCGAAATTCGATATTCGCAATTCGGCTCTGCCCGCTGCCAGCTGCCTTCTTTCGCTTCGTCCCCCCCTACTTCCTTCTGCGGATCGCCTGGATGGTCTCGTCGAGACGTTGGAGGAAGCGGGAGCGATCTCGCTTCTCGAGGGGAGCTGGTCCTCCCGTGATGGTCCCGAGGTCGCGGAGGTGCGACAGAAGATCCCGGCTCGCAAGGGCCTCGCCGATACTGTCCTCGGTGAACACGCCGCCCCGCATATCGAGCACCACGGCCCCCTTTGCCAGGCACCGCGAGGCGAGGGGGATATCCCCGGAGATGACGATATCGCTTTCGGTGACATGCCCCACGATCCAGTCATCCACCGCGTCGAACTGTCCATCCACAACAACCAGTGTCAGCCAGGCCTCATGCGGAATTCGCATCGGCGAGTTCGACACCAGGGTGACCTTGAGCGCATAACGCTTCGCCACACGGTAGATTTCCTGCTTCACCGGGCAGGCATCGGCGTCGACGAAAATATCAGACAACCACGGACCTCTCGCTTCTACGCAGTGAGACCCGAATGCAGCGGACCGGGCTGGTCCGGTGGATGCGGGTGGCAATCCGGTGGGCGTCCAATTGCGGGACGGGGTGGGGCGGGACACCCGAAAACGGCTGCGCCGAGTGGGTTGCGGTGTCAATACGGAGCCCCGGGCTCAGTGCCGAAGTAGCGGGGTGGGGCGGCGGGTGCCCGAAAGTGCGGCCGGGTCCCCCACGACATGCTCCGACAGCATGCCTGGACGACCATCCCCAGGCCGTGGCCGTGAGTGCCTCGACACCGCTCGGCAGCATGCGCTGGTCGAATGGCCTGCCGAACGGCTGAGGCCGAATGCCCTGCGGAGACGCCAGGAGAGACGCGGAGACGGGATCGGTCAGCGGGGCCCTCAGGCCACCTAGAGGGGGCCATGGGCATTCCCCTCCACGAGGCCTCGTATGGAGGGGGATGCTGATTCTACGCTCGGTTCCTTTTTCGGATCGGGGCTAGGCGTCTCGCCCCCCAGGGCCTTTCCGGCCACGGCTCCCCCGCCGCGGAGCCCCAAGGGCGAGTGGACTCTCGCTCCTGGGGAGGGGGGTGCTGCCGGTCTCCCGCTCTCGGCGGAGTTCGGCCTCCGCCTGGAACCAATCCCGCCAATCGTCCCCAGCCGGCCCCCGCGGGCGAGGAAGAGCGTGTAGGCGCGGGCGGCGAGTTCGTCGTGGGACAGCGTGACTGCCTGGGGTGCCTCTTCCTGGGTGGAGTTCTGGGCATGGCCGTTGCGCCGTGTGCGGGCGGCAGACCCATTGGTCGGCTTGGTCGTTCGGGGCGCTCCTTGCTTGAGCATGCGTCGCGTTAGCCCGACGGCCGGGCGAAGGAGGATCCCGGGGAGGTTTTCTCAGCTCCGGATCTCGGGTGCCGGCGCGACGGGTGTAAGGGCTTCGTCAACCGGCCCGGGTCTCTCGCCGAGGGTGGCGAAGTCGGTCTGGCAGAGCATGCATCCCAGGTGCCCGGCCGGATGGACGATGAGGCGGACTTCGTATCCACACCGGGGGCACTGGGCGACGCGCCGCCGGGTCCCCTGCGGGAGCGTGACCTGCTCCGGCTCTATGGGGTGGAGGGGCTGCCCGCAGCAGAGGATCGGGGGGGTCCACTCGACCCGGGAAGGCAGACCACCGGGGTCGGAAGCCACAAGCATCTCGGCTCGGCACACCCCGCAGCGAAAGCCCCGGACACTCCCCATGACCCGCCTCCCCTTCCCTTCTCCTGCGTCCCATCCCGCAGCGGTCGCCCGAAAAGAAAAACGCCCCGCTCCCGCTTCTCCAGCGGGAATCCAGGGCGTCCTTGCCCCCCGGAGTCACCCCTCATGGGGTTCCCAGGATCCCGTTGCGAGCCAAGAAATGTGTCCCCTATGTACTCCGACACCTCCCGGTTGTCAATCGGCACTTACGATCCGCTTGTGAAAACCGTGGGGCTCGACCTAGCCTCACACAGGCACGATGTAGTTCGAGGTGTAAAGCAGGGCTCGGATGGATTCGAGGCGTGCACTGAGGCGGGCGAGGGATGAGTATCGCGTTGCAGCCTGCTAGCGTGATTGAGGTTGAGAGCCGGCCGGGTCCCCCATTACTGACGTGAGCAGTTCCCCCGCGCCTCTGGTGGTATGGATGCGTTCCAGGTGCGCGGGGGTTGCGTATTGGCTATCCGGTGCGACGAAGTTCGTGCCTAGTACCGGCGTGGCCCGCCGCTATTATACCTTCCGCCGCCGCGGGGAGCCTGCTCGCGAGCTTCGTTGACCGTGAGTGCCCGGCCGCCGAGCTCCCGGCCGTTCATCGCCTTGACGGCCGCCTCGGCCTCCGCCTGGCTGCCCATCTCCACAAAGGCGAAGCCCCGGGCGCGACCCGTGTCGCGGTCCGTGATGATCTTCACCTCGGTGACGTTCCGCTCCCCCTCCTGGAAGAGGGCGCGAAGCTGCGATTCATCTGTGTCAAACGGCAGATTCCCAACATACAGTCTCGTTCCCATGATCCTCAACTCCCTTCGCCCCGCAGCTGCGGGGCACTGTCCCATCGTCAGCGGTCATCGGTGTCGTATCTCCAGGGCGTGGGGCCGCTCATACCACGCCCGGTTCAAGCCAGCCGATCCTCGGCGGCTATTCGATCTGTTCTCCCCGCTCGCGGGCCTTCGCCAATCGTTTCCGGAGGCGCCGGGCGGCCTCCCGGACCTTTCGCCGGCGCCGGTCGCCGGGTTTCTCATAATGCGCGTGCCGCTTCACCTCCCGCAGGATTCCGTCACGAAGGACCAGCCGCTTGAACAAGCGGAGGGCGCCTTCTACCCCGCGATCTCCGACGGTCACCTCCAATGGACGGTGGCGCGACGCGCCCCCATCGGTCCGGCCAAAGCCCTCACCATTCTGTCCATCCCGAAAGCTCACGAAGCCTCCCCGGCGAGTTCTCGCCAGCCTTGATCCCATCGCACCGCTGGAGACAAAAAAACGCCCCGAGGCTTGGCTCCTCGCGGCGTTGAGAAAATGGCGAAACCGTCTGAACCGAGAATCGACCTGTAAGATACTAGCGTTCGTCCTCGTAGTCAAGCAGAATCGCCCTGCGCCCGGATCCCACCCCACGGGGAGGTCTGAGGGGGTCGCTGTACCACCAAGCTCTCCAAGGCCTCCTTCCTCGCCAAGCGGCTGGGCGGGGCAGGAGACGAGCCAGGCCGCTGAGGACAAGAATTCAAGAGGCTCCTCACTGGAACCCGCGAGTTAGCCCCGAATTGGTGTCCGGTACCCTTTCAACACCCCGATCGAGTGCCTGTCAAGCAGCTCGGCCCCAGGCGCTTTACCCCCCGGTGCCTATCGAAGCGACTCGGCCGCCTGGAAGGCGCCGCTTCCGGCCTCCCGCCTTCCGACTCTCGCCTCACGGCTCTCAAGTCTCCAGGTCCCCGTCTCCCCCGTTCCCGACCCTTCGACCCTTCGACCCTTCGACTCTTTGACCCTTCGACCAGAGTGCTGTCCCGTGCTTTCGTTGTTGCCAAGTCGGACTCCGTCCTTCACACTGACAGTCGTTCCATCACGCGACAGCCATCCAGTGCCGCCTCCGCTTCCGCGGATCCTGTTGCGAGCGCGCGCTCCCTGGCCGCCCCCGTTGCGGCCTCTGTCCCGAGGCGAGAGCCTCGCCGGCCCCTTCCGCGCTCGGTCCCGTGCCTCATCGGCTGCAAGAATTGGAGACCACAGATGCAAGCGTACGAGGTCGAGTTCACCCCAGCACAACTCTCCCCTCTGCGCATCACGGACGCTGTCCGCGTCCAGGCACTCCCCGCTCTCCACTTGTCCGTCGGAGATCCCGACCTCCCCGGAAAGGGGGTCCGCATCCCGCTGACATCCCGCCTGGCTGCCTCACTGACCCAGGGATCATTGCTGATCGAGCGCGCCAAGGCGTATCGGGATCCCAAGACCGGCAGGATCGTCCTGGGCGTTGAGCAGGCCGAGGCCGCGAATGACACCCGCGCTCTGGTCTTGCTCTCTGCCTCGAGCGGCTTCTCCGAAGGGGTCTCCGTCGTCCCCCAAGAGGGCTTCGTCCTCCTCGCCAAGGGCGAGGTTGGGCGCGCACTGCAGTTGCTCCTGATCTGGCCGGACGGAAGCGGGGTCACCATCGAAGACCCCGTGCGCCACGAGCGGTACGAGCTTCGCCGTACCGGCGATCAGTTCGACCAAGTCATTCGGCAGTGATGTCGTATGGCAGCCGGAAGTGCGTGAACACGGAGCCCGTTGCCGTGCCACGGTGAAACGAGGCATCTGAAGCTGGTGGATTGCAGGCAGACACTCGCTTCACGTTTCGGTTCGCCGTCACAGCCGCCTTCCTCCGCCGGGTCTTCACAATTCCCACCGTGGCGAAGCAGCGCGCCGCCGTGGACCAGTTCCTAGCCGAGCGCGAGAGTTCGTCCCACGCGCATGCCCGGTCAAGCGAATTGGCGGCCT